>JBKPSQ010000161.1:0-24823 GCA_046735075.1 Pseudomonadota bacterium
CATCCGGAAGTTCGCGAAGAAGCCCCGAACTGGGCCCTAGTCCGGGGCTCCATGCGTGTATCGGCTCTAGTCCGGAGCCATTGAAACTCTAATGCGATTCGGCAAAAAGAAGACCCGACCAAGCAGATTTTGTCGGGGCCAGTTCTCGAATTTGGGGTCGACCCACGATGGGTCTGCTTGTTTATATCAGATTCGCGGGGCGCCTAACGAGGCAACATTGGCCAAATGGACCCCCGAGCAACAGCTCGCCTTTGACATCGCCTTCGGTCTCAAGAAGGTGACGATTCCCGGTTTCCGGAAAGCTTTGAAAGAGGAGGACCGCATGGCCATTGCGGCAGCAATTGTCGGTCACCTCAAGCTTTCCCGTTGGGCGTTCTCCAAGCCTCCCGAACCAGTTCAATAAGGAGACTGCCTCAGGGGTCTGAGCCCGTCCGAGACCGCTTCCGCCCCGATCGGTCCAACTCGCGGTATCTTGGGGAGTTGCTTACCGAAAAGTGATGCCACCGCTTCTGTGCGGAAACCACCAAGGCAAAATCTTGAGGGACTCCTTGCCTCAGGGCCGGTGCGCAATGATAGCGGACGCCGAGTCACTTTATATATGCGAAACTTACAGGGAGTTGCCCGCGGCGTTGCCCAGCCTGAACCAGGCCAGGGCTATCCTCAAAAAAACCAATTTCATTTCAAGGAGATGCGGTTGGTGGGCGGTACTGGACTCGAACCAGTGACCCCTGCGATGTGAACACAGTGCTCTACCAGCTGAGCTAACCGCCCGCGTCGGGTGTCAGCCCGGATTTAGCGATTGCGCCTCCGGTAAGTCAAGCAAGCGCGCCTCATTTTGCCTTGGCAACGGTCTCGTTGACGGTTTCGAGCTTTTGCCTCGCCTCTCTGACATCTCCTTCGCTGCAGGCGGCATCGGCGTCATCCAAGAGCTGGGTGAGCTTCTCGGCATCGGCCTCGCTCAAAGCCTTGGCCTCGAGCTTGTCTTGAAAAGCCTGCTCGGAAGCGGCTAGCTCCCGGATACAGGCGGCATCGGGAGAGTCTTCTTCCTGCTTGTTGCCCGCATCCGCAGGCACGGCCCGATCCTCCTTGCTGCTCTCGGTCGATTGCGGCTGCGTCACGCCTGATTGCGGCTGCGTCACGCCTGATTGCGACTGTGCATCTTGCGCCAAAGCGCGATGCGGAGAACAGCAAAGCGCGGCGGCCAGCGCGATGGCGGCGATGGGCAATGCGTTACGCACCGCCTCGGTCCGCACTTGGCATGGACGAAGGCCGACGGGTAGCGCGTGCTGCCGCCGGCCCTTAGCGAACCTCATACTATCTCTTGTTGATCATGCCGTTGATGGTCGTCAGCTTCGCGCTTGCGTCCTGGAATTTCCCCTCGGTGCAAAGCGCGTCCGCCTCGTCGAGAAGCTGATTGACCTTCTGCTGATCGGCATCGCTCAAGGCATTGGCATCGATCTTGGTTTGCACGGCTTCATCGGTGCTGGCGACCTGATCGCTGCACTCGTTATCCGCCGGCTCTTCATCAACGGCATAAGCGGCTCCCCCCATAAAGCAGAGCATTGCGACGCCGATTACGACACGCCTCAGCATTTCCCTCTCTCCCTCTAAGTTCCTGAAGTCCCTCTCACTTACAGGTGTCAAAGTGTGCTTTGACTATGGCTCTTCGTTGAGAGCTGCCGGGTCGAAATAGGGCTGATCTTGGGCGGTATTAGGGCGTGTCAGGAACGTGCATGCCGCATCATTTTTGTGCCGAGTAGTGTTGCAGCGCACAGTTCGAGCTGGTCGAAATGATCGATCGTCGCCTCGGGCTCAAACGTGCCGCGAGGCGTTGGTCCGTAACCGAAGCTTACCAGGATGATCGGCACGCGCGCCGCCTTGGCGGTCTGCACATCGATGTCGCTGTCGCCCACCATGAGAGCGCGCGTGACGTCGCCCCCGGCGAGTTCCATGACACCGGTAAGATGACCGGGGTCCGGTTTTGCCACGGCGAAGGTGTCGCGGCCTGCGATCGCCGAGAAATAACGTTCGAGATCAAGCTCTTGCAGGAGGAGCCGGCTCAAGCTCTCTCGCTTGTTGGTGCACACCGCGAGCCTCGCTCCTTGGTTCGTCAGACGCTCCAGCGCCGGCACGCTGCCCGGGAAGGGGCGGCTCTGCCGTGCAATATTCGCCTTGTAGTGCACGAGGAACTCGGCAACCAGCTCGTCGACATCGTCGCATGTTCCGAGTCTGCGCAAAGTCTCCTCGATATTGACCCGTATGCCGTGTCTCACCGCCGAGCGGACGGTTGCAGCCAGCACGGCGGCGTGGCCGCGCCGTGTAAGCACATGATTCAGTGCATTGGTCAGATCCGGCGCGGTGTCGACAAGCGTACCGTCGAGATCGAACACGATGGTTGAGCCCTTTAGCATCCGCGTTCTCTCACACGCGCCTTGCGAGCGTGCAAGCGGCAGCGTAGAGAGCGGCGGGTGATTGGCGGCTTCCATATTTGGGGAGAGGCTTGCTCAAGACTGACGACCTCAAGGAGAGCGCGGCGCGCGCCGCACTCGATCTCGTCGAGGACGGCATGCAGCTCGGCCTCGGCAGCGGGTCGACCGCCGCTCGCTTTGTCAACGCGCTGGGAGAGAGGGTAGCGCAAGGCCTACAGGTCGTCTGCGTCCCGACTTCGGAGGTGACCCGCGCGCAGGCAGAAGGTCTTGGCATCCCGCTCACCACGCTCGACGAGACGCCGCGGCTCCATCTCACTGTCGACGGCGCCGATGAGATGGACGATCAGCTCCGCCTGATCAAAGGCGGCGGCGGCGCGCTGCTGCGCGAGAAAATCGTTGCCACTGCATCGGACCGCATGGTGGTGATCGCCGATGAGAGCAAGGTCGTGCCGACGCTCGGAACCTATCCGCTTCCTGTCGAAGTGGTGCGCTTTGGTTTGCTCGCGACCATGCGGCTGATCGAGGCCATTGCCGTCGAGACGGGATGTCACGGCGACATCAAGATTAGGCCGGGGAAAGGGGAAGCGCCTTTCGTCACCGACCAAGGCAACCTCATCGTCGATTGTGCTTTCGGCGCGATCCCCGAGCCCGAAGTTCTCGCCTTCGCATTGAAACGGATCCCCGGCGTGGTCGAGCATGGGCTGTTCCTTGGCATCGCCGATTTGGCTATCGTGGCGGGCAGCAACGGGGTGAAGCTGTTGCGCCGCGCAGGAGCCTGACGCCAGGTGGCTCAGTACGATTATGACCTGTTCGTCATTGGCGCGGGCTCCGGCGGAGTTCGCGCGGCGCGTCTTGCTGCCGAGCTCGGCGCCAAGGTCGGCATCGCAGAGGAATATCGCGTCGGCGGGACCTGTGTGATCCGCGGTTGCGTCCCGAAAAAACTCCTCGTCTATGGCAGCCAATATGCGAGCGAATTCGCCGAGGCCGAATGCTTCGGCTGGACTTACGAAAACCTGAAGTTCGACTGGCCGACGCTGATCGGCAATGTCAGGCGCGAGGTAGACCGGCTGAACGGCGTCTATACGAGGATCCTGGAGAAGGCCGGCGTCGACCGCTTCATGACTCATGCAAGACTGGAGGACGCTCATACCGTGCATCTCGGGCCCGGCAATGCAGCCATGTCCGCCAAGACTATCTTGGTGGCAACCGGCTCTCATCCCATGATGCCCGACGTTCCCGGCAAGGAGCATCTGATCAGTTCCAACCAATGCTTCGAGCTCGAGCAATTGCCGGAAAGCATCGTCATTATCGGCGCCGGCTATATCGGTATGGAGTTCGCCTCGATCTTCAGGAGCTGCGGCGTCGATGTGACCGTGGTGCATCGCGGTGAACAGGTGTTGCGCGATTTCGACAGCGACCTCCGGGATGGGTTGGCGGACGCCATGCGGGATCGTGGCATCGACCTTCGCATGGATACAGATGTCGCTTCGGTGGAGAAGGAGAAAGGCTGTTACCGCGTTTATTTCAAACGCGGCGGCTCGGTCGCTGCCGATCTCGTCATGGCGGCGACCGGCCGGATGCCCACTACCGCCGGGCTTGGCCTCGAGGAGGCCGGTGTCAAGCTCGGAGTGAAAGGCTGCGTCGTGGTCGACGAATTCTCCCAGTCCTCGATCGGCAACATCTATGCCGTGGGGGACGTGACAGACCGCAAGAATCTCACCCCGGTCGCCATCCACGATGCCAACGCCTTTGCCGAGACGCTGTTCAACAACAAGCCGACTGCCGTCGATTACAGCTTCATCCCTACGGCCGTGTTCTCCCAGCCCGAGATCGGCACGGTCGGACTGTCGGAGGAGAAGGCGCGGGAGTTACACGGCCCGGTAGACATCTATAAGACAAGCTTCACGCTGCTCCGCTCCATGGTCAGCGGCAGCACAGAGAAAATGATGATGAAGCTCGTCATCGAGATGAAGTCCGACAAGGTGGTCGGCCTCCACATTCTGGGCCCTGACGCTGCCGAGATCGTGCAGATGGCGGCGATCGCCCTCCGTCTCGGTGTGACCAAGGCTCAGCTCGACGCGACCATGGCGCTGCACCCCTCGGCCGCCGAGGAGCTCGTAACGCTGCGCCATAAGTGGGAAGCGCCCACGCCTATCGCAGGATCAGATGCGGCGGCTTGAGGACAAAGTCGCGCTGGTCACTGGAGGTGGCGCCGGGATCGGCCGCGCCATCGCCGAGACCTTTGCCCGTGAGGGCGCCGCCGTGATTGTCGCCGACCGTGACGGCGAGGCGGCGACGGAGGTCGCGGAAGCCATCGTCAAGAGCAATGGCGCGGCTTCGGCGCATGAGGTCGACGTCACCGACACGCCGCAAGTGAAGGCGTTGATGGCCGAGATCGATGCGGCCCGCGGACGGCTCGACGTCCTCGTCAACAATGCCGGCGTAGGCGAACGCTCGGACTTCCGCCATCTGTCGGACGAGGCTTGGGACAAGGTTTGGAAGACCAATCTCGACGGCACGGTGCGCTGCGCGCGCGAGGCCTTCGACCTACTGAAGGCCTCGGGCAACGCCTCGATCATCAATCTCTCCTCGATCATGGCGAGCAAACATACGCGCCAGATGGCCGTCTATTCGGCAACGAAGGGAGCTGTGTCGGCTCTGTCGCGGAGCCTCGCGGTGGAATACGCGCCCTACGGCATCCGCGTGAATACATTGCTTCCCGGTTATGTCGAGACGGCGCTGATCGGCCGCTATTTGCAGAATCCGATGGTCGCCAAGGCGCTGCTCACCCAGACGCCACTCAGGCGCTTTGGCACGCCGCAGGACATCGCCAATGCGGCGCTGTTCCTTGCCTCCGACGACGCGTCCTATATCACTGGCGCCGCGCTCAATGTCGACGGCGGCATGGCCACCACGCTTTAGGACGCCTGCGCGGCAACGACGCTTGGCGCGGGCGCCGTTGTAGGCAGCATCAAGGTCTCCTCGACAATCTCGTCCACCACGCCGACCAGCGCGGCCTGCTCGCTGCCGCCGAGCTGCTTTATCGCCTCATAGCGGGCAAGCTGGCGATCCGCACTCGTGCCGCGCTGTACGATCATGCGCGCATGCGCGACCTCGGCGATGCAGCCAAAATGGGCGGCATCCTCGGCAACGAGCTCGAACAATTCCTCGAGCAGGACAGGGAAGGGCACTACCGCACCCTTGCCGAAATCGACCATGCCCTGCTCGATGCCGTAGCGCTGCGCGCGCCAGCGGTTCTCGCGCACGAGGAAGGGCGGGTAATGGCGCCAGCGCTGATTCTCCCGCCTCAGGCGATAAAGCAGCCGCAGGATGCAACGAAAGAGCGAGGCGATGGCGATGCCGTCTTCGACAAGCGGGCAAACGTCGGTGATGCGCATCTCGAGCGTGGGAAAGCGTGCCGAAGGCCGCAAGTCCCACCATATCTTGGTGGCGTCCTCGATTAGCCCTGCGTTCACCAGAAGCTCGATGGTGCGCTCGTATTCGCTATAGCTCGAAAATTGGTGGGGCACGCCAGTGCGCGGTAGCTCATCGAAGATCGAGAGCCGGTAAGACTTGAGTCCGGTCTGGGTCCCTTGCCAGAATGGCGAGGAGGTCGAGAGCGCAAGGAGATGCGGCAGGAAATAGGCCGCCTGGCCGAGCAGATCGATCCTAAGATCGTCGTCCTCGATGCCGACATGGACGTGCATGCCGGAGATCACGAGTCGACGCCCCACTTGCTGCAGGTCGTGGGCGATTACGTTGTAGCGTTCCTTGTCCGTGTGCTGTTGGGCCGACCATTCGGCGAAGGGATGAGTCGATGAGGCGATCGGCGCAAGCCCGAACTCGTCGGCGATGCGCCCCACCGTGCTGCGGAGATGGATCAGCTGATCGCGGGCCTCCTGCATCGAATTGCAGACCCGTGTGCCGACCTCGATCTGCGAGCGCAGGAATTCGGGGCTGACCTGATCGCGCAAAGCCTCCTCGCATTTGGCGAGCAACTCCGGCGGCTGCTCATGCGCGAGGTCGCGGCTGTCCTTGTCGACCAGGAGGTATTCCTCCTCGATACCGACCGTGAAGCTTGGTTCCTTGATCGCCATGAGCGCTATCGTGCCATTTTTGCCAGTGTGGAAGTTACTGATTACGTCAAACGATTTGTTGCAGGAAATCTCCGACAATATAGGCCACGATGGCGGCGGACATACCGATGACGAAGGTCTCAAGCCCGGCGCGCCACCAAGGAGTAGGCGACCAGCGGCTACGCAATGATCCGATGGCAAAAAACGTAGCCCCGGTCATGACGGTTGCGACGGGGAGGGCATGCGGCACCTGAAAGAGATAAGCGAGCAGCGGGACACTGCCGCACAGCACGAAAGCCAGAAAGGTGAAGAGCGCCGACCGGCTGGGTGAACGCGTGATGGGCGGCAGGCCATGCTCCTCGGTCATCATGGTCTCGATCCAGCGCTCCCGCTGGCTCGTAATCACATCCACGGCGCTGTCGAGCGCCTCGCCCTTGAAACCCTTGGCCTCGAAGATCTGGCGGACTTCCTCGCGCTCGCCCTCAGGCGTGATATCGACGTGCCGCTCCTCCATGCGGCGGACCTGCTCATATTCATCGATCTCTGTCTTGGTGCTTGAGTAATTGGCCGCTGCCATAGAGAGGCCGTCAGCAAGCAGGTTGCAGGCGCCGAGAATGAGGACGATGCGGGGCTGGAGACTCGCGCCTACGACGCCCGCCATGATGGCGAAGGTGGTGACCGTGCCGTCAATGCCACCATAGACCCAGTCGCGCAGATAGCTCGCCTTGGGCCCGATCTCGAGGCGCCTTGCGATATCGCGCGGGTGGTGCCCGTGTTCGAGATGTCGGGGGTCCATGGCGGTCCCTTGGCCTCGCGTTAAGGGATATGTGGCATGCTCAACAAAGTCAGGCAATGAAGCGGCGCGCCTAGTCAGGGTTCCGTCAATCGCCTATATACCGGTCACTTTTCATGGAGAGCCCTCGGATGGCACCCCGCTGGACCCCAGATAGCTGGCGCAGCAAGAAAATCGAGCAGGCGCCGGTCTATTCGGACCGCGCGCAGCTCGAGCAGGTCGAGAAGCAGCTTGCGACCTTCCCGCCGCTCGTGTTTGCCGGCGAGGCGCGCGAGCTGAAGGCCAAGCTCGGCCGCGTGGCTGCGGGCGAGGCGTTCCTGCTGCAGGGCGGGGATTGCGCCGAAAGCTTTCTCGAGCATCGCGCCGACGCGATCCGCGACTTCTTCCGCGTATTCCTGCAGATGGCGGTGGTCCTCACCTATGCCGGCGGCTCGCCAGTAGTGAAGGTGGGGCGGCTTGCTGGCCAGTTCGCCAAGCCGCGTTCGAGCGCGATGGAAACGAAAGACGGCAAGTCATTGCCGAGCTATCGCGGCGACATCATCAATGCCACCGACTTTACGGAGGATGCCCGCAAGGCAGATCCGCAGCGCATGCTGATGGCTTATCGCCAGTCGGCGGCGACGCTCAACCTGGTGCGCGCCTTCGCGCAAGGCGGCTACGCCAATCTCGAGCATGTGCATCGTTGGAACCTGGGCTTCGTCAAGGACAGCCCCGCCGGGCACCGCTATCAGGAACTGGCCGAGCATATCGCCGAGACCTTGCGCTTCATGCGCGCCTGCGGGCTCAACGCCGATAACACGCCGCAACTCCGTACCACGAGCTTCTACACAAGCCATGAGGCGCTTTTGCTCGGCTACGAGCAGGCCTTCACGCGCGTCGATTCCACCTCGGGCGACTGGTACGCGACCTCAGGACACATGCTGTGGGTCGGTGATCGCACGCGGCAGCTCGACCAGGCGCATATCGAGTATCTGCGGGGCATCAAGAACCCTGTGGGACTGAAGGTTGGCCCCAGCCTGGGCGCCGATGAGCTACTCAAGCTGATCGACGTGCTCAACCCGCACAACGAGCCGGGGCGCCTCACGCTGATCTGCCGCTTTGGCGCCGACAAGGTCGCCAAGCACCTTCCGTCTCTGATCCGTACCGTAACACGGGAAGGCAAGGTGGTGGTGTGGGCAAGCGATCCCATGCACGGCAACACCATAAAGGCAGGAAGCGGCTACAAGACGCGGCCCTTCGATCTCATCCTGTCGGAGGTCGAGTCGTTCTTCGATATCCACCGCAGTGAAGGCACCCATGCCGGCGGCATCCATGTCGAGATGACCGGACAGAACGTGACCGAATGCGTGGGTGGCGCCAAGGCCGTCACCGAAACCGATCTGTCGGACCGCTACCACACCCATTGCGACCCGCGGCTCAACGCCGACCAATCGCTCGAGCTCGCCTTCATTATGGCCGAGCGACTGAAACGGGAGCGTGAAGGGCGGCCCGAGCCAGAGATCTCGATTGCCGCCGGCGAGTAGTCCGCGACGCATTGCCGGTCCTCACCCCTTCATGGCCGGGCTTGTCCCGGCCATGCACGATTGAGTCCGCTGCACCCGTGTAAATTCGTGGATGCCCGGCACGTCGGCCGTGCATGACGAGTCAAGTTGGAGAGTTTCGTTCTAAGTTCCTGCTATGGCGCACAAGATCACCGACTCCTTCAAGCTTGCGCTCGCACAGCTCAACCCCGTGGTCGGCGATATTGCGGGCAACCTCGCCAGGGCTCGCGAGGCGCGCGCTCGCGCCGCCGAGGCGGGCGCCGATCTCATCGTCTTCACCGAGCTCTATCTCACCGGCTATCCGATCGAGGACCTCGTGCTCAAACCCGCTCTGCAGAAAGCGGCACGCGAGGCTTGCGAGGAGTTCGCCCGAGATACCGGTGATCGTGGACCGGCAGTGCTTGTCGGACTCCCGTGGGGCGACGGACCCTTCGTGTACAATGCCGTTGCCCTGCTCGACAGGGGCCGCATCGAGGCAGTGCGTTACAAAAACAACCTACCGAATTACGGCGTGTTCGATGAGAAACGTGTCTTCGCGCAGGGTCCGATGCCAGAGCCGATCGACTTCAGAGGGGCGAAGCTAGGCGTCCCCATCTGCGAAGATATCTGGAGCGAGGAGGTTTGCGACGCCCTTGCCGATGCTGGGGCGAAGTTGCTCATCGTGCCGAACGGCTCACCCTATTGGATGGATAAGCAGGAGGTGCGTTACGGCGTTGCCGAAACGAGGGTCACCGAGACGCGGCTTCCGCTCGCCTATGTTAATCAGGTCGGCGGGCAGGACGAGCTCGTGTTCGACGGCGCGTCCTTCGTGCTCAATGACAATGCCTCGCTCGCCGTGCAGATGCCGGCCTGGGAAGAGGCAGTCGGCGTCACCGAGTGGCAGCGCGAAAACGGACGCTGGCGCTGCCTGCCGGGACTTATTGCCGAGATCGAAGAAGGGGATGCCGCCAACTATCTCGCCTGTATCACCGGCTTGCGCGACTATGTCGATAAGAATGGTTTCCCCGGCGTAGTGCTGGGCCTCTCCGGCGGCGTGGACTCAGCACTTTGCGCGGTGATGGCCGTGGATGCGCTCGGAGCCGCC
Source organism: Pseudomonadota bacterium (assembly GCA_046735075.1). Lineage (GTDB taxonomy): Bacteria > Pseudomonadota > Alphaproteobacteria > Rhizobiales > Methyloligellaceae > Methyloceanibacter. The sequence continues at coordinate 9,924 of JBKPSQ010000161.1, forward strand.
CGCGTGCGCTGCGTCATGCTGCCTTACAGCTTCACCAGCAATGAGAGTCTCAACGACGCGGCTGCGACCGCCGAAGCGCTTGGCGTCCGCTACGACATCATTCCGATCCACGATGCCGTCGAGGGATTGACCAAGGGTCTGGCCAACCCATTCGCCGGCACGAGCCCCGACGCGACCGAGGAGAACTTGCAGAGCCGCGCGCGTGGCACTCTCCTCATGGCGCTCTCCAACAAGTTTGGGCCGATCGTGATCACCACCGGCAACAAGTCCGAGGTTTCGGTCGGCTATGCCACCCTCTATGGCGACATGAATGGCGGGTTCAACCCGATCAAGGACCTCTACAAGACGCAAGTCTATGCGCTCGCGCGCTACCGCAACAGAGAGCGGCCTAAAGGCTGCCTCGGGCCGACCGGCATCGTCATCCCTGAGAACGTGCTGACCAAGGAGCCCAGCGCTGAACTCAAGGCAAATCAGCGGGACCAGGACACGCTGCCGCCTTACGACGTGCTCGATGACATCCTCAATTGCCTGGTCGAGCTCGAGATGCCGCTGCCCGAGATCATCGCGCGCGGCCACTCGCCTGAGCTCGTGAAGAAGGTCGAGCGCATGCTCTACCTCGCCGAATACAAGCGGAGGCAGGCGGCGCCGGGTGTCAAAATTACCGCCAAGAATTTCGGCCGCGACCGCCGCTATCCCATCACCAATAAGTTCCGCGAGAAGCTCTCCTCATGAGCGTCACGGTCAGATTCGCGCCGAGCCCGACTGGGCGGCTTCATGCCGGCAATATCCGCACCGCGCTGCTCAATTGGCTGTACGCGCGGAAGACGGGCGGCCACTTGCTGCTTCGCCTCGACGACACTGATAGAGAGCGCTCCACCGAGGAATTCGCGCGCGGCATCGAGGAGGATCTCGCTTGGCTCGGCATCGATTGGTCAAAGCAGGTTCGCCAGTCGGATCGCTTACTGCGGTACGTTGGTGTGTCGGAGCAACTAAAGGCAATAGGGCGGCTTTATCCAGCCTATGAGACTCCCGAGGAGCTAGAGCTCAAACGCACGCGTCAGCTCGCCCGCGGCCGGCCCCCGGTCTATGACCGCGCCGCATTGAAGCTGACCGAAGAGGACAAAGCGCGGCTCGAAGCCGAAGGGCGTAAGCCCCATTGGCGCTTCAAGCTCGAAACGCCTGACGTGGTCTGGAATGACCTTGTACGCGGCCAGCAGCATGTCGATGCCGCCTCATTGTCTGACCCCGTGCTAGTCAGGGCGGATGGCACTTATCTCTACACGCTTCCGAGCGTTGTCGACGACATCGACCTAGGCATTACTCACGTGATCCGCGGCGAGGATCACGTGGTCAACACCGCCCCGCAAATTCAGCTGTTCGAGGCGCTCGGCGCCCCGCCTCCGGCTTTCGGCCATCACAGCCTCTTGGTGACCGCCGACGGACAGGCCTTGTCGAAGCGCGATCGCTCCCTCGCGATCGAAGGCCTGCGCCAGGACGGGATCGAGCCGCTCGCCGTAGCAAGCTACGTGGCGACGATCGGCACCTCCGATCCGATCGCGCCGCACACTAGCCTCGATGAGCTGGTGCAGAGCTTCGACTTGTCGAAATTGTCGCGTGCGCCCGCGCGCTTCGATCCGGCAGAGCTCCGCGCGTTGAACGCGAAGCTCTTGCACATGCTGCCTTTCAGCGCCGTTGCGCCGCGGCTTCACGCCATGGGCGTTGGCGGCAGCGAAGAATTCTGGGAGACGGTGCGTGGTAATCTCGGGCGCCTTGACGAGGCCAAGCGCTGGTGGCGCGTCGCACAAGGTCCGTTGCAGCCGGTGATCGAAGACCGCGAGCTCTGCCACACCGCCGCTGGACTCTTGCCGCCCGAGCCCTGGGACGAGGCTACCTGGTCGACATGGTCATCGGCCATCAAGGCCGCGACCGGAGCCAAGGGCAGGGCGCTGTTTCAGCCGCTTCGCCTCGCGCTTACTGGCGAGGAACAGGGGCCTGAGCTCAAGCATCTTTTGCCGCTGATCGGGAGAGCCCGCGCGGCGGCGCGGCTCGAGGGCCACAAGGCCTAGATTATTGCGCGGCCGGAGCGGTTGCCGGCTTGGCCGTCTTCTTGACGACGCTGGACGAGCCCGCCGGCGCCGATGATGCCGATGCTGCCGGCGGCGGAGGGGGAGCAGCAGCGGCCGGAGGTGCCGGAGGAGTCTGTGCCTGAGGTGGATTCTGCGGTGTTGCCGCCGCAGGGGCAGGATTTGCCGGCGGCGTGCTGCCCGTGACGTCGAGGTCGAGCTGCGGTTGACCACCCGGTGGGGCGGGAGGCGCAGCGGTCTGGCCGGCGGGGGCGGGCGCCGGAGAGGTCGCGGCAACCTTGCCTTTGCCTTTGCCCTTGCCTGGTTGCGAGGCGGCATCCGCCTCAGCGCGCTTGTTGGCCGCCTCGATTTCCGTCGGATTGTATTCGGCCTGCTTGCACGAGCAGCCCTGCACATATTCCTTGCGGAACCTGAGAGCGACTGGAAGATCCATGTAGGCTGAACCGCTGAGCGAGATGGCCTGCTCGATCTCCTGGCCAGGGTTGCGATAGACGTAGAGCTCGGCTGGCGCGGCGCAACTCGATTGGCACTGCTGGGCCTCCTGCGCCAAATGGCTCGCGTAGGTGGCGTAGCTGATCGGATAGAAGAAGCCGTCGCACAGCCTCACGCATACCGAGCGATAGCGGCCGTTCGGATCGATGCTGCGATAGATCGGCGTCTGCGGAATGTCTTGTACCTCTTCGTCCTGGCCGCCGCCGAAAATATCGAACAAGCCGCCCCGCCGCGCCGTTTGCCGAGGTTGTCCGCCGCAGCCGGCGCGCGCCAGCGCATCCTGAAGCTCGGCCTGGCGCCGCCTGTTTCCCCCACCGCCGGTGAGCGCCTGACGCTGCTCCTGCAGCTGGCTTAGCTGGCGTCGCGCATCCTCGACGCGGTCGTTCATCTTCAGGCATTGCGGGTTTCTGACCAAGCCGCGGCCGAAGATGAAGAAACTCTGGAAGCAGCCCGCATCCTCCATGGCCGCCTGCGTGCCCTGGAACACTCGGTCTGCTGCGGCAATCTGCTGGTCGATGCGGGCGACGTCGCCGCTATTGGCTCCTCCGCCACCTTGCGCCGCGGCAAGGTCCTGCTGGAGCTGCATGCAGCGGATTTGCTGGTCGGTTTGCGCTAAAGCAAGGGGGGCGCCGCCCATGAGCGCCGCGCCGGATAGCGCTAGCGCAACCAGCCGGGCGCGGCCGATCGTTCGCACCGGCGACGCGATCAGACGCCGAAAATTGCGCTTAGCGTTCACGAAGTTGGTTCCACTCCCCAGGGCCCGACGCATTATGCGCGGCTAAAATCGAGGGTCAATGCGGCATCAATAAGATGTTTCGCAGGGCCGTTGCTTGACGCTTTGGTCGATTACCGCCATAAGCAGCCCCAAGATGATGCAAAAGCAACCCATCTTTACGATTTTGTGCGGCATCATTCCGGGCTAGCAAACAAGCTCGCCCGGTCGTTCCTCCTTTAACTATCTCCATCAAAACCGAACGAGCAGGGCGGGCCTCGAGCCGAAGGGGCTTGGTCAGTGGCGCTTAAGCTTTACAACACGCTCACCCGCAAGAAAGAGGTCTTCGAGCCGCTCGATCCCTCCAACGTGCGCATGTATGTGTGCGGGCCGACGGTCTACGACTTCGCCCATATCGGCAATGCGCGGCCGGTCATCGTGTTCGATGTGCTCTACCGGCTGCTGCGGCGCCTCTACGGCCCGGAGCATGTCACCTATGTCCGCAATATCACCGACGTCGACGATAAGATCAACGCGCGGGCGGCGGAGGAATACCCGGACCTTGCGCTGAACGAGGCGATCAGGCGCGTCACCGAGAAGACCGAGGCGCAGTTTCACAAGGACATGGCCGCGCTCGGCGCTCTTAATCCGACTGTCGAGCCGCGCGCGACTGAGCACATTTCTCAGATGAAGGCGATGATCGAGCGTTTGGTCGAACGCGGCTCTGCCTATGTGGCTGAGGACCATGTGCTGTTCCACGTCGCCTTGATGCCGGACTACGGCAAGCTCTCTTGCCGCTCGCTCGACGAGATGATCGCCGGCGCGAGAGTCGAGGTCGCCCCCTTCAAGAAGGACCCCATGGACTTCGTGCTGTGGAAGCCGTCGAAGCCCGGCGAACCGTCATGGCCGTCGCCCGCCGGCATCGCTGCGCGCGGCCGGCCCGGCTGGCACATCGAGTGCTCAGCCATGGCCGAGGCACATCTCGGTGATGTGTTCGACATCCACGGCGGCGGTATCGATCTCGTCTTTCCCCATCATGAGAATGAGATTGCTCAGTCGCGCTGCGCGCACGGCACCAAGATCATGGCGCAGGTCTGGATGCATAACGGCTTCCTCCAGGTCGAAGGAGAGAAGATGGCGAAGAGCCTCGGCAACTTCGTCACCGTGCATGAGTTGCTCGAAGGATGGCAGGGCTATGCGTGGCCGGGAGAGGCCCTCAGATTCAATATGCTGCGAACCCACTACCGGCAGCCGCTCGACTGGACTCTGGTCAGTCTCGATGAGGCGCATAAGACCTTGTGGGAGTGGTATGGCGATCTCGAAGGGAGGGAGACCGCGGGTGGCATCCCAGGCCCCGTTCTCGATGCCTTGATAGACGACTTAAATACGCCCAAGGCCATCGCCGAACTGCACAAGTTGCACAGCGCAGGGCATTGGGACGGCCTTCGCGCCGCGCTTTCGTTCCTCGGCTTCTCAGGAGTTCGCGCAAAAATCGAGCGCGTCAAGGTTGGCGACGAGAAAGCTGTCTCGGCCGCACCGAAGGCAAAGATCGATACTTTGATCAGCGCACGCAACGCGGCCCGTGCCGCGAAGAACTTCAAAGAGGCCGACCGCATCCGCGACGAGCTTGAGGCCATGGGCATCACGTTGAAAGACGCCAAAGACCCGAAAACGGGCGAGCTCGTCACCACCTGGGAAGTCGCCCGATGACGCAGCGAGGCTCGACCAAAAACCCTCTCCCCTTGCGGGAGAGGGTGGCGAGCGGCGAAGCCGCGAGCCGGGTGAGGGGGAAAAAGCGCCTGCGAGTCGTTACGCCCGCAGCCGCTCGTGCGCGCAAGCTAAGGCAAAGCTCGACCCGCGCGGAGGTTAAGCTGTGGCGATTACTGCGGGCGCGCCAATTCGAGCATGCCAAGTTCCGTCGCCAAGTTCCAATCGGTCCATACTTCGCTGACTTTCTGTCTTATGAATTGCGCATGGTTATTGAAGTTGATGGCGGCCAGCATGCGGACAATGAGCGCGATAGGCGGCGCGACGCCTGGTTTGGCGAGAACGGCTATCGCGTCTTGCACTTTTGGAACAATGACGTCCTGAGAAATATCGGAGGTGTAGCGGAGCTGATTAGCTCAGCAATCGGCTCTCCCCCCTCACCCCGTCGCGCCGCAGGAGCGGCGCGCCCACCCTCTCCCGCAAGGGGAGAGGGGAAGGAAGTCGCCCGATGACCCGTGAACGCATCTCGCTCTACGACACGACGCTGCGCGACGGCGCCCAGACGCATGGCGTCGACTTCTCGGTCGAGGACAAATGGCTGATCGCGCAGCAGCTCGACGTGCTCGGCCTCGACTATATCGAGGCGGGCTATCCCGGTGCGAACCCCACCGATACGCGCCTCTTCGCCGAGGCCAAGCCGCTCGGGCACGCGCGCCTCACGGCGTTTGGCATGACCAAGCGGCCAGGCCGCTCGCTCTCGAACGATCCAGGCTTCCAGGCGTTGCTCGCAACCAGGGTCGATGCCATCTGCCTCGTCGCCAAGACCTGGGACTTCCACGTCGATGTCGCGCTCGGCACGACCCTCGAGGAGAATCTCGCCGCCATCAAAGAATCGACCGCGGCAATTGTTGCAAGCGGGCGCGAGGCGCTCATCGATTGCGAGCATTTCTTCGACGGCTACACGGCCAATCCGGGCTACGCGCTCGACTGCGCCAAGGGCGCCTATGAGGCTGGCGCCCGCTGGGTCGTGTTGTGCGACACCAATGGCGGCACATTGCCGGAGGAAATCGAGGCGATCGTCACCGAGGTGGTCAAGCACATCCCCGGCGATCATCTCGGCATCCATGTCCATAATGACACCGACAACGGCGTCGCCAATTCGCTCGCCGCGGTGCGTGCCGGCGCGCGGCAGATTCAAGGCACGCTGAATGGGCTTGGCGAGCGCTGCGGCAATGCGAACCTCACCTCGATCATCCCGACCTTGATGCTGAAGTCCGATTACGCCGACCGCTTCGAGACCAGCGTCACGTCGGAAAAACTCAGGACGCTCACGCACGCGTCGCGCATCCTCGATGAGGTGCTGAATCGGGCGCCGAACCGCCACGCGCCTTATGTCGGCGAGGCGGCCTTCGCTCATAAAGGGGGCATCCATGTCTCCGCCGTGCAGAAGGACCCGCGCACCTACGAGCATGTTCCTCCCGAAAGCGTCGGCAATCGCCGCAAGCTGCTCGTCTCCGACCAGGCGGGCCGCTCGAACATCCTTGCCGAGCTCGACCGCATCCGCATCCCGGTTTCCAAGGACGATCCGCGCATCAGCAAGCTGCTCGACGAGGTGAAGGAGCGCGAGGCTCAAGGCTATGCCTACGAGGCGGCGGATGCCTCATTCGAGCTGCTCGCGCGACGCATGCTCGGCAACGTGCCGCAATTCTTCGAGGTCGACTCGTTCCGCGTCATGGTCGAGCGGCGTCACAACGCGCGTGGAGAGCTCGTCACTGTCTCGGAGGCGACAGTGAAGGTGCACATCGACGGTGAGACGGTGCTGTCGGTCGGCGAGGGGAACGGCCCTGTCAATGCACTCGACAAGGCGCTCCGCAAGGACCTCGGTCCTTATCAGAGCTTCATCAACGACCTCGAGCTAGTCGATTACAAAGTGCGTATCCTCACGGGAGGCACTGACGCTGTCACCCGCGTTCTGATCGAGAGCCGCGACGGCGTAGGAAACCGCTGGTACACGGTCGGCGTCTCGCCGAACATCGTCGATGCCTCGTTCGAGGCGCTGCTCGACTCCATCAATTATAAGCTGATCCGCGACGGCGCCACTGGCGCCTAAGGCATGGAGATCAGTCTATGGCGCATCAGCAAGACGGTCCTGAACGTGTTGCTCGTTGCGCTTGCGGCGGTTTGACCGTTACCGCGCGCGGCGAGCCGCTCGAGGTCTATCTATGCAGCTGCAAAGATTGCCAGCGGGGCACCGGCAGCGCGTTCTCCTATGCAGCCATCTTCCCGGAGCCAGCCGTGAGCATCACTGGCGAACAACGCACATATAGGCAGCACGGCGACTCGGGGCGCTTCGTCGATAGCTTCTTCTGCCCGATTTGCGGCACGGCGGTGCTGTTTCGGGCCGAAGGATTGCCGGGAACGCTCGGCGTGCCGGTCGGCTGCTTTGCGGATCCAACCTTCGCGCGACCGTCAAAACTGTTTTGGGCGTCGCGTCGCCATCACTGGCTCGACCTTCCCAAAGACATCAGCCTGATCGACAGGCAATAGGGCCTAGAACTTCGCCGAGACTTCTACCTCGGCGCCCATTTCGGCGGGGTATTGAGCCAACGCTGTGTCGATTGCAGGAATGATCTCCTCGACACGCTCGACCACCAGCATGTTGAGCTCGAGGCCAGGGCGGACGAAGAGCTCGCCGCTCATTTTGTCGAAGAGTTTAAGCAGCGGGTTCCAGAACTCTTCGATATTCACCAGCACGATCGGCTTCGAGTGCCGGCCAAGCTGCGACCAGGTCAGCTGCTCGACGAACTCTTCGAGCGTGCCGATGCCTCCGGGCAGCGCGACGAATGCGTCCGACTTCACGAACATCAAGTGTTTGCGCTGATGCATGTCGTCGACGACGATCAGCTCCTGGGCTTCGACCAGCATATGCTCGCGCTCGCTCAGGAAGCCGGGGATAATGCCGGTCACATGGCCGCCATGGTCGAGCGTGGCATGGGCGATCTCGCCCATAAGTCCGAGGCTGCCGCCGCCATAGACGAGGCCGATGCGATTCTCCGCGAGCATGCGGCCGAAGTCGCGCGCGGCCTTGGCAAAAGCCGGATTGCGCCCCGTGCCCGAGCCGCAATAGACGCAAATATTCCGGATACCCGGGGCGAGAGGAACGTCATTCATGAGGATCATGTGGCATTCGGCTTGGATGCCCGTCAAGGAACGCTATCTCTCGATCGGGGGTGGCAGGAACTTGCACGATCGAATAGGGTTCCCGCGCCATCAAAGAACTGTCACATCAGTCACCTGGCGGAAGCTCAGTAAAGGTCTCAAGGAACGTTGGGATGATCAAAAAACTTGCCGTGTTGAGTCTAGGAATTGGGAGTGCGCTCTGTCTCGCTTTCCTCAGTTTGCATATCCCGGTGGCCGCTGCTCAGATTGCCACGTATCGGCTTACCGCCGATGAAACGCCGGGGGATAAGAGCCTGATCGCCCCTGAAGGGGCGCAAGGTGAGTCTTCGAGCGAGCCGCCACACCACGCGCCGCCGATTAGATTCACCACGGTCGACTATCAGGACGCCGGCGACGCCGGGGGCAAAGTGAAGCTAGCGGGCACCGCGCCGCCCAGCACTGCGCTCTACATCTTTTTTGACGATAGTCCCTTTGCCAAGCTCGATGTCGATGACCAAGGCAAATGGACCGTCGAGAAGGTGGTCAAGCTCGAGACCGGCAATCATACCATCCGGGCAGACGAATATGACGAGACCACACGCATGCTAGCGGGGCGGGCTATGGTCACGATCGCCCGCGTGCCTCCTGGGGAGACGCCAAAGGATCAGGGAGGTCCCGGGGGGACTCCGGTGCCCCAGCCGGCGCAACCCTAGTTTCGCTCGGAGGGAGCGGAATTTGACCTTTTTTGGCCTTTTCAGGTCCCTAAAATTCTGCGCGTCATGAGGCGACGCGCGCCGCGCATCGCCGAGGGCTGATCGGAATGAAGCGCAGCAAAGGGTCTACCGGCTGGTTTGCAGCCATTTTGGTTGGCGTCTCCGCCTGCGCCGCCGCGCTCTATCTGTATTCTCAAGGTATCATTCCACCTCTGCCGATAGGGCAACGGACCGGAATGGCCAGCGCGCCTCCGGCGTCTCCTACGTCGCCGCAACCGCAAACCGCCCCCGCCGAAGCACCGTCGCAGCCGCAGATCGCGGCCACGGGTGAAGCCGGAGCCCCGGCGAAGCCGATGACCGTGCCGAGTTTCGATGTGGTGCTGGTCGAGCCGAGCGGCGAAGGCGTTCTTGCCGGCCGCGCCCAGCCAGGCTGGACGGTGAGCTTGGAGAGTGGGGGCGCCAAAGTCGCCACTGCTACCGCCGATGCGCAGGGCGAGTGGAGCATCGTGCTCGAGAAGCCGCTCCCGCAGGGCAATCATTCGCTGTCGCTCAAGACGATATCGCCGGACGGAACGCGTGCTCTGTCGTCGCAGCAGACCGTATCGGTGGCGGTCGCCAAAGTCGGAGAGGACAGAAGCGCGCCTCTCGCCGACGCAAGCGAACCCGCTGCCACTGAGCGAGCTGGAAATGTGGCGGTGCCGAGCGATGTAGCAAAGCCGGACGAGACTCATCCGGAGACGCAAGTCGCATCGATTGAGCCGACCATTCAAGCGACCACAGCAGGCGAGACGCCGCAGCAGACCAAGCCAGCGATCACGCTCAATACTGTCGACTATCAGGACATCGGTACTCAAGCGGGCAAGCTCACCGTGACAGGAACCGCCGATCCCGGCGCGCAACTGTCGCTCTATTTCGATGATGTGACTGTTGCCAAAGTGACGGCCAACAGTCTGGGCATTTGGCGGATAGAGACAAATAAGAAGCTTGAACTCGGACCGCATACCTTCCGCGCCGAGCGCTATGACGAAGCCACGCAGAAAGTCGCTTCGCGCGCCACGGTCACCTTCGAGCGCGCCAATCCGGCGCCGCCTCCGGTCGTAGCCGAGGGAGGCAAATCCGCCTCTCAAGTCGCGGCTCTTGAAAGCGGTCAGGAGCAAACGTCAGCTCAGGACGCGTCGACGGCTGAGAAAGCTAAGATCTACATTATCAAGCGAGGCGATACGCTATGGGCCATCGCCAAGCGCTATCTTGGCAGCGGCCTGCTCTACGGTTCGATCTTCAAAGACAACCGTGAGGTGATTAGCAATCCCGACCTGATCCTGCCTCAGCAAAAGGTAAAAGTGCCGAAGTCCTGATGTGCTTGGCGCGGTGGCACTTGAGGACTATATCTTTGAAATGTAAGGGCAGCGCTTCAAGCTGCCCTTTTTTGCCGCGCGGGCAGTCCGCGCCGATGGGACTCTGAACTTTCCGGATGCAAGATCTGCCACAATCGAGAGCCGACGCCGTGCTGAAAGCGCGGACCGGGCAGCTCGCGGTGCTGCGCGCGCTGCTGCCTTACGTCTGGCCTGCCAACCGCCCCGATCTGCGCTGGCGTGTTGTCTTTGCGCTTCTCGCGCTGGTGGCCGCCAAGGCGATCACGCTCGTGGTACCCATTGCTTACAAGCAGATTGTTGACTGGCTCACCGGCCATGCGAGTGGAACCGGTGTCGCGGAGGTATCGTGGATAGGGCTGGCACTGGTCCCGGCGATGCTCATCATTGCGTATGGCGTTGGCCGCGTTTTGATGGTGCTGTTCGCGCAATTTCGCGACATCTGGTTTACCGTGGTCGCCCAGCATGCGGTCCGCGAACTCGCCATCAAGACCTTCCGCCATCTGCATCAACTTTCGCTGCGCTTCCATCTTGAGCGCCGCACCGGAGGCTTGAGCCGCGTCATAGAGCGTGGCGTGAATGGAGTCGACACCATCGCGCGCATGGCGGTGTTGAACTCGATTCCGACCGCCGTCGAGCTTCTCATGATCTCCGGTCTCGTCGCCTATTATTTCGGTTGGATCTACGTGGTGGTCGTGCTGGCGACAGTGCTTTTCTATGTGTGGTTCACCTTCGCGGCCAGCGAGCGGCGTATCGCCATTCGCCGCGATATGAATGATTCGGATACCGAAGCGCATTCCAAGGCGGTCGACAGCCTGCTCAATTATGAGACAGTCAAGTATTTCGGTAACGAAGAGCTGGAGACAAAACGCTTCGATGCCTCGATGGCGCGCTACGTGAAGGCCGCGATCCGCACCTACACTTCGCTCGGTGTGCTCAACACGGGCCAAGCCATCATCTTCACGATTGGCACCGTGATCTGCATGCTGCTCGCGGCGCGCGACGTGACGCGTGGCGCGCTCACCATCGGCGAGTTCGTCATGATCAACACGATCCTGATGCAGCTCTACATCCCATTGAATTTCATGGGCATGGTCTATCGCGAGATCAAACAAGGGTTGATCGACATCGAGACTATGTTCGCGCTGCTGCACGAGCCTGCCGAGATCGTGGATCGGCCGGGCGCCAAGCCGCTGCGCGTGCGGAAGGGCGAAATCAAATTCGAGAACGTCTCCTTCGCCTACGACCCCGAGCGGCCGATCCTCAAAAATGTGAGCTTCGAGGTCCCAGCAGGAAAGATGGTGGCCATCGTTGGTCCGTCAGGCGCTGGCAAGTCCACCATTTCGCGTATCCTGTTCCGCTTCTATGAGATTTCGCGCGGGAAGGTGCTAATCGACGGCCAGAACATCAAGGACGTGACGCAGGCCTCGCTGAGGTCGGCCATCGGCATGGTCCCGCAGGACACCGTGCTGTTCAACGACACGATCGAGTACAACATCCGCTACGGCAAGCCCGACGCGAGTCCCGCCGAGGTGCGCGAGGCGGCGCGGCTCGCACAAATTCACGAGTTCATTGTGACGCTACCACAAGGTTATGACGCGCTGGTGGGGGAGCGGGGGCTTAAGCTCTCGGGCGGCGAGAAGCAGCGCGTGGCGATCGCGCGTACCATCCTCAAATCCCCGCCGATCCTGATGCTCGACGAGGCGACCTCTGCGCTCGACTCTCATACCGAGAAGGAAATTCAGGATGCGCTAGAGCGCGTGGCGCAGAACCGCACCAGCCTGGTCATTGCGCATAGGCTTTCGACCGTGGTCGCTGCCGACAACATTATCGTGCTCGATCATGGCGAGATCGTCGAGCAGGGCACGCACCTTGAGCTTCTGGCTAAGGGCGGCCTCTATGCCAGCCTGTGGGCGCGTCAGCGCGAGGCCGACGAGGCACGCGAGCGTCTCGCCCAGGCTCTCGAGGAGGACGAACTGCCGCCATCACGTGCGGCAGAGCGCCTCGAAGACGAAGCCCTTGCCTCGACCTAAGTAACGAGCCCGCATGAGCAACGGTCACAGCGTCCTCGACAGCATCACCAACGCATTCGTTCCCATCCACCGGGACGGTTACAAGTTTGTGCTCGCGGCGGCGCTTGCGACGCTTGTTCTCTTCCTTCTTGCTCCGCCACTGGGTTGGCTCGCCGCCATTGCCACCGCCTGGTGCACCTATTTCTTCCGCGACCCTGACCGAGTGACGCCTTCGCGTAAAGGTCTCGTCGTGAGCGCGGCCGACGGCAAGATCGCTGGCGTGGCCGAAGTAGCCGCGCCGCGTGAGCTTCAATTCGGCGGAGAACGGCGGACGCGCATCTCCGTATTCCTGTCAATTTTCGACGTTCATATCGTTCGCGCCCCGGTCGCGGGACGCATCACGAAAAGCCACTACGTGCCGGGAGCCTTCCTCAATGCCGAGCTCGACAAGGCGAGCGAAGACAATGAGCGGCGAGCCCTTGTCATTGAGACGGAGACCGGCGAGAAAATCGGCGTGATGCTGATTGCCGGGCTGATTGCAAGGCGGATCGTGACTTTCGTGGAGGAGGGGGCTAGCGTGGCAAGAGGCGAGCGCATCGGGCTGATCCGCTTCGGGAGCCGTGTCGATGTCTATCTCCCGGCCGATGCTTCCGTCCTGGTTGCTTCAGGTCAGACCGCAATTGGCGGAGAGACGGTTCTCGCGAAGCTTGCAACTGCCGGGGCCGTGCAGCAGTCCGAGATCGTAGCGAAGTCAGAGTTGATCAGGGGCTAGCGGGCGTATGTTTCCACCCTTCGATCCGGAACGCGACGAACGGAAACGCCGGCAGCTCGTCTTTGCCCGCGGCCAAGTACCGGTCAGGGTGCTCATCCCCAACATCTTTACGCTTGTCGGACTCTGCGCCGGCCTCACTGCCATCCGCATGGGCATCGAGTCGCGCTGGGATCTCGCGGTGGCGGCGCTCGTATTCGCTGCGTTCCTCGATGGCATCGATGGACGCGTCGCACGCCTACTCAAGGCATCTTCGCGGTTTGGCGCGGAACTCGACAGCCTCGCGGACTTCGTGAACTTCGGCGTAGCCCCCGCTATTATCATGTTCAACTGGGCGCTTGAGGACCTGCACAGCCTCGGCTGGATCGCCGTGCTGGTATTTGCCGTGTGCTCGGCGCTCAGGCTTGCGCGCTTCAATGTGGCGCTCGACCGCACCGATTTGCCCGCGTGGAAGAGCAACTATTTCGTCGGCGTGCCGGCGCCGGCCGGAGCCATCATCCTTTTGCTTCCGATCTACGCCCAGGATCTCGGGCTACATCTGCCGCGCCTTACGCCACTCGTCTTTTTCTATACGCTCGGCATCGCACTCCTCATGGTCAGCAGGGTGCCAACCTTCTCGGGTAAGCTCATCGGCCAGAAGATTGCACGCGAATATGTGCCGCCGGTGTTCGTGGCAGCGGCTTTGTTCATGGCGCTTCTTCTCACCTATCCCTCGCTCACACTCGCCGTTGGCTCGTTGACCTATCTCGCCATGATTCCGGTCTCCGCCTATCGTTACTTCAACGAGGAGCGCAAAACTGCGCAGGCGGCAAAGGCCAAGAACGGCAAGGGGCGTGGCGATCATGCTCATGAGCAGGAGCCCGCAGCCGAGGAGAGGAGCGCCGGAGCAAAACCATGAAGCAGCGCCTCTCCAGTTATCTCCGCCAGCTCGAGGCCGAGAGCATTCACATCATGCGCGAAGTCGCGGCCGAATTCCGCAATCCGGTGATGCTCTATTCCATCGGCAAAGACTCATCAGTGATGCTGCATCTCGCGCTCAAGGCCTTTTATCCGGCCAAGCCGCCATTTCCCTTGTTGCACGTCGATACCACCTGGAAGTTTCGCGAGATGATCGCCTTCCGCGACAAGGAGGCACGGAGGCTCGGGCTCGACCTTATTGTTCATACCAATGAGCAGGGCGTGAAGGACGGTATCTCGCCCATCACCCATGGCAGCGCGCTCTACACCGACATCATGAAGACCGAGGCGCTGAAGCAGACACTGACGAGCCACGGATTCGATGCAGCCTTCGGCGGGGCGCGCCGCGACGAGGAAAAGTCGCGTGCGAAAGAGCGGGTATTCTCGTTCCGCAACGTCTCGCACAATTGGGACCCTAAACGGCAACGGCCCGAGCTCTGGCACCTCGCCAATACCAAGGTCAGGCCTGGCGAGAGCATGCGTGTGTTCCCGCTGTCCAATTGGACCGAGCTCGACGTATGGACCTACATTTATCTCGAGGACATTCCCGTCGTGCCGCTCTATTTCGCGGCCGAACGGCCAATCGTCGAACGGAACGGCATGCTGATCATGGTCGACGATGAGCGGTTGCCGATCGATCCTGGCGAGAAGCCAGAAATGATGCGCGTGAGGTTCCGCACGCTCGGATGTTACCCGCTGACCGGGGCGATCAAGTCGAATGCCGCCACGGTTCCTGAGATCATCGAGGAACTGGTCGAGACCCGCTATTCCGAGCGTCAGGGCCGCGTCATAGATCACGACCAGTCAGGCTCGATGGAGAAAAAGAAGCAGGAGGGTTACTTCTGATGGCGCGCCTCAGCGTTGTCGAGACCGAGCCACAAACCGCCGCCCAGCGGGTCGCGGCCCGTATTGCGGCGGAAGAAGA
>JBKPSQ010000162.1:0-5110 GCA_046735075.1 Pseudomonadota bacterium
TTGAAGTCTCGTGGGCTCGGAGATGTGTATAAGAGACAGGGCCTGCCTTCTGCCAGCGCCGACATCATCGAGCTCGGCATGCCATTTTCGGATCCCATGGCCGATGGTCCTGCCATCCAAGCCTCGTCCCAGCGGGCGCTAAAGGCCGGGCAGACCATGAAAAAGACGCTTGCCATGGTTAGGGACTTTCGTGCCGGCGATAACCTCACGCCGCTAGTGCTAATGGGCTATTACAACCCCATATACGTCTATCCGGTGGATCGCTTCATCGAGGACGCAGTGAAGGCAGGAGCGGACGGATTGATCGTGGTCGACATGCCGCCAGAGGAAGATGCCGAGCTTAGGCCACAGGCCGCTGCGGCAGGCCTCAACTTCATTCGGTTGGCGACGCCGACCACGGACGCTAAGCGACTGCCGGCGGTGCTCGCCAATACGTCGGGCTTCGTCTACTACGTCTCGATCGCCGGCATCACCGGAACGAAGGCGCCGGATCTGGCAGATGTCAAAGGTCATGTCGGCCGCATCAAGGCGCATACCGATTTGCCGATTGCGGTCGGCTTCGGCGTGAAGAGCGAAGCGCAAGTAAGCGCTATCGCAAGCGTGGCTGAAGGCGTGGTGGTAGGCTCCGCTCTCGTCGCCTCGATCGCGCAAAGCCTCGATGACAAGGGAAAGGCGACGCGCGCGACCAAACCGCAAGTGCTCGGTCTCGTCGAGCGTCTTGCCGCAGCGCTGCGTCACCCGGCCGAAGCGGTGGCGCTCTAGGTTTTGTTGTTTACGCGATTTGCATCTTTGAGAGTCTTGTAGAGCCGTGAATTGGATCAATAGCGTCGTCAGACCGAAGATTCGCAGCATCCTTCGCAAGAAGGAGATGCCGGACAATCTTTGGGTGAAATGCCCCGAGACGGGGCAGATGATCTATTACAAGGACCTTGAAGCCAACCAGTTCGTGGTTCCTGGCTCGAACTACCATATGCGCATGGGCGCCGCGGCCCGCCTCAAGGCTCTGTTCGACAGCGCCGAATATGAGACCTTGGCGTTGCCGGAAGTTCCGGTTGATCCGCTCAAGTTCCGGGATGAGCGCCGCTATACCGATAGGCTGAAAGACGCCCGCGGCAAGACCGGTATGTCAGATGCGGTGCTTGCTGGCGTTGGTCGGTTGGAAGGCCAGCGCATCGTCGCCGCGGTTCAGGATTTCGACTTCCTCGGCGGATCGCTCGGCACTGCGGCTGGTGAAGCGGTGATTGCCGCAATGCGAACGGCAGTGCGACGCGAGACGCCATTCATCCTGTTTGCAGCCTCCGGCGGCGCGCGCATGCAGGAAGGTATTCTCTCGCTGATGCAAATGCCGCGCACCACCGTGGCGGTGCAGGAGCTGCGCGAAGCGAAGCTTCCTTACATCGTAGTGCTGACTCACCCAACCACCGGCGGTGTCACCGCCTCCTATGCCATGCTCGGCGACATCCAGATTGCCGAGCCAGGCGCGTTGATTGGCTTTGCCGGCCCCCGCGTCATCGAGCAGACCATTCGCGAGCAGCTTCCCAACGGCTTCCAGCGCGCCGAATATCTCTACGATCACGGCATGGTCGACATGGTCGTGCATCGCCATGCGCTGCGTGGGACGCTCGCCCGCATCTGCAATCTGCTCACGCGCCGCCGTCCGGGCCTCGACATCGCCGTTTCGGACAAGATTGACGGCAAGGTGGCGCTGAAAGCGCCGCTGTCGAGCATCGCGCTGAGTGGAAACGGCCTCGACAGGGTTGTCGGCCACGATCGCGACGAGGACGAGGACTTGTCCGGCGACGCCGGTGTCAGCCGCAATCCCAATCAACCGCAAACGAACTGAAAGCGCGGGGGACTTGACCACATTACCGCACAACCTCGGGCGCGCTGAGGCCCGGCTTCGGCCCGCATCGAGCGAGACATTGCTCGAGCGGCTGAAGATGCTGCATCCGCAGTCTATTGACCTGTCGCTCGGGCGCATCGAGCGCCTGCTTGCGGCGCTCGGCCATCCCGAGCGGCGTTTGCCGCCCGTCGTGCACGCCGCCGGCACCAATGGCAAGGGCTCCTATCTTGCCTTTACCCGCGCCATCGCCGAGGCGCTCGGCAAGGGCGTGCATGTCTATACCTCGCCGCATCTCGTCAATTTCCACGAGCGCATCGTGCTGGCCGGGCCGCATGGCTCAGCGCCCATCGCCGAGGATTTTCTCGTCGATTGTCTTGCGCGCGCCGAAGCCGCCAATGGCGGGGAACTGATCACGCTCTTCGAGATCACCACGGCTGCCGCCTTCATTGCCTTTTCGGAGGTGCCTGCCGATTTGCTTCTGCTCGAAACGGGATTGGGCGGGCGGCTCGATGCCACCAATGTCGTGGACAAGCCTCTGCTTACCGCGATCACACCGATCTCGATCGACCATGTCTCCTTCCTCGGCGACACCATCGCGGCCATCGCCGGTGAGAAGGCCGGCATTCTGAAGCCTGGCGTGCCATGCGTCGTGGGCCGCCAGGTGCAACAGGCTTTCGAGGTGATCCAGCGGAGAGCGGAAACGCTCGGCGCGCCGCTCCACGTCGCCGGCCGCGACTTCGATATGTACGAGCAGCACGGGCGCCTGATTTTTCAGACGCCGTCACGGCTGTTGGATCTGCCGCTGCCGCGTCTCAATGGGCGCCATCAAATCGATAACGCCGGAGCTGCCATCGCCGGCGCGAGCATCTTGTTCGGCGACGCGCTCACCACGCGTGCGGTTGAGCATGGGCTGACGCATGCCGAATGGCCGGCGCGGCTCGAGCGGCTCGCGATGGGCGGGCTCCACGACTATGTGACCGAGGGCACCGAGATTTGGCTCGACGGCGGACATAATGCCGCCGGGGGTCAGGTCATGGCGCATGCACTGGCGGAGCTCGACGAGCGGGTTCCACGCCCGGTGCATCTCGTGTTCGGCATGATGGAGTCGAAGGACGCGCATGCCTTCATCGCGCCGTTCAAGGGCTTGGTCGAGCGCGTCTATACCGTGCCGATTCGCGAGGAGCCCAACGCCTTCAGCGCGGAGGCTCTTGCCGACATCGTGCGCGCTGAGGGCTTTGTCGTCGTGGCGGCAACCAGTGTGCCTGATGCGCTGCTGCAATCACAGACATCCCTAGATGGACCTGGTCGCGTGTTGATCTGTGGCTCGCTTTATCTCGCCGGCCACGTGCTCAAGTTGCACGGCTGAGAGCTCAATCTGTCATTCCCGCGTAAGCGGGAATCCAATAACCACCGCCTGCCGTTGCTTACTCAGGCCTGCGTTTACTGGATTGCCCGGCCAAGCCGGGCAATGACAAGCGGAAGGAAGGAAGGACTAAGCAGCGCCCACGGTGCCGTTGATCCAGGCGGCGAGATGGTTCTTCGGGTAGGCGCCGCGAAGGGTCCCGGCGACCTCGCCATTCTTGAACAGGATCAGCGTGGGGATGGCCCGCACATTATAGGTTCCCGGCGTGCGCGGGTTCTCGTCAATGTTGAGCTTCTTGATGCTCACCTTGCCATCGAGCTCCTTGGCGATCTCCTCGAGCGCAGGCGCGATCTGCCGGCATGGGCCGCACCACTCGGCCCAGAAATCGACGAGCACCGGTGTTGAAGACTTGAGCACCTCGGTCTCGAAGGTGTCGTCGGAAACCTTTTCAGTTGCCATTTACCTCTCCCAATCGCCGGCGCGCCTACGAATCGACCGGTTTTTGAATCCAGCACCCGAAACTAGGTATGCACCCCAAAACCGTCAAGGCTGGCTGCAGCTCGCCAAGAGGCCGCATTCCGCGGCATCAAGCGAAGTTGATGGGATTTCCATCAGCCGCGGGCCGTCAGTCCATAGCAGCGCTGCGCGAATCGCACGGCCCGGAAACAGCTTGCTGAGAGCGAGACGGTAGGCGGCGAGCTGGTTGATGTAGGCCGGCGCTACCTCGTCGAGCCGCAAGGGCGCAGGCCGGTTCGTCTTGTAATCGAGGATGAGAAGCTCGCCTTCGAGCACGGCGAGCCGGTCGATCTGGCCTTTGACCTCGTAGCCGGTGTCGCCTTCGCCGATCTTCGCCGCGACCGGCACCTCGGCAAGGCTTCCTGGTTGGAACAGCGGCGCGAAGGACGGGTTGCGTACGATCGCTAGCGTCTCGGCGACGATCTCGTCCTTCAGCTTCTGGTCAAGGTTCGCGCCACGCGCCGCGACGAAGGCGCGTGCGGACCGTTCTTGCCCCTCAGGAGGCACCTCCGGCAGATGCTGCAAGAGGCCATGGACGAGTAAGCCGCGGGCGTAGCGGCCACCTTCACTGAGAGCCCTCGGGCCAAGCGGGGGCTGCTCGCCGGCGCCGCTTTGCGGGAGGCCATCGGGCCCAAGCGCAAGCCGTGACGGCGCGAGCTTCCGGCGCGCGCGCTCAGGCTTGGCTGGTGTCAAGGCCCAGTCAGGCAGAGCTGCGGCTTCCTGCTTCTCTTTCTCTGTCTCAGCCGTCGGCACCGCTTTTGCCTGAGTGTTCTCCATCCTGCGCACTCGCGTGCCGTCAGCGCTGGCAATCTCGATGAGATGACCGGCAAGCCCGTCCTTGATGAGTTCGTACCAGCATTCGTTTTCGGGCTTGTTCCTTTGCCCTTGCCAGCCGCAGATGTAGAGCCGGTCGCGCGCGCGGGTCATCGCCACATAGAGCAGGCGGTGATATTCCTCGCGCTCCGCTTGCTGGAGGCGGGTCTTGGCATTGGACAGCGCGGCAAGATCGGAGTGGCCGGCCGGAGGCCAGAGGAGATGCTCGACCTCGCCGGGGCATGCGCCAGGGCGCGGCATAGGAAAGAGCCGAGGGCCTTGCGGCCGCGGCAAGATGCAGGTGTCGGGCAGGAACACGATCGGCGCCTGCAAGCCTTTGGCGCCATGCACGGTCATGATTCGCACCTCGTCGCGGTCCTGCTCCATGTCGCGCTTGATCTCGATGTCGTCAGTGCGCAGCTTGTCGATAAAGCCCTGCAGCGACGGTGCCGCGTCGCGGTCGTAGGCGAGCGCGAGATCGAGAAATTCGTCGATTGCCTCTGCGGCCTCTGGCCCGAGCCTTGTCAGCATGCGCTTCCGCATCTGCTGGCCATCGGCGCCGAGCAGTTCGGAAA
>JBKPSQ010000163.1:0-38079 GCA_046735075.1 Pseudomonadota bacterium
ACCAAGCGGCTCGAGAAGGTCGACCGCAAGCGGTCTCGGCCAAACGCGGCTGACGAGCCGCCGCGCACGTGGCGCGTGCCTTATACGGTAGGAGGCGAATGCACCCTCCCGTGGTTCGTCACGCCGCTCTGAGGGGTGGCACGATGAGAGGCATCGTCAGAAGTCTTGCTGTGGGGCTCGGGCTGATTGCAGCGGCGGCGCTCGCGTCACCGCCGGCGGTCGCTCAGGACTACGTGAGATACAAGATCTACAGGCAGAACCCGGCCGCGTGGTTCTGGTTCGGACCGCCTGGCCGCGGCGTGCGCATCGCGCCGAAAGCGCGCGTTGCGCGGCAAGGTTACTATATCGGCCCGCACTATCGCACCGATATCGCGCCGGGCTACCACACCAACGGGCCCGGCATCGGTATCATGAAGTAGCTTCGGCCTGGGGCTATTGCGGGCTGAGTTGTCCGCCGGCCTTCGCGACGATCGTCCAGCCGCGCGAGGCGAGTTGAGATTTCGCGAGTGGACTCGCTTGCCCCGTGATCCACATCTGGCCGCCGCGTGCGCCCGACACGAGTCCTTCGAGCGGCGGGCTCCAATAGAGATAATCCACCGGCAGGATGCTCACCGTGCCCTTGCCGGTTTGCAGCATGGGAGCCGCTCCCATGGTGACGAACGCGTGCACCGGCGCGACCTTCTTGTCGAAACCGGCGATCAGCACCGCCTGCCGCCGGTAGAAGAAGCCCATCTCGATCGACTGCGCTTTGGCTGCGCCTGCGACGAAGATCTCACGCCCGCTCGCCGTGCCGAGACTCTTCAGCGCCTCGACGATGACTGCCTTGTCTGTGGGCGAGAGATTGGGGGTCGCATAGAAAGCATCGGCAGTGCCCTCGGACACGCCCATGGCGGCGAGCGCAACGCGGCCCTCTGCCTCGAGCGCCGCAGCTGTCTTATCGCGGAGCATGGTGCGGAGCTGTTGGCTCGTGCCGCCGACACTGATGGCGATGCCAGCGCCGCCGGTGACGAAGGCGAGCCCGACATTGGCGCCGGTTTCGCCCACGGCACTTGCCGTGGCGACGCGGGTGAGCTCGTCGCTGAGCGGAGGGAAGCTGGTGTTGGGATCGACGCCCAAATTGAAGGCGAGCTTGCGCCGCGCGGTGGCGCCTCCGGTCACCGAGGCGAGCACGCTGTCTTTGTGCGGGTCGGTCGCCGACATCGAAGCCTTCGCCTCACCCCATATCGCGCCGACGCCCTTGAACGTATCGCCGATCGTCTTGCCGGGTGCGGTGACGAGGTCCTTGGCCGTGCCGAGCGGTCTCAGCGCGGTGGCTCCGGCCTGGTTCACAACCGTCTCGGCGCCGCCGATCTTCTCGAGCTCGACGGTCGCGGCGATCTCACGCGTCCGCACGCGCATGAGATCCGAGCCCTTGACGACGAACGGACCCCATTTGGTGTTGACGCTGAAGACGCCCTGGAAGTTCTCGATCGGGACCCGGTCGGCGATGCTGTAGTTGGGGCTGTGAAGGAGATTGGCGGGAAGCAGCTGGCTCGCGGAAAAGACCGGAGGATTTTCATACTGGGCGGCTTGCGCCGCGGCAGCCGCTGCGAGTGCAATCGCGCAGGCGGCGTAGAGACAAACCCGACGCACTCTAAGCAACTGATGATCCCTCCACGCCCCACGAGCTTTATGAAGGTGGAGTGTAGCCCCAAAACAGGGGGGTGAGAATGGCAATCGGGGATGCGCGAATCCCAGCGCGCATCCCCTTCAACAATGGCCGAAGACAAAGCCTATTTGTTGGTGCAGGTGCCGAACCCGGTAATCACGCTATCGGCCGAGGCGAAGGTGATCGACGCGGCGGGACTCGCATCGTGGATGGCCATCTGCCAGCTGAATGGGCCGTCGATGCCATGCACCACCAGCTGGTCGGCGGAATTGGCCGCCGAATCGAAATTGTCGGTGCGGGCGTAGCCAGTGTCATCTACCGCCGCGACCACCGTGTTCTCGAAATCGACGGTCACCTTGATCGGCAAGGGCAGTCCAGCGAGGTCCTTGCCTTCCTTACAGCCGCCGTCGGGCGAGCAGGCATTCACGCTCTTGAACTCGCAATGCAAGGTCGGGATCGGCGCGGATTGGGCTCCGGACTTGTCGCCTTCCTCGGCTTGCGCCGACAAGCTTGCCGCAAGGCAAATGGCGGCAACCGCGAGCACTCTGTAAACAATAGTCATGGTCACTCCTCTGGCGCGATTTGCGCCAATCGGTTGGGGATTTCGGATGAAGGTGAGTTGGAAACCGCGGACCCGTCAGCGGCAGTAATAGGGCATCGGACCATAGGCCGGGCACACCGGGTAAGCCGGTGCTACGACAACGGGAGCCGGAGCAGGCGTCACCACGACCGGCGGAGCGACCACGGGGGCGCTGTAGTAATAGCGCGGCGGATTGTAAGGGGCGGCGATTGCGGCACCGGCGATGGCGCCAGCCACGAAGGCTCCGCATCCCCAGCAGCCATGCCAGCGGGCGGATGCGCTGCCGCTCATCATGGCCAATACGGCGACAGCGCAGAGGGCGACCGACCCCTTGTGTAGCAAACTTCTCATCATCATCGTCATGTGATGTGCGCTCCTTGGAATTATTTGGGGTAGCAGTTGGAACATACGCGCGACCTTAGAATGACTCCAAAGCAGCGCGCGGCAAATCTAGCGCGATTTGCTGCTAACGCACAGTCCCGGCGAGTTGCACTTGGCTTTGGCGACCCAAGGACATCGCGCCGCGTCCTATTTGAACAGGACGTAATAGATCACATAAAGCCAGCTGAAGAAGCCGTGGATGATCGCCCACAACACCGAATGGTTGTTGGTGTAGGAGATCGCGATGGCGAGCGCCGTGCCGAAGCTGATGCCGTATTTGGCGCCTTCGACGCGATAGTTGACGACCTGTCCGTTCATGAGACCCTCCTGGCTTGTACCGCGCTTCCCACTATAGGCCAGAAAATGCGTGCGCGGACGATATCAGGAGGCGAGGTGACGCGATGCGGATGAAGAGCGCTGTGATAGTTCTTCTGCTGCTTGCAGCGGCGGCAGGTTCAGGCCTGGTGCTTGCGCGCGAGCCTGAGGGCGACAAGGTTCAGTCGCAACAGCTCTTCGTCAAGCCACTCGCCGGCGATCCAACCAAGGAGGTGAATGCGCAAAGCTACACCTTTGCGCCGGGCGCCGTGCTACCTTGGCATATTCACCCCGATGCCGACGAGATTGCTTATGTCATCGAAGGCAGCTTCACCTTCCAGCGGGCCGGCGAGCAGCCCAAGGTGCTTCACGCCGGCGAGGCCGACTACGTCGAGCCCAATGTCGTGCATCACGGCATGAATCTGGGTGATGTTCCGGTGAAGCTATTCGTGGTGCGTATCAAGCCGAAGGATAAGCCGCTGGTGACCGAGGTCCCTGCCCCGCAGCAATGAGCTATGCGGCCTTGCGCATGCGCATCGCTTGAGCACTCGAATGCGCACCAGGCGATGGCGATGGCCTCGACCAAAGCAAAGCAAGCCCGATCGCGAGCAGGATCGCGGGAAGCGCGGCAACGACCCAGGCGAGCGGGCTTTGCGGCGCGAAATCCGCTCGGCTCAATACCAGGGCAAGCGTGGCGAGAACGCCAATCGTCACCATGCCCACGGCGGGGATCATGATTTCGCGCCAGTCAGCGGCGCGCGACACGAGCGCCATACCAAGGCCGAGGCCGATCAGCGGCGAGGCGAACAGGCGGGCGGTGAGCGGTGTCATGCCCTTATCATCGAACCACAACGCCTTGGCGTTCCCGCCGAGAACGAGAAAGGCGAGGCCGAGCACAATGAGCGCTCCGGCGAGGAAGGCGAGCACATCGCGCAACGAAGCATGAGGTCGCCACGGCATCGGTGCGGCGAACGGCGCCCCTGCGAAAACCTGGGGCAACCGGCCTCGGCTCGCAGCGATGAGCGGGTAGGCGAACACCACGAGCATTGCCAAGCCGCCGGCGAAATAGTTGAGCGTGAGCGTCGAGTTCGCAGTGAAGCGGTCGATATGAATGAAACCGGCGATGAGTTGAAGCACGCGATAGGTGAGCATCATCACGAATGGGATCATCGCCATGCGGTAGCGGTTGATGGCGATCGAAAGAAACGCAAGCGGGATCGAGACAAGCGTGCTCGCGCCGAGGAGACGTGCGGTAAGCGGCGGCAGAGTCCACGGCCAGAGTTCGCTGACCCGAGCAGGATGCAGGAGGAGTGCAATGCCGAAGCCGAGCTGCATCAGCGCCGAGATGGCAATAATTGCGCGCACCCAGCCTGGCAGTCTCATCTCCATGGGACTGCCTCCTTTGGCGCGAGCCTAGGCCTCGCGCTAGCCGCTGTGCGTGCCCGCTCACTCAAGTGGTGCAATGTCGACGCAAGCTGTGTGATCGCGTCAGCTGATCTCTGCCTGGGCAAAGCCGCGCCGAGCGCAATGGCGATGCGCGCGCGTGGAAGCGGCACCATCAGCCGGTCCCAGCGCGGTAGCCTGAGCGCAGGGGAAGCCCAGCAGCCTGCCGGCCTTATCTCGACGTTAGTAGCGCGGGCGAGCCACATAGCGCCGGGCGCGATCCTGTGGCGCGGTCCGTTGGGGCCGTCGACGGCGATCAGCACGTCCTTGCCGGATGCGAGCGCCGCCTCCATCTGCCGCAACCCCAAGCCGCGCCTGGCGTCGGACGCGAGCGGCACCGCCGTTATGCCAAGGCCGGCAAGCCAGGTGGTCATGGCGCTGCCTTTGATACCGGGAGGTACAAAGGCCATGGCGGGCCGGCTCGATACATCACGGTGATGCGCGAGGGCGATGAGATTGCACTCGTGCCAACAAATCCACACCGTCGGACCCTGCGTGAGAGGAGTTTCGGGGAGCATCTGGACGAAGGCAGTTCTGGCGACGGCGCGGGAATAGGTCGCCACAAGCCAGCCGAAGGCCGCGGCCGGCGACGCGATCAGTCCGGATGGCGGTCGCGCCATAGCCCGTACAGTCCGATGGCCCAAGCCGGCGGGACCAGGAACCAATGAAACAGGTTCACTCGGTTATCCAGCATCATGCCGAAATGGTAGGGCGTGAACGTCCCGAGCACAGCCATGACCGTGTAGAACACGGCAAAGGACAGCACGAAGGCCGTGGCATAGCGCGGCTGGAAGAAGCCGATATAGGTGCCGACCAGACCCCACACGAAATGCACGGTGGCGTGGATCGGATCGAGCCTGAAACCGAGGGCGAAGCTGTTGGGGTCGGTGTTGAAGCCGTAATAGGCGTAGGACAGGAGCAGGATTCCGCCTTGAGCGAGGAAATAGAGGCTGAGCCGCGCCGCCCAGACGACCAGCGGAGTCATCTCGGCTTCGTTCGCCTCTTGACCAGGTCCAATCGGCTCTTTGGCGTTGACCGAGGGGTCTGTTGCCATGGCGCGCCTCGTTTCCCCTTCGGGCAGGCTATCCGATCACCCCATGGCGGTCTATCTCGGTGAGGCGGTCAGCTTGCGCGGCAAGGGAATTGCCAGTAACCAAGCTCACCGGTTGGCCTCTCGGCCAGCTTCACGCCACAGCTCAAGGGGGTTTTTATGGCGCGTAATCGTATTGCGCTCGTCGGCGCGGGTCAGATCGGCGGCACGCTCGCCCACCTTGCAGCGATCAAGGAGCTTGGCGAGATCGTGCTGTTCGACGTGGTAGACGGCGTCCCCCAAGGCAAGGCGCTCGACCTTTCCCAGTCCGCCCCGGTCGAGGGCTATGTCCCGAAGTTAAAGGGCACCAACGAATATGCCGAGCTCAAGGATTCCGACGTGGTGATCGTTACCGCCGGGGTTCCGCGCAAGCCCGGAATGAGCCGCGACGACCTTCTCGAGATCAACCTCAAGGTAATGGAGCAGGTTGGCGCGGGCTTGCGCAAATATGCGCCGGAAACCTTCGTCATCTGCGTTACCAACCCGCTCGACGCCATGGTATGGGCTCTGCAGAAGACGAGCGGCCTGCCGCGCAACAAGGTGGTCGGCATGGCGGGCGTGCTCGACTCGGCGCGGTTCCGTTATTTCCTCTCCCAGGAGTTCGACGTAAGTCCCGAAGATATCGCTACAATGGTGCTCGGCGGCCACGGCGACACCATGGTCCCACTCATCCGCTACTCATCCGTTGCAGGCATCCCGCTTACAGATCTCGTCAAGATGCGCTGGATTACGCAGAAGCGGCTGGACGACATCGTTCAGCGCACGCGCGACGGCGGCGCCGAGATCGTCGGTCTACTCAAGACGGGCTCGGCATATTACGCACCGGCGGCCGCTGCGCTGGAAATGGCCGAGTCCTATCTCAAGAACCAGAAGCGCGTCCTTCCCTGCGCCGCCTATTTGAACGGGGAGTATGGCGTGAAGGGCATCTATGCCGGCGTGCCAATCATCATCAGCGCCAAGGGCGTGGAGCGCGTCATCGAACTCGACCTCACGTCTGCCGAGAAAGATGCCTTCATGCATTCGGTGAACTCCGTGAAGGCGCTTGTGGAATTGTGCCAGAGGATCGCGCCGAACCTCGCTTCGGTCGCTTAGTTCCCGCAGCGCAGCTTCCGTAGGCCGCAGGATCCCGTCTCATGAATATCCACGAATATCAGGCCAAGGCGCTGCTCAAGGACTATGGCGCGCCGGTTGCTGATGGCCGCGTTGCCGACACGCCACAAGAAGCGGCAGCAATTGCGCGCGAGCTTGGCGGGGACACCTTTGTCGTCAAGGCGCAGATCCATGCCGGTGGACGTGGCAAGGGTGGCGGCATCAAACTCGTGAAGACGCTGCAAGAGCTGCATGCCGAAGCTGACCGCATGCTCGGTAAGCCGCTTGTCACGCCGCAGACGGGACCCAAGGGCAGGCTCGTGCGGCGGGTCTATGTGGTGAAGGACACGACCATCGCGCGGGAGCTTTACCTCTCGCTTCTGGTCGATCGCGGCTCCGGACGCGTCGCCTTCGTCGCCTCGACCGAAGGCGGAGTGGACATCGAGGCGGTCGCCGCCAACACGCCGGCAAAGATCGCAACGCTCACCGTTGATCCGGCGTCGGGCCTCTCGCCCTTCCACGGCCGCTTCATCGCCTCAGCGCTGAAGCTCGAAGGTCCTCTCGCCAAGCAATGCGAGAAGCTTATCGCCTCGCTTTACAAGCTCTTCATCGAGAAGGATGCGAGCCTCGTCGAGATCAATCCGCTGGTGGTGACCAAGGAGGGCAATCTGCTCTGCCTCGACGCCAAGATCGGCTTCGATGACAACGCTCTGTTCCGCCATGAGGACATCGCAGCGCTGCGCGACCTCGGCGAGGAGGACCCTGCCGAGGTGGAAGCCTCGCGGCTTGGCCTTTCCTACGTGAAGCTCGACGGGTCGATCGGCTGCATGGTCAACGGCGCCGGGCTCGCCATGGCCACCATGGACATCATCAAGCTGCACGGCGCCGAGCCCGCAAACTTTCTCGATGTCGGCGGCGGCGCGAGCAAGGAGCGGGTAACCGAGGCGTTCAAGATCATTCTCTCGGATCCCCATGTGAAGGGCGTGCTGGTCAACATCTTCGGCGGCATCATGCGCTGCGATACGATTGCCGAGGGCATCATCGCTGCGGCGCGCGAGATGCATATCACGGTGCCACTCGTGGTCAGACTCGAGGGCACCAATGTCGAGCTGGGCAAGAAGATGCTGCGGGAGTCGGGGCTCGCCATCATTCCGGCTGACGACCTCGATGATGCCGCAAAAAAGGTTGTAGCAGCGGTCAAAGCCGCGGCTTGAAACTTGCAGGGATAATCATTTGTCCGATGTCCATTCTCGTCGATAAGAACACGCGCGTGATTTGCCAGGGCTTCACCGGTGCCCAAGGCACCTTCCACTCGGAGCAGGCGATCGCCTACGGAACGCGCATGGTAGGCGGAGTTACGCCGGGCAAAGGCGGGGCCAAGCATCTCGGCCTTCCGGTGTTCGATACAGTGAAAGAGGCGATCGCCGCGACCGGCGCCGATGCAAGCGCTGTCTACGTTCCGCCGCCATTTGCCGGAGATGCGATTCTCGAGGCGATCGACGCCGGCGTGCGGATCGTGGTCTGCGTCACCGAAGGCGTGCCGGTGCTCGACATGGTCAAGGTCAAGCGCGCGCTGTGCGGATCGAATACGCGGCTGATCGGCCCGAATTGCCCGGGTGTCATTACGCCGAACCAATGCAAGATCGGCATCATGCCGGGTCACATCCACAAGCCCGGCAAGGTCGGCATCGTCTCGCGCTCGGGTACGCTGAGCTATGAGGCCGTAGCGCAAACCACGGCGGCAGGGCTCGGTCAGTCGACTGTCGTAGGCGTCGGCGGCGACCCGGTGCACGGCACGAGCTTCGTCGACGCGCTTGAGTTATTTCTCGGCGACGACGAGACCGAGGCTATCATCATGATCGGTGAGATCGGCGGCAGCGCCGAGGAGGAAGCGGCGGAGTTTCTGTCTAATGCCGGGAGCAACAAGCCGGTGGTCGGTTTTGTCGCGGGATCGAGCGCCCCGCCGGGCCGCCGCATGGGGCATGCCGGTGCCGTGATCTCGGGCGGCAAGGGCAACGCCAAGCACAAAATTGAGGCAATGCAGGACGCCGGGATTGTGGTGGCAAACTCTCCCGCGGCCCTTGGAACGACCCTTGCACGGGTATTACATGGAAGCTGAGGCGGGCGCCCAAAGCTCGCCTTTTTTGCCCTTCACGCCGGTAGCCCGCAAAGGCCGGCAGGTGACCAATGACGCGACATGAATTGAACGATGTGTTTGCCCGCACGTCGTTCCTGCAAGGCGCAAACGCCACTTACCTCGCCGAACTCTACGCCCGCTATCAGGAAAATCCTCCATCGGTCGATCCCGAGTGGCGCGAGTTTTTCGCAAGCCTCGACGACGACCCCCGCAATGTGCTCGCTGAGGCAAGCGGGCCATCATGGGCGCCCACCAATGGCCGCGCCCCTGTCCTGCCGGCGGCACCCGCGGGCGCCATCAGTGGGGAGCAGGCGGTCGCTGCGGCGCGCGATACGTTGGGCCTGCGTATGCTCATCCGCGCCTATCGCACGCGCGGCCACCTCGCGGCACACCTCGACCCGCTCGAACTCGTCTCCCGTCGCGAGCATCCCGAGCTCAAGCCCAAGACCTACGGCTTCACCAAGGCCGACTATGACCGCCCGATCTATGTCGGCGGAGCGCTTGGGCTCGAATTCGGCACACTTCGTCAAGTGCTCGGCATCCTGAAGCGCGCCTATTGCGGCCATATCGGCGCGGAGTACATGCACATTTCCGACCCCGAGCAGAGGGCCTGGATCCAGGATCGCGTCGAAGGCTCCGAGGTCAGCTTCACCCAGAAGGGACGGCAGGCGATCCTGAAGAAGCTAATCGAGGCGGAGATCTTCGAACGCTTCCTTGACGTGAAATACACCGGCACCAAGCGTTTCGGCTTGGATGGCGGGGAATCCCTCGTGCCGGCGCTCGAACAGGTGATCAAGCGCGGCGGGCAGCTCGGGCTCAAGGAAATCGTCATCGGCATGCCGCATCGCGGCCGGCTCAACGTGCTCGCCAATGTCATGGGCAAGCCGTATCGGGCGATCTTCAACGAGTTCAAGGGGGGCAGCGCCCACCCCGACGATGTCGAGGGTTCTGGCGACGTCAAATATCACTTGGGCGCCTCCTCGGACCGGGAGTTCGACGAGAATCGCGTGCATCTCTCGCTGACCGCCAACCCGTCGCATCTTGAGATCGTCGATCCGGTCGTGCTCGGCAAAGTGAGGGCAAAGCAAGATCAGCACCAGGACAAAGAACGCAAGGAAGTGCTGCCGCTGCTGCTGCACGGTGATGCCGCTTTCGCTGGCCAGGGCGTGGTGGCTGAATGCTTGAGCCTCTCCGGCTTACGCGGGCACCGCACCGGCGGGTCGCTGCATTTCATCGTCAACAATCAGATCGGCTTCACCACGGCGCCGCGCTTTGCCCGCTCCTCGCCCTACCCCTCCGACGTCGCCAAGATGATCGACGCACCGATCTTCCATGTGAACGGCGATGACGCCGAGGCCGTGGTGCATGTGACGAAGATCGCGACGGAGTTTCGCCAGATCTTCTCGAAGCCCGTCGTCATCGACATGTTCTGCTATCGGCGCCACGGGCATAACGAAGCCGACGAGCCGGCCTTCACCCAGCCACTGATGTATCAGCGCATCGCCGAGCATCCGAGCGTGGTCGAAGTTTATTCGAAGCGCCTGGTCGACGAGGGCCTGTTCAGCCGCGCCGAGATCGATCGCATGCAGGCAGAATTCCGCGCCTATCTCGAGGAAGAATTCGGCGCAAGCGATTCCTACCGGCCGAACCGCGCCGACTGGCTCGACGGCAAATGGTCCGGCATCGGCCATGCCGAGGAAGGCGCCCGCCGCGGCGTGACCGGAGTCGATCTCGCGTCCCTGACCGAGGTTGGCCGCAAGATGACGACCATTCCGAAGAGCTTTCATCCTCACAAGACGGTGGCGCGCATCATCGCCAACCGCCGCCGCATGATCGAGGATGGCCAGGGCATCGATTGGGCGACAGCCGAGTCGCTCGCCTTCGGCACGCTACTGGTCGAAGGTTTCCGCGTCAGGCTGTCAGGCCAGGATTCGGAGCGCGGAACGTTCTCGCAGCGTCACGCGGTGCTGATGGATCAGGAGAACGAGAAGAAATATACGCCGCTGAAGCACATCTCTAAGGACCAAGCCGAATTCGAGGTCATCAACTCGAGCCTCTCCGAGGAGGCCGTGCTCGGCTTCGAATATGGCTACAGCCTCGCCGAGCCCAACGCGCTGGTGTTGTGGGAGGCGCAGTTCGGCGACTTCGCCAACGGCGCGCAGGTCGTCATCGATCAATTCATCTCCTCGGGCGAGCGGAAATGGCTTCGCATGTCAGGCCTCGTGCTGCTCTTGCCGCACGGCTATGAGGGTCAGGGTCCCGAGCACTCGTCGGCGCGGCTCGAGCGCTATCTCCAGCTCTGCGCCGAAGACAATTGGCAGATCGCCAATTGCACGACGCCCGCGAATTATTTCCATGTCCTGCGCCGGCAGCTTCACCGCCAGTTCCGCAAGCCCCTTGTGCTGATGACGCCGAAGTCGCTGCTCCGTCACAAGCGCGTCATATCGAGTCTCGCACAGTTCGGACGAGGCACGACTTTTCATCGCCTCTTGTGGGACGATGCGCAATTCCTGCCGAACCAGGCGATCAAGCTCGTTCCCGATGAGAATATCAAGCGAGTGGTGCTGTGCTCCGGCAAGGTTTATTACGATCTCTATGAGGAGCGAGAGAAGCGCGGGATCAGTGACGTCTACCTGCTCAGGATGGAGCAGCTTTATCCCTTCCCAGCGCGCGCTCTGATTCAGGAGCTTTCGCGCTTCAAGGATGCCGAGATCATCTGGTGCCAGGAGGAGCCGAGGAACATGGGCGCTTGGAGCTTCATCGAGCCGAATCTCTCCTGGGTGCTCGAGCATATCGATGCCAAGCACAAACGGCCCCGTTATGCGGGCCGGCCTTCCTCGGCGGCGACTGCGACCGGGCTGATGAGCAAGCATGTGCGCGAGCTCAAGGCATTTCTCGACGAGGCGTTGGGCTAGGCAAAGCGACACGCCATGGCGACAGAGATCCGGGTGCCGAATTTAGGAGAATCGATCGTCGAGGCCACGGTCGGCCAA
Source organism: Pseudomonadota bacterium (assembly GCA_046735075.1). Lineage (GTDB taxonomy): Bacteria > Pseudomonadota > Alphaproteobacteria > Rhizobiales > Methyloligellaceae > Methyloceanibacter. The sequence continues at coordinate 11,677 of JBKPSQ010000163.1, forward strand.
TGGTTCAAGCAGGCGGGAGACGCCGTTTCGGCGGCAGAGCCGTTGGTTGAGCTCGAGACCGACAAGGTGACAGTCGAGGTGCCAGCGCCCGCGTCGGGCGTCCTGTCCGAGGTTGCTGTCAAGCAGGGTGAGACAGTTGCGGTTGGCGCTCTCCTCGGCGCCATAAGCGAGAGTGACGGCAAGGCGAAGCCCGCCAAGTCTAAATCGGAAACGCCAGGCCTCGTGAGCCTCGCAGCCGCTGAAGCCTCTGCGGTTGCCGAGGAGCCCGCCATGCGCACGCCGAAGGCCGCCGCGGCCGAGGCAAAGAAGCTCGAGCGCGAACCAGTCAGGCGCGAAGAAGTAAGCGCGGACGACACGCCGCCTGCGCCGGCAGCGCGCAAATTACTTGTCGAATCCGGTCTCAAGCCGAGCGAGGTGAAGGGGTCGGGCCGCCGCGGTCAGATCCTGAAACATGACGTGGCGAAAGCCGCCGAAGCCCTGCTCGCACGGGAACGAAAGCCCAAGGCGCCACCCGCGCCGCGGCCGCCGGTTCCCCAGGACGATGCCTCACGCGAAGAGCGCGTGCGCATGACGCGCCTCCGCCAGACCATCGCCAAGCGCCTCAAGGAAGCGCAGGACGTCGCTGCCATGCTCACCACGTTCAATGATGTGGACATGGGCGCGGTGATGCAGCTTCGCAAAGAGTATCGCGACGCCTTCGAGAAGAAGCACGGCATAAAGCTCGGGCTGATGGGCTTCTTCGTGAAGGCTTGCGTGCAGGCGCTCAAAGACGTCCCGGCGGTGAATGCCGAGATCGACGGCGAGGATATGGTCTACAAGAATTACTACCACATCGGCGTTGCCGTCGGCACCGAGCGCGGTCTCGTGGTGCCGGTGCTACGTGACGCCGATCGTATGAGCCTCGCCGAGATCGAGACGGCGATCGCCGATTTCGGCGCCCGCGCTCGAACCGGAAAGCTCAGTCTCGAGGAGATGCAGGGCGGCACGTTCACCATCTCCAATGGCGGCATCTACGGCTCGCTGCTGTCGACGCCGATCCTGAACGCGCCGCAGTCAGGCATTCTCGGCATGCACCGCATCGAGGAACGTGCGGTGGTGCGCGACGGACAGATCGTGGCGCGGCCGATGATGTATCTCGCGCTGTCCTACGATCACCGCCTGGTCGATGGCAAAGAGGCGGTGACCTTCCTCGTCCACGTCAAGGAATCGATCGAGGATCCCAAGCGGCTGGTGCTCGACCTTTAACCTTGATGGAGCGCCAACCGACTAACCGGTTTCTGCGCATTCATTGGACTAAAAGCCCCGATTTGCGGCATTCTCGCGCCCTCCGCAGGCAAACGAGTACCCGCCATGAGCCTCTTTCATATCTTCATCAGAGTTTTCGCCCTTTTTGCCACGCTGACGCTGGCCCAAGCCCAGGCCATTCCGCCCCGCGAGGCTCTGGTCATCGGCAATTCCGATTATTCTTTCGGGCCCCTTAAGAACCCACGGAATGATGCTGAGGCGATGGCCAAGGCGCTCGAAGAAGCAGGTTTCGATGTGACCGTCGCAACCGATGCGGGCCAAGGCGCCATGGAGGAAGCCATTCAAAGCTTCAGTGAGAAGCTGAAGGACAAAGGTGGCGTCGGCCTGTTCTACTTCTCGGGACCCGGCGCGCAGATCAACGGCGAGAACTATCTCATCCCGGTGAGCCTGACCTCAGCAGAAGAGCTCGAGAGCGGCTCGGTGAAGGCGATCGAGACCGTCGATGCCATGGCAAAAGCGCATAATGGGCTCAACATCGTGATCCTCGATGCCTGCCGCACCAACCCGTTCGATCCGAACGGATCGCACGGACTGTCGCGCATCGACTCGAATGCCAGCTTATTCATCTCTTACGCGACATCGCCGGGCGCCGTGGCGCTCGACGGCAGTGGCAACAACAGCCCCTACACCAAATATCTCTCGCAATCGATCGCCACGCCCAATCTCGATATCGAGGATACATTCAAGCGCACGCCAAAGGGCGTCTATCAGGACACTCACGGCCAGCAAGTCCCTTGGATCTCGTCGACCTTCTTCGGCGATTTCGTGTTTCGTCCTGAGGGCGCCGAGGCGGCTCAGGAGGAGCAGCAAGAGGAGCAGACGGAGCAGGCAGAAGAACCGGCCGAGGCGGAGACCGCACCCAATCTCACTGGAGTCTACCGCGTGAGCGGCACCAATCCGAGCGGCAGCAAGTATACTGGCATGCTGGCGCTCAATCAGGACGAGGACGATTTCCGCCTGACCTGGTGGATCGGCAAGGACGAGTTCCATGGCAGCGGGCACTATGCCGGCAAGATGCTGGTGATCAACTGGGGCGATAAGACCCCGGTAATCTACAGCTTCGGCGATGGCGGCGCGCTCGACGGCGAGTGGGCCGATGGATCGGCCACCGAGACGCTTACACCAGTAGCAACTGCCGATGAGGACGCCTCGCCGCCTGAAGGTGAGTACAGCGTGGAGGGCCGCAGCGACGACGGAAAGGCGTATGAAGGAACCGTCACCATCAGCAAGGATGGGGACGATTACAAACTGAGTTGGAAGGTTGGAGACTCCGAATATGACGGCGACGGTACGCTTGACGGCAATCTTCTGACTGTGAATTGGGGGAACTCGACGCCGGTGGTCTATGCCCTCGCCGAAGATGGTAGCTTGAAGGGGCTTTGGGCTGGCGGACACGGCGAGGAGACGCTCACGCCCGAGCAGTAGGTAGAATCAGAATTGTCATGAGTTACGACCTCGTCGTCATCGGCACGGGTCCCGGCGGCTATGTCGCCGCCATTCGCGCGGCACAGCTCGGCATGAAGGTCGCCGTGGTCGAGAAGCGCGCGACCCATGGCGGGACCTGCCTCAATGTCGGCTGTATCCCGTCGAAGGCCTTGCTGCACGCGAGCGAGCGTTACTCCGAAGCCGCCGACGGATTCGCCGGCATGGGCATCAAGGTAAAGCCGGAGCTTGAACTTAACGCCATGCTCGCCTTCAAGGACGCCGGCGTGAAGAGCAATGTCGACGGCGTCGCCTTCCTCTTGCGCAAGCACAAGATTGATCATTTCCACGGAAGCGGGCGTATCCTCGAGCCCGGCAAGGTCGAAGTCACGTTCATCAACGGTGAAAGGCAGCCGGTCGAAGCAAAGGCCATCGCCATTGCCACGGGTTCCGAGGTCGCTGCCCTCCCCGGCATTGCCATCGATGAGAAGCGTATCGTTTCGTCGACTGGAGCGCTGTCTTTGCCGAACGTGCCGAAGCGGCTGGTCGTCATCGGCGCCGGCTATATCGGGCTCGAACTCGGCTCGGTGTGGTCGCGCCTCGGCTCCGAGGTCACCGTGGTCGAGATGCTCGACCGCGTGGCGCCCGGCCTCGATACCGAGGTGGCAAGGCAGCTTCAGCGCGTGCTGACCAAGCAGGGACTCGCCTTCAAGCTCGGCACCAAGGTCACCGGCATCGACAGCAAGGGCAAGAGCCTGAAGCTCACACTGGAACAGGCTGCCGGCGGCAAGTCTGAGACCTTGGAATGCGACGTGGTGCTCGTCGCTGTTGGCCGCGTTCCGAACACCGAAGGCCTCGGTTTGGCGGATGTGGGAGTCAAAATGGACAATCGCGGGCGGATCGTCGTCGACGAGAAATTCGCGACGAATGTTCCTGGAATCTATGCAATCGGCGATGTCATCAAGGGCCCGATGCTCGCCCATAAAGCCGAAGAGGAAGGCGTCGCCCTCGCCGAGATCTTGGCGGGCCAGGCCGGACACGTGAATTACGACGTGATCCCGAGCGTGATTTATACAGCGCCTGAAATCGCGTCGGTCGGTAAGAGCGAGGAGGAGCTGAAGGCAGCCGGCGTCGACTACAAGGTCGGCAAGTTCCCTTTTACCGCCAATGGCCGCGCCAAGGTCAACCGCACCACCGAAGGCTTTGTCAAAATTCTCGCCGACGCGGATACCGACCGCGTGCTCGGCGTGCATATCATCGGCGCCGACGCCGGAACGATGATTGCCGAGGCCGCAGTCCTAATGGAGTTTGGTGGTTCGGCCGAGGATTTGGCCCGCACCTGCCACGCGCATCCCACACTCAACGAGGCGGTGAAGGAGGCTGCGCTCGCCGTCGACAAGCGCGCCATCCACATATGAGTGCCGCCTGGAGGCCGGAACGGCGTCAAAACGCCGGCGTTCAACTTCGAGGAGGACGAGTTCATGGGCGAATTCGTCAAAGCCGCGAGCACCAGTGAGGTCGCACCGGGCCATTCTCATCTCGTGGTGCTCAAGGGCAAAGAGATCGTCCTGTTCAACGTCGATGGCGAGTTCTTTGCGCTCGACAATTTGTGCAGCCACGAGGAAGGTCCGCTCGCCGAAGGCGAGATCGAGGGCCACGAGGTGACCTGTCCTTGGCACGGCGCGAAGTTCGACATTCGCACCGGCGACGTGCTGTGCGACCCGGCCTACGAAGCTGTAGCACGGCATAACGTGCGCATCATCGGCACCGACATTGAGGTCGAGATTTAGCGAGGCGACCGCGGCGTGTCGGCAAGCACCGAGCCGATCAACGCGGCGAAGCCCGCAAGCTCCAGCACCGAGATAATCGCGTGGCCCCACTCCCAGCGGGCGCAATATGACGTCCAGTCAGAGGGCACCGGGCCGTTCACCCATTTCGCAAGCTCGACATTCACTGGATAGACCAGCACCCACCACAGGACGAGCGCGAGCGCGAACAGGAGCAACGCGCCGGAGGCGACGCGAAACCCTGGGCGTGCATGCTCGCGCACGAAGTACGCGACCAACCCAACTGCGATCACGGTAGCGACATCGATCAAGGCACCGATCGATCCGAACAGGCTGTAGAGCCCGCTCTGCACGGTCGAGCCCACCCAGAGGTACTGATCCCAACCCATTCGCGCCGGGAGCTGCATCAGGTGGCAGAAGCTCATGCCGAGCGTGAGCGCGGCAAGCAGAAGTGCGACGAAGCGGGTGACCTTAAGCAGCATGATAGACCTCCGTCATGCCCGGCCGAAGTGCCGGGCATCCACGATTTGACTGGATAGAAGACGTGGGTGGCCGGGACAAGCCCGGTCATGACGAGCGCCGGAAGCGCTAATCCAGCGTGCGACGGAAGCGCAGGAGCGCAAGCCCCATCGCCACGGTCATGAAAATGAACAGCGCCGCAACATCGATCTGCATATCGGCGAGGCCTGTGCCCTTCAACGTGATGCCGCGCACGATGCGCATGAAATGCGTGAGCGGCAGCGCCTCGCCGATCACTTGCGCCCACATCGGCATGCCGCGGAACGGAAACATGAAGCCTGACAGAAGGATGTTGGGCAGGAAGAAGAAAAAGGTGAGTTGTACCGCCTGGAGCTGATTTTCGGCGATGGTGGAAAAGGTGTAACCCACGGCGAGATTCGAGGCGGCGAACAGCGTGGCGAGCGAAACCAAGAGCCACACGCTTCCCATGATCGGCACGTTGAACAGAAAGTGCGCAGCGCACAGTATGATGGTCATCTGCACGAAACCGACCAGCACGAAGGGCGCGATCTTGCCGATCATGATCTCCACCGGCTTGATCGGCATGGCGAGCAGGCTTTCCATAGTGCCGCGTTCGATCTCGCGCGTCACGGCGAGCGCAGTGAACATCATCATGGTCATGGTTAGCACCACGCCGAGCAGGCCCGGCACGATGTTGTATTGGGTGATGGCTTCGGGATTGTAGCGGTTCTGCAAAGTTATTTGGAACGGCGCGGTAGTTTTGGTCACCGGAGCGTCGGGACCGCGAAGCTCGCGCCTGAGCGCCGTGTCGATCAGGCCCTGAAGCGAGGCGACCGCCGTGCCGGTCGCCACCGGGTCGGTCGCGTCGGCGATGACTAGGACCGAGGGCCGGTCACCGCGCCGCACGTCGCGCTCGAAGCTCGCCGGGATCTCGACGGCGAACTGCACCTTGCCGGCGCGGATCAGCCAGTCGAGCTCGCTGGCATCATGCACCTGCTCGGTGAACTTGAAATAGTCGGTGTTCTTCATCGCCGCGAGCACGGCGCGAGTGAGCGGTCCCTCGTCGCGCGTGAGAACCGCCGTCGGCAGCTGCTTCGGGTCGGTGTTGATGGCGTAGCCGAACAGCGTGAGCTGGAGGATCGGCACGAAGATCATGGTGGCGAAGGTCATGCGGTCGCGCCGCATCTGAACAAATTCCTTGATGACCATCGCCCACATGCGCCGGAAGAACCCGGGATCGCGGCGCTCGATGCTCGCCTCGTTGTAAGTCGTATCGCTCATGCGAAATTGTCCTTTGATTTGTCCATGAGCAGAATGAACACGTGCTCGAGCGTGGGCTCGCCGCGCATCCAGCGATGTACGCCGTCGGCCTTCTTGGCCGAAGCGATCGCTGCATCGAGCGCGGTCTTGTCGCGGCCCGAGACGTGCAGCTCAGTGCCGAACGGCGCGACCATGTCGACGCCGTCACAAGCCTCTAGCTTGGCGGCGAGATGATGCAGGTCCTTGCCCGAGACGATCCAAGTGCTGAGACCAGACTTTGCTACCACCTCGCGCGCGGTGCCCTTGGCGAGTAGCTCACCGAAAGCGATGTAGGCGATCTCGTGGCAGCGCTCGGCCTCGTCCATGTAGTGGGTGGAGACCAGCACGGTGATGCCGTCGGCGGCGAGATTGTGGATTTCGTCCCAGAATTCACGCCGCGCCTTGGGATCGACGCCGGCCGTGGGCTCATCGAGCAGAAGCAACTTGGGTTGTGGCAGGATGCAAGCGCCGAGCGCGAGCCGTTGCTTCCAGCCACCTGACAAATCGCCGGCAAGCTGCTCGGCGCGGGTGGAAAGGCCGAGCCGTCCAATCGCTTCGCGCGCCGCCTGGCGGGGATCAGGCACGCCATAGACGCGCGCTACGAATTCGAGGTTTTCACGGATCGAGAGATCGGCATACAGGCTGAAGCGCTGCGTCATGTAACCGACATTGCGCTTGATCTCGTCGAATTGGGTCCTGATGTCGTAGCCGAGGCAGGTACCCTGCCCGGCGTCCGGAGTGAGCAGCCCGCACAACATGCGAAGCGTCGTGGTCTTGCCGCTACCGTTCGGCCCGAGAAAGCCGTAGATCTCGCCCTTAGGCACTTGCAGGCTCAAGTCATGCACCACGGTCCGGCCGTCGAAGCTCTTGGTCAGGCCAGTCACATCAATGGCGATCTCTTTTGTCGCGGCATCTGTCATTGCCGTACCAATTGTTGGCCAGGGCCAAGCGTCACGGTCACTGGCTGGCCGGCGGTCAGCGCCGTCGCATCGCCCTCGGGCCGCGCCTCGACGAGAAACACAAGCTTCTGCCGCTGCTCGCGCGAGAAGATCACTGGCGGGGTGAACTCAGCCTCGCGCGCGATGAAATTGATCTTGGCGTGGAGATCGGCCGGGCAGCCGTCGCAGGTCAGCGTGACGCTCTGGTCAATCTGGAGCTTGGCGCGCACCGGCTCAGCGACGAAGAAGCGGACTTTGAGGTTGCGCGGAGGCAGAAGCGCCGCGACCGCCTGGCCCGCATTCACCACCTCGCCGGGCCTAAAATAAACCTCCTCGACAGTACCATCGGCCTGCGCAAACACCTCGCGTTTTCCGAGATTCTTCTCGGCCTCGTCCAAAGCATGATGGGCGGCTTCGGCATTTGCCTTCGCTGCATCGATCATGTCGGAGCGGCCGGGAAGCTTTGCCGCGTTGATGCGTTTCTCCGCCTCGACGACAGATGCTTGGTTACGATCGTGCTGGGCGATCGTATCGTCGAGCTGGGCCTTGGTAAACCAACCTTTGGCGAACAGCTTTTGCGCGCGATCGAGATTGTTGCTCGCCACCTGAAGCATGGCTTTGGCCTCGTTGAGCGAGGCTTCGAGCACCTCGATCTCTCCCGGCCTTTGCAATTGAGCTTGCGCGTCGGCAAGCCTCGCCTCGGCTTCGGCGACCCGGGCTTTGGCCGCCGCCACTGAAGCTTCCTGCTCTGAGCTTTCGAGCGTGAAGATGGGATCGCCCTTTTTCACGTGATTGCCTTCCTCGACGCTGAGCGTGGCGACGCGGCCGCCTTGCTCCGAGCCGACCAGCACGAGGTCGGCTTCCATGTAGCCAGGAAAGTCGGCGTTCTGATTTGCCGGGAAGATCATGAGAGCGAGCGCAATCAGCACCACGACGAGACCGGCAATGAGGGCGGCGATGCGCTTCATTGCGCCTTCTCCTTCGCGCCGGGCGCCCTGATAGCGTCAAGCAGAAGGTTGACGTGAGTCTCGAGCAGCCGATCGGTGTCCAGATGCCGGTAGGGCTCGAATAGCGAGCGCCAGAGAATGGACGCGAGCACCGGCGCAATGATGAGTTGCGGAAAATCCCTGAGCGGCGTCTCGCGAAACTCTCCGCGCTGGACACCGCGATCGATCAGTCCTTGCAGCGTTTGCAAGCCGCGCGAGACGATGTGCTCGAAATAGAATTGCGTCAGTTCTGGATGCTTGTGCCCCTCGCCGATCAAGAGACGCGCGATGACCGCACGCCGAGACTTCACCAGCTCCTGGATGAAGGCGAGGAATGGTCCCTTGATGAAGTCCTCGGTCGGGAGCGTGGTGGCTTCGATCTGACCGCGAATGGCGTCGAATGCAGGCGTGATGACGCTCTTAACCACCGCTTTGAACAGCTCGACCTTGGTCTTGAAGTAGAGATAAGGGAGACCTTTGCTCACCTTCGCGCGTGCTGCGACGTCCTCAAGTCTCGTGCCGGCGTAGCCGTGTTGTGCGAATTCCTCGAAGGCAGCGGCCACGATTTCCTGCGGACGCGTATTCCTTCGCTCGCGCCGCCTCGTAATCTTCTGAGCCGCTTTCCTGCGCTGCGCCGTCCTGGTTTCAGCCATGGCCTGTGACTCCACATATGCGCCCCGTAGCGAGAAAAGCCGCTGGGCTTCGAGCCTCTTTTCCAAATATAATGACTGACCGGTCAGTACCGCAATGGGAAAGCCAAGGACAGGGCATCGCATCACCTTGCGTGATGTGGAGCCCAAGTCCTAGTTTCAGCCTGCCAACAACAGGGGAGAACACATGGCCAGCCCACTTACCGACTCCGAGCGTCGCCGCCTAGAAGACGAACTCAACAAGCGGCTCCGCAAGGCCTGCGACGAGTCCGACAAGGCCGGCTATTCGACTACGTCATTCCGCGCGAGCTTAGCCAAAGACGGGCCCGTGAAAGCGGTCAGCTACGTGATCACATCCGACCCAAAGGCCAGTGGTTTCGCCTCCCTGGCGGAGCTCGACCGGTTAGACCTGACAGGCGAGGCGATTGCGCTCAGCGGTCCCTGGAAAGCTCTGTTCGACCCCAAGGTGCTGGATAAGGCGAGGAAGCTGCTCATCCAATACAAGCGGCCGGACCTCGCCAAGGCCTGACTTCGCTGCCTCAAGCTAAGCGCGAGGATGGGCGCTTGTGTAGGCCTTAAGCAGATGAGCCCGATCCACCTCAGTATAGCCCTGCGTTGTCGAGAGACTCGCGTGGCCGAGCAGTTCCTGAATGGCGCGCAAATCTGCGCCGGCGCCGAGCAGATGCGTGGCGAAGGAATGGCGAAGCGCATGCGGCGTCGCCGTGTCGGGCAGTCCGAGTGCTGCGCGCGCGCGCGCGATTCGGAGTTGGATGATGCGCGGCGAAAGCTGCTTGCCGCGCGCGCCGATGAACAGCGGCCCATCCGACGAAAGCGCGATCGGGCAAAGCTTCAAGTAATGGGCGATTGCCTCGCGCGCGATCGGTAGCACGGGCACGACGCGCGCCTTGCCGCCCTTGCCCTTCACTCGCAACATATCGCGCCCTTTCACTGGAGCATCCTTGCGTTCGAGAGACAAGGCCTCAGAGATGCGCAGGCCCGAGCCGTAAAGCAGCGCCAGCACGGCCGTGTCACGCGCCAAGATCCATTCGGGCTGGTCAGGCGAGGCAATGTCGGCGCCGTCGACCAGCGCCGTCGCCTTAGGCGCGGTGAGCGGCTTCGGCACCGAATGGGGCAACTTGGGAAGCGCGACGGAGCGGATCGCGTCGTTCTTCCCATAGCCGCGCCGCTCGAGGAATTTGTAGAACATGCGAAGCGCCGAGAGCGTGCGCGCGAGACTCCGGCTGCCGACATCTTCCCCCCGGCGCGCGGCAAGGAAGCCGCGGACATCGCGCGCAGACAGGCCCAAGAGCCGGTTCATGTCAGGCAGGCGATTGAAATTATCGGCGAGGAAAGTCAGGAACTGCAGGATATCGCGCTCATAGGCCTCCGATGTCTTGGCGGCGAGCTGGCGCTCGATGGAGAGGTAGGCAAGCCACGCCTCGACCGCCTCGCGAACGAGAGCGCTCCCAATATAACGAAGTGCGTGGGCCTTCTTAGCCAAGATTTGAAACTCCACGATTCGTGAACGGCGCGCGAAGCGAAGGGTACTATGGATAGCTGAGTCGTTAACCCCTTCTAAAATCGCGAGCGAGCCCTGACCAAGATCGAGACCAAGACTAGACCTGTGGCCGGAACTGCATCGGTCACCGTACCTGTCCTGTTGCCGCTCGCCTTGCCCGCGCCTTACGACTATCTCGTGCCAGAGGGCATGAAGGTCGAGCCGGGGCAGTTCGTGGTCGCGCCGCTCGCGACCGTCGAATATCTCGCCGTGGTGTGGCCCCGCGAAGAGGGCGCAGCGGAGCCTAAGATCGACCGCTCCAAGCTTCGCGAGATCGTCGAGGTCTTGGACGACTTTCCCAAGCTGCCGCGCGTGAGTCTCGATTTCGCCGACTGGGTCGCAAATTACACGTTGTCGTCGCCAGGCATGGTGCTGCGCATGATGATGAGTGCGGGGCGGGCCTTTGATCCTCCGGCGCCACGCTATGGCGTTCGCTTTGCGGGTGCTCCTCCGGCACGTATGACGCCAGCGAGGGCCCGTGTGCTGGAAGCGGCAAGCAACGGGCTAACCTGGGTGAAATCGAGCCTCGCGGAGGCTGCCGGCGTAAGTCCTGGCGTGATCGACGGCCTGGTGGATGCCGGCGCGCTCATAACAGAACAATTGCCCGACTGGCAGGTGGTGCCGCTCGATCTTTCGCGTGAGCGCGCCAAGCTCACACCCGAGCAGGCCGAGGCCGCGCGCACGCTCCTCTCCAATACCAGCGGCGAGTTCACGGTGAGCCTGCTCGATGGCGTCACGGGCTCAGGCAAGACCGAGGTCTATTTCGAGGCGATCGCCTCGGCGCTCGCGCACGGCAGGCAGGGGCTCGTGCTGATGCCGGAGATTGCGCTGACGAGTCAGTTCATCGCCCGCTGTGAGGAGCGCTTCGGCGCGCGCCCTGCCGAATGGCATTCCGGCGTGCCGGCGCCGATGCGCGGCCGCGTGTGGCGCGCGGTGGCCGAGAACAAGGCGAAGCTCGTGGTCGGCGCACGGTCCGCGCTGTTCCTTCCTTTCGCCGATCTCGCCCTCATAGTCGTCGATGAGGAGCACGACCAGAGCTACAAGCAGGAGGAGCGCGTAACCTACCAGGCACGCGACATGGCGGTGGTGCGCGGATCGCTTGGGGAGTGCCCTGTAGTGCTGAGCTCGGCCACGCCGTCGATCGAGAGCCTAGTGAATGCAGAGCAAGGCCGCTACCGGCACATCAAGCTCGCCGGACGCTACAAGGCTGCTGGGCTTCCCTCCATCGCCGCCATCGACATGCGTGCCGACCCGCCCGAGCGCGGCAAGTGGCTGTCGCCTGTGTTGGTAGACGCTGTGGCTGACACGTTAGCGCGCGGGGAGCAGTCGCTGCTGTTCCTCAACCGTCGCGGTTACGCGCCTGTCACCATCTGCCGCAACTGCGGGTTCAAATTCGAGTGTCCGAATTGCTCGGCCTGGCTTGTCGAGCACAGGTTCCGCAAGAGACTCGAATGCCATCATTGCGGCAAGTTCGTTCCCGTGCCCGAGACCTGCCCGAAATGCGGCGCCGAGCATTCGCTCGTGCCGTGCGGGCCTGGCATCGAGCGTATCGCCGAGGAGGTCGCCGAAGGCTTCCCCGATGCGCGCCGGGTGCTCCTGTCGAGCGACTTGACGCCGAACATTAGCGATCTCCGCGAAACTTTGCGCGAAATCGAGGAGCGCGAGGTCGACATTGTGATCGGCACGCAGCTCGTGGCCAAGGGTCATCATTTCCCCGGCCTTGCTTTGGTCGGCGTGGTCGACGCCGATCTTGGTCTGGCACAAGCCGACCCGCGCGCCGCCGAGCGCACTTTCCAGCTCTTGAGCCAGGTGACTGGGCGTGCGGGCCGCGAGGCGATCAAGGGACGCGGCTTGATCCAGACCTACATACCTGAGCATCCGGTGATCGAGGCGCTCGTCTCAGGCGACCGCGACACCTTCCTCGAGCGCGAGATTGCCGAGCGGCGCAAGGCAACAATGCCGCCCTTTGGCAGGCTTGCTGCGCTACTTGTCTCGGCAGGATCGCGCGAGGCCGCGGAAGCCTATGCGCGAGAAGTCGCACGCGCCGCGCCTGCAGCAGCGAAGATCCATGTGCTTGGGCCTGCCGAAGCGCCGCTCGCGGTGATCCGCGGCCGTTATCGCTATCGCTTATTGGTCAAGGCGGCGCGCGAAGCCGACCTCCAAGCTTATTTGCGCTTCTGGCTCGGTTCCGTGCCTAAGCCCAAAGGCGATGTGCGCCTCGTGGTCGACGTCGATCCTTACAGTTTCCTGTGATTTAGCAAAGCGCTGGTCACCGCAGAGGATAGAGTCTGCGCAGCCGGAAATCGGTCGAGATCGCGAATAAGGCAAAGGCGGCGATGACCGCTGCAAACGCCGTCTCAGCGACGATTGGCGTCGTGGCGGCAGACAATAGCGCAATGCCGATGACCGGCAGCGAGACGCCGAGATAGCAAAACATCAGGTAGGTCGACACGACCTCGGCGCGATGCGTGTCGGGCGAGAACTGATTCACGAGTTGCAAGCTGCCGCGATAGCCAAGCCCGACCGCAGCGCCGCCGACAGCTGATCCCAATACCAGAAGGAGCAGCGATTGGTCGCGCGGGGCAAGCGCAAGCAGCGCGAGCGCAGGGATGAGAAGCGCGAGCCCAGCAAGCATGGCAGCGCGTGCTGTCAGCCACTGCGTGAGGACGAGCGCAAGCGCCGCCACCGCATAGAGCTCGAAAATGACTCCGCCGCTGATCGCGTGGCTATGCACGTGCAAAGCCTGCTCCAGCAGGCTCGGCGTCAGCGCAGAATAAAATCCAAGCAGTGAGAAAGTGGAGAAGGCGGTGATGGCCGGCGCGGTGAAGACAGGAATCAGCGCGCGCGGCACGCCGATCCTGGGCCGCAAGGAAAGCTCGCCCACCCGCCCGACGCGACGCTTCACTGTCTCCGGCACGCCCATGGTGATGATAGCTGCGGCGAGCGCGAGCACCATCAGTGCGAGGAAGGGCAGTGTGAGCGGCTCGCGCGTGAATTGAGCGAGAAGGCCTGCAAGAAAAGGCCCAAGCCCAAGACCGGCGAGGGTGAAGCCGGCAGTCAGGCTCGCTCCTGTGCAACGGTTGTCACAGAGCTCGGCAATCCAGGCAGTTCCCGCGCCGGCAGCAAGTGGGATGGCAAGGCCGCTCATGACGCGCGCGAGGAAGAGAAGCGGAATGGAGTCGGCGAAAACGAAGAGCGCGGTGCTCATCAGGCTGATAGCGATGGCGAACAAGATGGCCGGGCGCCGGCCGATCTGATCCGACAGGCGGCCGAGGAAGAAGGCGGTAAGCACCGCGCTGGCGAAATAGACGGCATAGATCAGCGTGAGTGTCACCTGCGAGAAGCGGAACTCGTCGCGATAGATGAGATAGAGCGGCCCGGGCAGCGTAGCGCCCATGAACATGAGCATGAGGACGGTCGCGGCGCCCAGCGCCGGCCCCCTCCCGCCGAAGTCGACATAGGCCTGCGATTTTTGGGAAATTGTTTCGGCCTTTGGACCCGCCTTCCGATCTCGCGATTTCACATCTGAGGGGGCGAGGCTCATGGTGCTAGGCGCAACGCCCTCACGTTGCGCCTGGTTTCACCTTATGCGATCGAACTGATCACGGTCACAGCAACCACACGATAGTTGCCGCAAGACCGGCAAAGTCGGTACTAGGGCTGCGATGGCAGCCGATTTCGCGACCGACCCCGAATTTTTTAGGCTGCTCACCCGGAGCTATGCGCGGCTCGTGGGCACGCCGCTGGTGCCACAAGGCAAGGACGCGAGCTGGCTCTACAGCCACGCGCCATTTGCCGTGGTCGCGCACAATACCGACCCCGATCCGAAGTTCATCTATGCCAACAAAGTTGCGCAGGCCTGCTTCGAATATTCCTGGGAGGAGTTCATCGGCCTGCCCTCGCGGCTCTCAGCCGAGGCGCCTGAGCGGGCCGAGCGGCAGGCGTTACTTGATGCCGTCGTCAAGAATGGCTTCATGCGGGGCTATCGCGGCATTCGCGTCGCGAAATCAGGCCGCCGCTTCCTCATCGAGGATGGCGTGGTCTGGGAATTGATCGACAACCACGGAACAAGACACGGAGCAGCCGCGACCTTCCCCTCCTGGCGCGACCTTTAAGATTGCGAGCTGCCGCGAATGTCCTGGGCGGCGCGTGCCAGGATCTCGACGATCCGCGTCTCGGCGTTCTCATCCGACTCGAGCTGCTTCGCCGCGACCGTGCAGAGGTTGTCGAGTGCGGCCTGCACGAGAGGCGGCACGCCGGGTTGTTCGCCATAGCGCTCCTCCCAGGCACGGCGTCTGCGCGCGAGTTTCTTGCCGATCATTTCGAGCCGCTCCAGCACCATGTCGGCGACATCGCGGTTTTCCTCGAGATAGGTGCGCCCCTCATCAGTGATGGTGTAGCGTTTCTTGGCGCCTTCGCTCTCGGCGGTGACGTAGCCGGCCTCTTCGAGGAAGGTCAGCGTCGGATAGACGACGCCGGGGCTCGGGCTATAGAAGCCGCCCGTCTTCTCCTCGACGAGCTTGATCAGCTCGTAGCCGTGACGCGGCTGCTCGGCGATCAGAGCGAGCGCGAGGAGCTTCAGGTCGCCTTGGGCAAGCATGCGCCCGAAGCGGGACCAACCGCCTCCTCCGCCCTCTGGACCGGGACTCCATAAGGGAGCTCCACCAAAGCGACCGAAGCGTCGACGAGTGGCCCAGAGTCCGCCGCAGCGGTCGTAATGTCTTATGCCATGCATTTATCTGTTCCTCGCAAAAGATATATCGTAAGATAATACTATCGCATGTCTATCGCAAGATATATCTTGAGCGATTTCGGAGGCGTCGCAAAACCAGTTTTCAGCCGATTTTGGCTTCCCAATTGTTGCACCCCCCGCTGGCCATATGTTACAGGCCTGATGGGCTTCCGGGGGACGTCCAGCAGGGTTTCGACTCCTAGTTGGCGCGGAGGCATCAATCCGGAATTGCTGGGGTTCGGGGACGCGGCTGCTAGAAAAGCGCCCGTTCGGGAGGAAAGGCATTTTACGTGGCAGCTGAGGCAGATACGGGTTCAAGAGTTGCAGGCCGCTACGCCACCGCTTTATTCGAGCTCGCGCTCGAGGAGCAGGCGCTCGAGCAGGTCGAGAATGACCTCAATCGCTTTAATCAGGCTTTCGACGCCTTCGAGGATCTGACCCGGCTCGTAAAGAGTCCGGTGTTCACTGCCGAAGAACAGGGCCGGGCGCTGGCCGCCATTCTCGAGAAGGTCAAGATCGAGGGCCTCACTAAGAACTTCCTCCTGCTCGTCGCCAAGAACCGCCGGCTATTCGCCGCGCCGGACATGATCCGTGCCTTTCGCGCCATGCTCGCCCGCCACAGGGGTGAGACGAGCGCCTCGGTCATCGCCGCTTCGAAGCTCACCGAGGCGCAAGTGACGGCGCTCAAGCAGGCGCTAAAGGCTGCGCTCGGCCAGGAGGTCATGCTTGAGGAGCGGGTCGATCCCGCCTTGCTTGGCGGGCTCATCGTCAAGGTTGGCAGCCGCATGGTCGACAGTTCGCTGCGCACCAGATTGAATACGCTGAGAGTTGCCATGAAAGAGGTTGGCTAATGGATATCAGGGCCGCAGAAATCTCCGCGATCCTCAAGGAGCAGATCAAGAATTTCGGACAGGAAGCCGAGGTCGCCGAGATCGGCCAGGTCCTGTCGGTCGGCGACGGCATCGCCCGCGTCTATGGCCTCGACAAGGTGCAGGCCGGCGAGATGGTCGAATTCGCCGACGGGACGCGCGGCATGGCGCTCAATCTCGAAGTCGACAATGTCGGCATCGTGATTTTCGGTGACGACCGCCACATCAAGGAAGGCGACACCGTCAAGCGAACCGGCGCCATCGTCGAAGTGCCGGTTGGCAAGGGCCTGCTCGGCCGCGTGGTGGATGCGCTTGGCAACCCGATCGACGGCAAAGGTCCGATCGAATTCAGCGAGAAACGCCGCGTCGACGTGAAGGCCCCCGGCATCATCCCGCGCCAGTCGGTGCACGAGCCGATGCAGACGGGCCTGAAGGCCATCGATGCCCTGATTCCCATCGGCCGCGGCCAGCGCGAACTCATCATTGGCGACCGCCAAACCGGTAAGACCGCCATCATTCTCGACACCATCCTCAACCAGAAATCGGTCAACGCGCGCAACGACGAGAAGACCAAGCTCTATTGCATCTATGTCGCCGTTGGTCAGAAGCGCTCGACCGTGGCGCAGTTCGTCAAGGTGCTGGAGGATAACGGCGCGCTGCCCTACTCCATCGTGGTCGCAGCCACGGCCTCGGACCCCGCGCCGATGCAGTTCCTCGCGCCCTTCTCCGGCTGCGCGATGGGCGAGTATTTCCGCGACAACGGCATGCACGCGCTTGTCACCTATGACGATCTCTCAAAGCAGGCCGTTGCCTACCGCCAGATGTCGCTGCTGCTTAGGCGTCCGCCCGGACGTGAGGCCTATCCCGGCGACGTGTTCTATCTTCACTCGCGGCTCTTGGAGCGCGCCGCCAAGCTCAACAAGGATAACGGCTCGGGCTCGCTGACCGCTCTCCCGGTGATCGAGACTCAAGCGAATGACGTATCCGCCTACATCCCGACCAATGTGATTTCCATTACAGATGGGCAGATCTTCCTCGAAACCGACCTCTTCTATCAGGGCATTCGTCCCGCGGTGAACGTGGGTCTGTCGGTCTCCCGCGTGGGCTCTGCGGCCCAGGTGAAGGCGATGAAGCAGGTGGCGGGCAAGATCAAGGGCGAGCTCGCCCAGTACCGCGAGATGGCCGCGTTTGCCCAATTTGGCTCTGACCTCGATGCCACCACGCAGCGCCTGCTCAATCGTGGCGCCCGGCTCACCGAGTTGCTCAAGCAGCCGCAGTTCTCCCCGATGAAGGTCGAGGAGCAGGTGGTCGTGATCTATGCCGGCGTGAACGGCTACCTCGATCCGCTCAAGGTCTCGGACGTGCAGCGCTTCGAGGCGGAATTGCTCCGATACATGCGCGCCGAGCATCCCGAAATTCTCGACACGATCCGCGACCAGAGGGAAATTTCCAAGGAGACTGGCGAGAAGCTCAAAGCGGCGGTCGACAAATTCGCCAAGGCCTTCGCGTGAGTGACCGATGCCGTCGCTGAAGGAGCTGCGTAACCGTATCGCCTCGGTCAAGGCGACGCAGAAGATCACTAAGGCTATGCAGATGGTGGCCGCCGCCAAGCTCAGGCGCGCGCAAAGCGCCGCTGAAGCGGCGCGGCCCTACGCCTCGCGTATGGAGGCGGTCCTTGCCAATCTCGCCACGGCGCTGCAGGGGCGCGAGGGTGGGCCACCGCTTATGGTCGGCACCGGCAAGGACGCCGTCCACTTGCTCGTGGTGTGCACTGCCGAGCGCGGTTTGTGCGGCGCGTTCAACTCGGCGATCGTGCGGCTCGCCCGCGAGCACATCAACCGCCTACTCGCTGACGGCAAGCAGGTGAAGATTCTCGCCGTGGGACGAAAGGGCTACGACCAGCTCAAGCGGCCGTACGCGCCACTTATCATCGAGACCATCGAGTTCAGAGGCGTACGGCAGCTCGGTTTCGAGCACGCCGAGAAGGTCTCAGACAAGATCCTCGAGCTTTATGATGCCGGTGTGTTCGATGTCGCCACGCTGTTCTTCTCGCGCTTCAAGTCGGTAATCAGCCAGATCCCGACGGCACAGCAGATCATCCCGGCAACAATCACTGTCGAGGCCGCCTCGCAAGAAGTTGCGCTTGGTGGCGCCGTATATGAATACGAGCCGGATGAGGCTGAGATTCTGACCGAGCTCCTGCCCCTCAACATCACCGTCCAGGTCTTTAAGGCGCTGCTCGAGAACGCGGCCTCGGAGCAGGGGGCGCGCATGAGCGCTATGGATAATGCGACCCGCAATGCCGGAGACATGATCGGCAGGCTGACGCTTAACTACAACCGTACCCGCCAGGCGATGATCACCAAGGAATTGATCGAGATCATCTCCGGCGCGGAGGCATTATGATAGAGGCAGTAAACTATGCATGAGCCGAAAAGGAAGTCCGACATGGCCCGCAAGTCCCCGGTGGTCGCGGAGACCAAGAAGCAGGAGAAGAGGATCGCCAAGGGCGTAGGACCCAAAGGCCATGTGCGCCAAGTCATGGGCGCCGTGGTGGACGTGCAATTCGAGGATCATCTACCCGAGATCTTGAACGCACTGGAGACCGACAATCACGGCAATCGCCTCGTGCTCGAGGTTGCTCAGCATCTCGGCGAAAACACGGTGCGCACCGTGGCCATGGATTCGACCGAAGGCTTGGTGCGCGGCCAGGAGGTGGTGGATACCGGCGAAGCGATCGCCGTGCCCGTGGGCGACGAGACTCTGGGCCGCATCATGAACGTGGTGGGTGAGGCGGTCGACGAGGCGGGCCCGATCAAGACCGCTGAGAAGCGGCCGATTCACGCGCCGGCTCCAGCGTATGTGGATCAATCCACGGAGGCCGAAATCCTCGTCACCGGCATCAAGGTCGTCGACCTGCTCGCACCTTACGCTAAGGGCGGCAAGATCGGCCTGTTTGGCGGCGCCGGCGTTGGCAAGACCGTGCTCATCATGGAGCTGATCAACAACGTCGCCAAGGCGCATGGCGGCTATTCAGTGTTCGCCGGCGTTGGCGAGCGCACGCGCGAAGGCAACGACCTCTATCACGAGATGATCGATTCGGGCGTGAACAAGGATCCGCGCAAGGACGGGAGCGCTAAAGGATCCAAATGCGCGCTCGTGTACGGCCAGATGAACGAGCCGCCGGGCGCCCGTGCCCGTGTCGGTCTCTCGGGTCTGACGGTCGCCGAGTATTTCCGCGACCAGGGCCAGGACGTGCTGTTCTTCGTGGACAACATCTTCCGCTTCACCCAAGCGGGCTCGGAAGTGTCGGCCCTGCTCGGCCGTATTCCTTCCGCCGTGGGCTATCAGCCGACGCTCGCCACCGACATGGGCGCGCTTCAGGAGCGCATCACCACGACGCAGAAAGGCTCGATCACCAGCGTGCAGGCGATTTACGTGCCGGCCGACGACCTGACTGATCCTGCTCCTGCCACCTCCTTCGCCCATCTGGATGCCACCACCGTGCTGTCGCGCGGCATCGCCGAGAAGGGTATCTATCCCGCGGTGGACCCTCTGGATTCAACCTCGCGCATGCTCGATCCGCGCATCGTCGGCGAGGAGCACTACAAAGTCGCGCGACGGGTTCAGGAGATCCTCCAGCGCTACAAGGCGCTCCAGGACATCATCGCCATTCTCGGCATGGATGAGTTGTCGGAGGAGGACAAGATCACAGTGGCCCGCGCACGAAAGATCGAACGTTTCTTGTCGCAGCCCTTCCACGTGGCCGAGGTGTTCACCGGCTCGCCCGGCGTGTTCGTCAACCTCGCCGACACCATCAAGGGTTTCAAGGGACTCTGCCAGGGAGACTATGACCATTTGCCCGAGGCCTCCTTCTACATGGTCGGCACCATTGAGGAAGCCGTGGCCAAAGCCGAGAAGCTCGCCGCCGAGGCCGCCTAAGAATGCCCGACGCCTTCAAATTCGAGTTGGTATCGCCTGAGCGCTTGCTCGTCTCGGGCGACGTCGAGCAGGTAGTGGTGCCGGGCGCGGAAGGCGAAATGACGGTGCTCGCCCACCACGCACCGCTTCTCACGACCCTTAGGCCTGGACTGCTCGATATCGGCTATCCAGGCGGCGAGCATAAGCGCTTCTTCGTGCGCGGCGGTTTTGCCGAGGTGAGCCCCGCGGGTCTCATCGTGCTTGCCGAGACCGCCATCGACCTTGTCGAACTCGATGCGGCTCAACTTGGCCAGGCTATCAAGGACAGCGAGGACGACGTCGCTGACGCGGCCGACGATATTGCCCGCGATAGGGCGCAGACCAAGCTCGACCATCTGCGCCAGGTGCAAAGCGCTCTCAATCTCTAATCCTATCCGCGTCATGGCCCGGCTTGTCCTGGCGTTCCTGCTTACGTCCGCTGTAGATAGGAAATTCGCGGATGCCCGGGGCTCACTCGGGCATGACAAGAACGCAATTCGAGCAGACAATTTGATATAAGGGCCCAAAGAAAAACAGGCTTCCCTGAGGCCGCCAACCTCGGGGGAGAAGGGGAGCGGCGAACAAGGGACATGCAACAAAAGACCCAGCCGAAACGCGTCCGGTCTTTAAGCTTCGGCATCGAGCGGCTTGGTCTTACCGCTCTGCGCTATCCTCGCATCGTCGCAGTCCTCATGGCGGTGATCACCGTAATGGCAGGCCTCGGCTACACAAAGCTGCAGGTGGACGACTCGCTCTCGGAGCTGTTCCGCACCGACACACCCGAGTTTCGCGACTACGAGACCATCTCCAAACGCTTCCCGTCGAGCGAGTACGACGTCCTCATCGTCGTGAGCGGTGACAAGCTGCTCGAGCGGAAATCGGTCCAGGCACTCCGCGAACTCATTATAAATCTCCAATTCGTGGAAGGGATGGCTGGCGAGGTGTCGCTCTTTTCAGCTCGCGAGGCGCCGGAGCCCGGCAAGGTTCCGGGTCCCGTCTTTCCCGCGAAGCTCCCGACCGGGGCGGACTACGCCAAGCTCATCGACCAAGTCCGCAATAATGAGATCATCAAAGGCAAGCTCCTCTCCGATGACGGCACGCTCACGCTCATCCTGCTCGCGCTCGACCGCCAAGTGGTCGAGGAAAAGGGCCTCAACTCGGTGGTCCAGCAAATTCACGACACCGCCGAGGAGGAGCTGAAAGGCACCGACCTCAAGATGCAGCTCTCCGGCGCGCCGGTGATGCAGCTCGAGATTAGGAACGCGGTCGAGCGCGACCGCTTCAAATACAACGTGCTCGGCTTCCTGTTCGGCGCGGTCATCGCCTACGCCTTTTTCCGGCGATTCTCGCTCATGCTAATCGCCGCGCTGCCGCCCGTGATCGCCATCATCTGGTCGCTCGGCCTGTTCGGCTGGCTCGGCTTCAAGCTGAACCTGTTCCTCAACGTCATGATCCCGCTGATCATGGTGCTCGGTTTCTCGGATTCGATGCAGCTTACCGTGGCCATGCGCAACCGGTTGCTCGATGGAGATCGCCGCATCAAGGCCGCCCGTTATGCTGTGCTTGTGGTTGGCCCCGCTTGTGTGCTCGCCACGGCCACTGCGGCAGCCTCATTCATCGCGCTGCTCTTTTCGGATTCCGCCTTGATTAGGACTTTCGGCATCGCCGGCGCTTTGTCTACGATCATCGCCTTCATCGTCGGCATTACGCTTGTGCCCCTGCTCACTCGCGCGCTCATCCCGCGCAATGCCAGAGCCTACGCAGCGAATCTCAAGCGCCATGACCGAGCGATGAATGCCCTGAAGGCCTTCTGCGGCAAGATCGCCGAGTTCGGCGTGAGCTATCCGCGCCTCGTCGTCGCCCTTGGTCTTTTGGTGGTGGTTGGGTTCGGCGCCGTCTATGTGACACTTGCGCCGCGCTATCGGCTTGCCGACCAGGTGCCGGACCGCGAGCAGGCTGTAGCGGCAAGCGAGCAGCTCGATGCCAAGCTCACCGGCGCCAATCCGCTGCACGTGATGATCGACTATCCCGAGGATAAGTCGCTCTACGATCCCGATGTGCTCGAGGTCATTGGCGACGTGCATTCGATCGTCGAGACACAGTCGGGCGTTGGCAATGTCTGGTCGCTCGAGACGCTTCGCCGCTGGCTCGCCAAGACCCAAGAGGATACGCCCGATCGGCTCAAGGAATATGTCGATATCCTGCCAGACTATCTGACCAAGCGTTTCCTCGATCAGCCGGACCATTCCGTAGTGGTCACCGGGCGCATCCCTGATATCGACGTGAGCAACCTCCTTCCGGTGATCGAGAAACTCGACGGCAAGCTGAACATCGTGCGCGACGCCCATCCCGATTATCGCATCGTCGTGACAGGGCTATCGGCAATTGCTGCACGCAACAGTGCGACAATGATTGGCAAGTTGAATGCGGGGCTCACCACCGAGATCATATTCATCTGCATTTTCCTGGGACTCGCGTTCCGCTCGATCATGGTGGCAATCGTCACCGTGCTGCCGACGCTGTTCCCGGTCTTCACTGCCGGGGCCGTGCTCGCTGCGTCAGGCGAGGGGCTGCAATTTGCCAGCATCGTCGCCCTGATCGTGGCTTTCGGCCTCTCCCTAAATGCCGCTGTACACTACCTCAATCGGTTGCGGCTCGAGGACCGGCCGGGAGAGGATCCCGCCATCGGCGTGGAGCGCGCGACCATCCTTATCGGCCCAGCGCTCGTCCTCACGTCCCTGATCCTGGCGTTCGGGCTGGGTGTTACGGTCCTTTCAGACCTGCCATCGTTGCGGCTGTTCGGTAAGCTCTCGGCGCTGACTTTGGTCGCGGCTTTGATAGGCGACCTTCTGCTCTTGCCTGCCAGCGTCCTTCTCTATCGGCGCTTCATGCGACGCTTGCGGCCAGTCCCTGCCCATAGGAAGGCACGGGCTTGAACGCTCGCCCTCAGTCGAGAAGCCGACCCAATTCGGCAATGACCCGCTCATAGACATCGCGTTTGAACGGCACGACCAGCGAAGGAAGCTCGGCGAGCGGTGCCCAGCGCCACGTATCGAATTCCTGCTCATGGCCTTCACGTGGATTGAGGTCGATTTCGCTCTCGGGTCCTTCGAAGCGCGCGGCAAACCACATTTGCTTCTGCCCACGATAGCGCCCCTCCCAGGCAATGCCGACGAGTTCGTCAGGGATGTCGTAGGTCAGCCAACTGCGCGTCCGCGCGATCATGCGGATCGAGCGCACGCCGGTTTCCTCTTCGAGCTCGCGCCGTGCCGCGTCCTCAGGATCCTCGCCCTCGTTGAGACCGCCCTGCGGCATTTGCCACCATGTTCCGGGGCCTTCAGGCTCCTCCGGGTGATCTGTGCGCCTGCCGATGAACACGTGATTGTCGCCGTTGAGCAGCATCACGCCGACGCAAGGCCTGTAGGGCAGCGCCTCTCTTTCTATCATGAGATGTGGATCAGCTTTGCCGCTGGGAGCGCACCACTGCGCTGACGGGCACAAGTACGATGCCTTTGCTTTGTAGTTTCGCGGCCCAGTCCGCCAGTTGTTTCGCGGTGCCGAGCTTGACCTTCACCACGGCGATGGCAGCGCCCTTTTCCTTCGCTGTAGCTTCGAGCTTGGCTAGTTGCTTGGCAACATCGGCGCCGTCGCTCTGAACGCTTGCGATGACGTAATCGAGCCCGATTGTGTTGCCAATTTGACTCGTGGTTGATGTCTGTACGCTGCCATCATCGACATAGAGGAGTCCACGCCGCTTGATTTCCTCGAGCACCGGCGTGAGGGCGTCCTGTGACTCCTCGAATTTGGCTCCCATAAGATTGGTGACGCCCACATAGCCCGTGTAGCGCGACATCATCCATTGCAAGCGCTTCATATTCTCCACGGGCGGCAGCGTCGTGAGGAGCGTATGCGGTCCGGGATCAACCTTGGGATAATCCGCCGGCTCGAGCGGGATTTGCAAAAGGACTTCATGACCGTCGGCGCGGGCATATTTCACTGCATCTTGTAGGGAGCGGCCATATGCGCCGTAAGCGATGCTCACCGGGCCGGGCAAGCCTTTGATCACACTGGCGGGAGGGCTATCGGGCAGGCCGAGGCCAACGAGGAGCACCGCAACCCGGGGTGGTCCACCAGCGCTGTTGCCAGCGTAGGACGACGGCCGGGCATAGGCCTCAATCGGGCGCTTGCCATCCGTGGCGACCTTGGGCAGCGGACCGTATTGAGATTCTTCGACCAGTTCCGCAACCGGAACCTCCGGAAGAGTGACGGGGCCGGATTCGTTCGCCGGAGGTGCAGGCGAGGCTGACGGTTGCCCAGAGTCCGTAGCCGGCGGAGCGGTTTCATTCCCGAGCGCTGCTTGCTTTTGCTCCGCACCTGCTGCAGGAGATTCCTGTGCAGTGGAAGCCGACGCTTGTTGCTCGGGCGTCTCTGAAGGCGCTGGTGTGGCCGGTGAAGCTTGCGGCGCAGGCGTCACGGTATCCTGACCGGGTGAAGGCTCTGCGGCCGGAGCTTCCGGCTGGCCTGCCTGGCCGGCTACCCCGAAGCCAGGCGGCAGATCCATGTTGGGTCCGGAGGCTTGCGTATTCGGAGCCGTTGGCTGCGTTTCGGCTGAAGGGGGTGTGGTCTCGGGCGCTGGCGCTTGCGCCGACTCTGATGGAGCTGACGCAGAATCTGGCGTGGACGCAGCACCGCCCGCCCCTCCATCCTGACTGGGTGCAGTTGTCGGTTCGATTTGCAGGACAGCCACGGGACCGCTCGACTCGCTTCCCGGAAAAAACGCGAGCCATGCGATGCCAAGCACGAGCGCCCAGAATACGATGCCAGCTGTTACGGCCAGCGCCTTCATCTCAACGTTACCTCCCCGCACGCCGGCCTAGCCGTGGGAGCCTCCTCTCTCCGACGGCCATTCCTGTTATCGTGGCCGGTATCGTGCCGACCCTATCAACCGAGGCCCATGTCTAGTTCGCCTCAGCCTTCTTCTTTGCCTCCGTGTCGACCGACTTGATGCCATGCAACAGGTCGATCGCGTAGTTGAGCTGCGTGTCTTTGGCCTTGTCCGGCGAGACATAGGATGAGCTTCCCGACTCTTCCTGATCGTTCTTGCCGTTGTCGTCCTCGTCATCGCCCTTGAGATGGCCGCGCAGATTGGCCTCGCCGCGAGTATTCTGGGCTTCGGCCTTCTGCTTAAGGTCGTCCGGCAATTCCTCCTCGACCACAGCCTCGGGTTGGATGCCCTTGGCCTGAATCGAGCGGCCCGACGGCGTGTAGTAACGGGCGGTGGTCAACCTCAGTGCGCCATTAGATCCGAGCGGAATAATCGTCTGCACCGAACCTTTGCCGAACGAGCGGGTGCCGATGATGGTCGCACGGTGATGATCCTGGAGCGCGCCGGCCACAATCTCCGATGCCGAAGCCGAGCCGCCATTGATCAGCACCACGATTTGCTTCCCATCGGCGAGATCGCCCGGCCGCGCGTTGGAGCGTTGCGTCTCCTCGAGATTGCGCCCACGAGTAAGCACGATGGCGCCTTGGTCGAGGAAGGTGTCAGACACCGAGATTGCCTGATCTAGCAGGCCGCCGGGGTTGTTGCGGAGATCGACGATGTAGCCCTTGAGCTTGGGGCCGAGCTGCTTCTTCAGGTCGTCGATCGCTTTTTGCAAGTTGGCTGTGGTTTGTTCGTTGAAGGTGGTGACGCGGATGTAACCAATATCGTCGCCTTCGACGTTGTATTTGACCGGGTTGATGTGAATGACGTCGCGCACGACCTTCACGTCGAAGGGATTATCGACGCCCTTGCGCACGATGGTGAGCGTGATCGGCGAGTTGACCGGACCACGCATCTTCTCCACCGCCTCTTGCAAGGTGAGACCGAGGATCTGCTCCTTGTCGAGATGGGTGATAAGATCCCCGCTCATAAGCCCAGCGCGCGAGGCAGGCGTATCCTCGATAGGGGACACGACCTTGACCACGCCATTCTCCATGGTGACCTCGATGCCGAGCCCGCCAAACTCGCCGCGCGTCTGCACCTGCATGTCCCGGAAATGCTTGGGATTGAGATAGGCCGAGTGTGGATCGAGCGCGGTCAACATGCCGTTGATGGCGGACTCAATCAGCTTGGCGTCCTCCGGCTTCTCCACATAGTCCGAGCGCACGCGCTCAAGAACCTCGCCGAACAGATCGAGCTGACGATAGATCTCCGAATTGGCGGCTGAGGCCGACTGGCTGCGCGCCAAGCTCACCATCGTCGAACCGGCAGCGAGCACGGCCAACACCAGTAGCGCCCACAGCGCGTATTCGGATTTCCGCATCATCCTTGCACCTTTTCGGAAGCCTCTGCCCACCATGGGTCAGGATCTATTGGCCTGCCGTCCTTCCTGAATTCCACATAGAGGACGGGGCGTGAACTATCGTCGCCTT
>JBKPSQ010000164.1:0-11049 GCA_046735075.1 Pseudomonadota bacterium
GAACGTCGAGGCGGGACGAGGTGCGGCGCCTGCGGGCTCGTGTACGCAACATGAGCACTCGGGCGGCATCGGAGCTCCCTCCGGGGCCAATAGGAGCCCCTGCCAGGAGCTGGCTGAAGGATCGGTCGGCGCGTTCGAGCGCGACGGACCGGACTAAAGCAGGGCCCGGTGCCGTATGGACGCCGCAAATGAGCATGCGCGATTTTAGCGATGCGCTACCGGCCTCTGGCCTACTTGAGCGCTTTGCTACTTGAGCGCGTGTGGCGCGCCGAGAGGCGCCCGCCGCGGTCTCGCAAGATCGCGGACATCATAGGTTTGCGCTTTTCGGCGCGCCATCCCCCTTCAGGGGACGCTCTTTGACATGACCTCGCGCGTCAGCGCGGCGAGGCGATAAGGCTTGAGATGTCCGGGTATCTAGTTGGCGTTGCCGTTAGCGTTGCCGTTGCCGCCACCGAAGATGCCCCCGAAGAGACCACCCCGGCCAAACAAGCCTGGGCGCTTGGGCGTTTGGAGCTGATCGCTGGACTCTGCGGGGCTAGCCGTGACTTGAGTGTCCTTCTTGGTCGCTTTCGCAGGGGGCGCGGCCGAAGGTGCGGCAGGCCTTCCGCTGGCGGTGACAGGCCTCGGCTGAGACGGTGTCGAGACGCCCGGCGAGTTTGGCGGCGGCGCAAGTGCTGCCTCATCGATCCAGCCAGTGGCGCCGCTCCTCAAGTCCTTGATCTGGGCAAAGCCTGCTTGGTGGCCGATCACGCGGAACGGCCGGCCAGCCGGAAAGCCATAAAGGGTCGGCGCGGAAGAGGATGGACTCGCGAGCATTGCGACCGGCTGCCTCGACACCAAGATGGGACCAGCGCCCGGAGAGCCCGCCTGATCAGCTTGATCAGCCGCTCCGGTAGCCGGCCCGGTCTGTCCGGCCTGGTCGGCAGTCTCCCCGGCTTGCCCCGACTGCTCGATCGGAGTTGCGGGTTGCTGCGCGGGGGGCGGAATCTTGGCTTGGGAGTCAGTCGTTTGCACGGGCGGCATCGGGGCGGCGGACGGAGGCGCCGCGGCGACAGGTGGCGGAGGCGCTGGCGCTGCAATTGTGACCGGCGCGGTCTGCTCCGCCTCCGGCTGACCAAATTGACCGAAGCGCAGGACAATGCCGGCTATGACAGCCAGGCCGACTACGGCGAAGAACGCGATCTGCTTCACAGAGAACGCGCCCCATTTGGAAGAAAACGCGCCCCACTTCGAAGTGGGCGCGTCCTGCTTCGACAGGGCCTTCCAAGGTATTTTTAAATCCATGCGTCGATCCTGGCACAGCCGGGCTTTTCGATCCACAGGGGCATTTCGCAGCGCTAACCGAACGAGATCGCCCTCGTGAATGAGCGCGAGTGATACCGTCTAAACCACAAGGGCATCAAGCGCCTTCGGGCAAGGGAACACTAGCCTCGATGAAGGAAGCGCGCTGGCGCGCAGCCACGTCGGCGAGGTCTGCGCCGGCAATCGTGTCGTCGAACAAGCGGTGATAGTTGAGCTCGGCATTGAGGTGCAGGAACACGCCGCCGAGCCCGATCGCGGCGCGGTCCATGAACACGAACTCGCGCGGCACCTTGACCGGCCCTTTGTCGCGCAGGCCCTGATGCACGCGGAACGCCTCGCGCCGTCCGTACATGCCGGGACTCACCTGGTCGGCGATGGTGCGCACGCGATCTTCGAGCATCGGACCGTAGATGAAATTCGCCCAGATATTGAGGATGTCGATCAGCTCGTTGGAAAGACCGCCGAAGCCCCAAGTCTCATAGGCGTGCACGATCAGCGCGCGATCGTTGTGCAGCAGCCCGTGATAGAGATCGATGACGCCCTGGATGAATTTCGGCGCGAAGGTGCGCATGCAGCCATAGTCGAGCAGGTTGATGCCGGCGGCTTTGCCCTCGCTGTCTTCGAACACGGTATAGTTGCCGAGATGCGGATCGCCGTGGATCACGCCGTAATGGCTGAACGGGTACCACCAGGCGCGGAACATGGCGCGGGCGATCTGATTGCGCTCTTCGAGCGGACGGCTGGTGTAGTCGAGCAGGCGCCGCCCCTCGAGCCAGGTCATGGTGAGCAGCCGCTTGGTGGAAAGCTCAGGCAAGACTTGAGGCACGCGGATCGGCGGATCGTCTTTGAAGATCAGCGCATACAGGCGCATGTGGCGCCCTTCGAGATCGTAGTCGAGCTCCTCGCGCAGCCGCGCCGAGATCTCCTTCAGCATCTCGGAGGTCTCGATCGCCGGACGCATACGGGCATGAATGGAGAAAAGGACAGAAAGCTGCGCCAGGTCTGCTTCGACCGCGGACTGCATGTCGGGATATTGCAGCTTGGCGGCGAGCACGCGGCCGTCGTGGCTCGTCGCGCGATGCACCTGGCCGAGCGATGCGGACGCCGCGGCTTCATGCGCGAAGCTTGCGAACTTGGATTCCCACTCGGGCCCAAGCTCCGCCGCCATGCGCCGGCGCACGAAGGGCCAGCCCATTGGTGGCGCGTGACTCTGAAGCTGACCGAGTTCGGCGGCATATTCCGCCGGAAGCGCCTCGGGGATGGTGGCGAGCAGCTGTGCCACTTTCATGATCGGACCTTTCAGTCCGCCGAGCGCAGCGGCAAGCGAGGCGGCTTCCCTGTCGCGGGCGGGATCGAGTCCGATCAGGCGCGTCGCCGCGATGCGCGCCGCCACGCTGCCGACATTGGCGCCGACGCGGCCATAGCGCATGGCGCGGGCCGAGAACCTGTTCTTCTCTTTGTCGGATCTTTGGTCGTTCATGACGGCGCCAACTTCACGGAGCCAAGTCTCACTCATATAGGCGACCAAATTGCGCTCTGCTCTTCGATGCCGCACAATGGCCACTACAAAGCAACGGGAGGATAATCATGGCCGCGCGAGGACTTTTGGCGCTCGCTTTAGTGATGCTCTGGGTCTCGCCGGCCCTTGCCGCGGGAAGCTCAGTCGAGGTGTGGAAATCAGCCACGTGCCAGTGCTGCGGCAATTGGGTCAAGCATCTTGAGGCAAATGGGCTTGTCCCCACGGTGCATGCAGCCGAACCAGCGGCCCTCACGGAGATTAAGCGGCAGGCAGGGATTAGCCCGAAGCTTGCCTCCTGCCATACCGCCAAGATCGACGGCTATGTTATCGAGGGCCATGTGCCCGCGCCTGATATCAGGCGGCTCGTAGCAGAGCGTCCTGACGCCGTTGGCCTTACGGTCCCCGGCATGCCGGTCGGCTCTCCGGGGATGGAGCAAGGCGCCAAGAGCGAACCTTACGACGTTCTGATCATCAAGAAAGACGGCACGACCGAGGTGTTTGCACACCACTGAGCATGCGTCCGCGCGCGAGACTCTAATCCTTGCCGAGTTGGCTCAGAGCGGTGCGGTATTGGCGCATCGCCTTGCGGGCATTTTCGAGCTCGGCTTCGAGCGCGAGCGTGGCTTGCGATTTGGGCCGCCGCTTTTGGTTCGCAAAGAAAAGCAGCACGAGAATGACGATCGGCGTGAGAAAGTCGGTGACCATGATCGGCCCGGCATTGCCCGGCGCGAGATTACCGGCCACGACGATATCCCTGATATGGCCGATGCCGGCACCAATCAGGAAACAGGCCGCGGCGATGGCGACGGCGACGCGCGCCTCGAAGCCTCTGAACACTGCGTAGAGCGCAGCAAGCGCAAGCCCGAGATTGGCGACGCCGACCTCGTACTGGAATGGGCTCGGCGCCCAGCCGATCGAGGCAGCCGATTGCTCCGCAAAGAAGACATGGCCGAGAAATGCCCACAGTCCGAGTAGACCGAGAGGGAATAGAAATAGGTAACGCAGCAGTCGGTCGATGACGAAGCCGCGGTCGATTGGGCGCGGTCCGTGCCACACTGCGATGGCCGCCGAGACGAGCGCGGCCAGCCACAGCAGAATCGGAACAAGCGAGACCTGAGACAACGTCGCCCCCTACTTCTTGCCGGCTCCCTGCGGTTCCATGGCTTCGAGCTCGTCGATCAGGCCTTCGATGACCTTCAGTCCCATCGACCAGAAATTCGGGTCGGAGGCATCGAGGCCGAACGGCGCGAGCAGCTCTTTGTGGTGCTTGGTACCGCCCGCCGCGAGCATCTCGAGATAGCGATCAGCGAAGCCCTTGTCCGCCGTCTCGTAGACTGCATAGAGCGAGTTCACCAGGCAGTCGCCGAAGGCGTACGCATAGACATAGAAGGGCGCGTGGATGAAGTGCGGGATGTAAGCCCAAAAGCTCTCGTAGCCCGGCTTGAGATCAATGGAAGGGCCTAGGCTCTCTTTTTGCACCTCTAACCAAATCTCGCCGAGTCGCTCGCTGGTAAGCTCGCCGTCGCGCCGCTCGGAATGGACCTTGCGCTCGAAATTATAGAAGGCGATCTGGCGCACGACGGTGTTGATCATGTCCTCGACCTTGGCGGCAAGGAGTGCTTTGCGTTCGCGCGGCGACGGCGCCTGATCGAGCAGGCGACGGAAGGTCAGCATCTCACCGAACACGCTCGCAGTCTCGGCAAGGGTTAGCGGCGTCGGGGCCATCAGTGGCCCTTGCTTGTTGGCGAGCACCTGATGCACGCCATGGCCAAGCTCATGCGCGAGCGTCATCACGTCGCGCGGCTTACCCTGATAATTGAGCAGGATGTAGGGATGCGCGCTCGGCACGGTGGGATGCGAGAAGGCGCCGGGCGACTTCCCTTCCCGTACCGGTGCATCGATCCAACCCTTGACGAAGAACTGCCCGGCAATGTCGGCCATGCGCGGAGAAAAATCGCCGTAGGCCGTCAGGACCGTATTCCGGGCATCGTCCCAGCCGATCACCTGCTTCGGCTCCTCGGGCAACGGCGCATTGCGGTCCCAATGGGCGAGCTTCTTCTTGCCGAGCCATTTCGCCTTCATGGCGTAATAGCGGTGCGAGATGCGCGGGAAGGCTTCGCGCACTGCGGCAACCAGAGCGTCAACCACCTCCTTTTCAACTCGGTTGGCGAGGTGGCGCGAGTCGGCGACGTCGTTGAAGCCTCGCCAGCGGTCGGAAATCTCCTTGTCCTTGGCGAGCGTGTTGGTGATGAGCGTAAACAGCCGCAGATTGTCCTTGAATACTTTGGCCAAGGCCTCTGCCGCGGCCCTGCGTTTCGTCTCATCCTGTTCAAGCAGTCGATTGAGGGTCGGCTCGAGGCTGAGCTTCTCGCCGTCGACCTCGAATTTGAGCGCCGTCATGGTCTCGCTGAATAGACGGTCCCACGCGCCGCGCGCCGTCACCGCCTTTTCGTGAAAGAGCTGCTCGAGCTTGTCTTCGAGCTGATACGGCTTCTCCTTTCGTAGATCTTCGAGCCACGGCCGGTAGTGACTGAGCTCAGAGACCGACATCGCCTTCTCGAGCGCATCGTCGTCGAGACGGTTCAGCTCGAGCGGAAAGAACAAAAGTTTTGACGAGATAGTGGTGATCTTCTCCTGGATGTCGCCGAAGAATTTTTGCCGCTTGGGATCAGACGTGTCGGCGGCGTAGAGCAGGCTCGCGTAAGAGACGATGCGGCCCATAATGTCGTTGAGCGCCTCGTATTCGCGCACGGCTTCGGCAATCTCCGCGCCGCCCTTGCCGCCGTCCAGCAGCTTGGCAAGCTTGCCGGCATAACGCGATTGCATGGCGTCGGCCGCGCTCTCCGAGCTCGCGAGGTCGGCCTTAAGCTCAGGCGCATCAGGTGCCTTATAGAGGTCGGCGAGATTCCATTCGGGCAGTTTGCCGAGCTTGGGCTTGGTTTCGGCTGGAGCTAACGAGTCGCGCTTCGCCTTGCCCTTAGCGGCGGCAGTCGCGGCGTAAACTGGGTGCTTGGGCCATGCGGTCAGTTTGGGCAGCATCGGCGTCTTCAGGTCCTCATGAGATCAGCGGGTAGTGGCCTGTTAGTGTGGGAGGGCGATAGGCCCCTCGCAAGGCCTTAGACCACGAGTTCCGGGCAATTTGGAGAGCGCGGACGCCACAGCCTCACCAAAATCGAACCGAGCTAAAGGGGATATTTACCCTTCCGCTGCACTGTTTTGGCATAGGAGCAGCTTGGCTGGCCCTCGTCGTGGGTTCGGCCCGCTGTCCTCCCGCTTTGTAGCGTTCGCGTAACTGTACCGAGTCCTGCGTCATGCCCAAGCGCGTCCTGGTCGTCGACGGCGACCCTGTCCAACGTCGTATTCTCGAAGAGACAATCAAGCGGCTCGGCCACGGCGTCGCAACCGCTGAGAGTGGCGCCGCGGGGCTTGCCGCTCTCCGTGCTGACGCCGCAGGAGACATTTGCCTTGTGCTGCTCGACCTCGTGCCCGGCGACGGCATCGCGACGCTCGAGGCCATGCGGGCCTTGCTTCGCAAGCCTCCGGTCATTGTACAAATCACCCAAGCAGCTATCGATGCCTCGACAGTGGCGATGCGGGCCGGCGCCTTCGACTTCGTGGTCAAACCGCTAAGTCCTGAGCGTCTCGAAGTCTCGATCAAGAACGCGCTCAAGATCGAGGCGCTAGCCGATGAGCTCACCCGCATCAAGGCGTCGGTTAAAGGCGAACTCGGCTTCGTCGACCTGATTGCCGGAAGCGTGGCAATGGCCAGAGTCATCGAGCTGGGCAAGCGGGCGGCCAACTCCACAATTGCAGTTTTGCTCGAGGGCGAGTCAGGCGCGGGTAAAGAATTGATCGCGCGTGCCATTCACGGCGAAAGTGACCGGAAATCGAAGTCCTTCGTCGCGGTCAATTGTGGCGCAGTGGCGGAGTCTCTCATCGAGAGCCTTCTCTTTGGTGACCAGACCAGCGCCGGCAAGTTCAGCGACGCCGACCATGGCACGCTTTTCCTCGACGAGATTGGTGAGCTGCCCATCGCCTCTCAGGCAAAATTGCTCCGTCTTATGCAAGACGACACAATTGATGTGCGCATCATCGCCGCAACCAGCCAGAACATGATCGGCCTCGTCAACCAGGGCCGCTTCCGGGAAGATCTCTATTACCGCCTGAACGTCTTCCCCATCTGGGTGCCCCCATTGCGCGAGCGGCTAGAGGACCTGCCGGAGCTCGTCCGCCATTTCAGCGCGCGATTTGCTGCCGAGCAAGGCAAGCCAATCGACGGTATCGACACTGAGGCGATCGCCATGCTTGAGCGCTACACCTGGCCTGGCAATATCCGCCAGCTCGAAAATGCAGTGTTCCGCGCCGTGGTGCTCGCCGAGGCGCGCGTGCTCACGGTGAATGAGTTCCCGCAGATCGCGGCTCATGTCGACGGTTATGCCGTGACCTTGCCGCCGGCGCCGGCGCCGAAAGATCCCATGCCGCGCATCGAGGGCCCGGCCATGCTGGGAGAGTCGGCGAACACGCCCGCGACAATCCACGTCCCATTGGCCAATGGCAAGGATGCCATCGGCATTCCCGCCTTGAGCGATTCTGGCGACATCCGTCCGCTCGAGGCGGTGGAAGCCGACATGATCAGGCTCGCCTTCGGTCGCTACCGGGGACGCATGACCGAGATCGCACGGCGGCTCGGCATCGGCCGATCCACCCTCTACCGCAAGATGCGCGAGATCGGGCTTGAGGCAAGGCCTAACTAACTGATTGGCTTCGGATTGCGCGAAACTCAACCGCGAAGCCGAAATGGAACGGCGGGGAAACAAATCATGCGGCCGGTTTACCGGGTTGGCCTGATCCTGGCTTTGACTCTGACTCCACCTTTCTGCGCGCCGGCGCGCGCTGCCGAGCCGGACGCGCCTGCCGCACTGATCAGTCCCATGGACGCCGTCCGCCTCGCCATACAGAACCGGCTCTCCGCAAAATTCACTGCTGCCTCTGAGGCGAAGAAGACCATGCAAGGCGCTCTCGTCGAATATTACTCGGCGCCCGAGCAGCATCTCTTATGGGTCGACAACAAGGGCGTCACCGATCGCGGCAAGGCCGTGATGGACGAGATCGCCAAGGCCGACGACTACGGTCTCCGCGCCTCCGATTACGTCCTGCCGAAGCCTGACACGTTCGACGATGCCGATTCCAAGGCGACTGATTGGCTCGCCGATGCGGAGATCAAAATCAGCTTTGCCGTTCTCAATTACGCCAATGATGCGCGAGGCGGACGTATCAATCCGCAACGCTTGAGCGCAAATCTCGATCCGAGCCTCGTTCTGCCCAATCCGTCGGAGGTAATCGACTCGATCGCGATTCGCTCGGATCCTGCCGCCTATTTGCGGAGCTTCCAACCGGACCAACCTCAATTCGAAGCGTTGCGCCAGAAGCTGTTGGAATTGCGCGGCGGCAAGGTCGAGCGAGAGAGGGACAAATCTGCCGTCACCATCCCCGACGGGCCCTTGCTCAAAATGGGTATGCAGCCTGAGCAAGTCGCCTTACTACGCACGCGGCTGAATGTGCCTGCCCGTTCGGCAGCCGACGAAGGCACCTTCGATGCTGCATTGGTGGAAGCCGTCGAGCGATTCCAAGGCGCACATGGTGTCCTTCCTGACGGCATGGTGGGGCCCGGCACGCGACGCCTGCTCAATGGCCAACAAAACCCACCTGCGGCCGGTAGTTCAGCCAAGATCAGAGCCATTCTCGTGAACATGGAGCGCTGGCGCTGGCTTCCGCACGACCTCGGTCCCTACTACGTGACGGTCAACATCCCGGAGTTCATGCTGCGCGTGGTCAATGAGAACAAGATCGTGCAGTCGACGCGCGTCGTGGTCGGCAAGCCCGACAAGCAGACGCCGATCTTCTCAGACGAGATGCAGGAGATCGTGTTTAATCCGTTCTGGAACGTGCCGACATCGATCAAGGTCGAAGAGATCAGGCCGTATCTGCGCGAGGCATCCTGGTTCGGCAGCGGCGGGTGGAACACCGCGGTGCTCCAGCGTCATAACCTGCACATCAAATATCTCGGCCGGGACGTCGATCCCGCCGCCATCGACTGGAACGCGATGGACATCCGCAATTTCGAGATCTATCAGCCGCCCGGACCGGACAACGTGCTTGGTCACGTCAAATTCGTGTTCCCGAACAAGCATGATGTCTACATGCACGACACGCCGCAGAAATTGCTGTTCGCGCAGCCGGTCCGGGCAGAAAGCCATGGCTGCATGCGAGTGCAGAACCCAGATCAACTCGCTCTTATTCTGTTGAAGCGCGACCAGGCATGGAATGAGGCTCGTATCGCCTCAGCCATTTCGGGCGGGCTATGACAGTCATGTTGCACTGCGGCAAAGAATTCCGGTCTACATCACCTACTTTACGCTCAAGGTGAACGAAGACGGATCGACTTCAAATTACGGAGATATTTACGGTCACGATGCCCGTATGGCGGCTGCACTCGGCCTCTAGACTCGCAAGGACCCTGTGGAAATCCTGTTAACTCTAGTCCGAGATTCTAGGGCCCCGTAACTTCTTTGCCTTGTTTTTCCCGCAATTTGGCTAATACTCATCGTTAACGGACGGCAGGACGGGTGCCGCCCGCTGGGTGCCTGGCCTGTTGGCTTGCGTACCTCACGGGGAAACCGGCTGGGGAGCCGGTGAGGGAAAGTCAGGGATGCGGATTCGGGGGAGTGTCGCACGTCGCGCCGTGCTTGGCGCCGGCCTTGTGCTTCTGACCGCCGCGGGTTGGTGGTCCGCCACGACTTATGGGGCGAGCGCAACTGGCGAGACCCGTACCCTTTCCATCTTCAACATCCACACCAAAGAGACGATCACCGTCACCTTCAAGCGCGACGGCAAATACGATGATGCCGCACTGAAGCGCCTCAACACTTTCATGCGTGATTGGCGGGCCAATAAAGAAACCACGATGGACCCCGAGCTGATCGACCACATCTGGATCCTGCACAAAGAGCTCGGCTCGCAAGTTCCCGTCCATCTCATCTGCGGTTACCGCACGGCTGAGACCAACAACAACTTGCGCAGGAAGGGCGGCGGACAGGCGAAACGCAGCCAGCATATCCTCGGCAAGGCTGCCGATATCACTTTCCCCGATGTTCCCGTCAAAGTGTTGCGAAACTCTGCGCTGGTATGGGAATGGGGTGGCGTCGGATACTACCCGACCTCCGGCGTGCCCTTCGTGCATGTCGATACCGGCAGGGTGCGCATGTGGCCGAGGATCCCTCGGCTTGAGCTCGCCGCTCTCTTCCCCAGCGGCCACTCGCAATATGTGCCGAAGGATGGGAAGCCGATCACGTCGCAAGACTACAGGCTAGCCGTGGCACAGGGTATCGTGGCGCAGACCAAACTTGCTGCTGCCGTCCGTGTGAAGCCGGCGGCTGAGGAAGTGGACGTGGCCGACGCGGATGACGTGGTCGAGTCTGATGAGACCGTCGCCCAGGCCGACGCTGACGTCACCCCGGCGCAGCCCGAGTCCCCGACTGGAACGCCGAAGCCGATCCTCGCGTCCTTCACCCCGAGCATGCCCGCCGCGCCCACCCTCGCGGTCGATACGCATGAGCAGGGTGCACCACCTCCTCCCGCCAAGCTGTTCGCCTATGCGAGCGTCGGCGGCATGTCACTGCCAAGCCTTCTCCCCAAGGTGCACCATGAGGCGCCGGCCCCGGCCTATCGCGATGCGGAGGTGGTAGGCGCGCCGGAAGCCGACGACGATCATCCCGACGAGACGAATTACGTCCCGTTCGAGATCGCCAACCTGATGACCGACTCATCGGTCGCCTTCAGCCGCACCGTGGCTCCCCTCACTCACCCCGACCAAACCGACCTCGATTATCTGTTCGAGGACATGAACAACCCGACCGCACTCACGTTGCGTAAGAACTCGGGTTATGCCGGCCTGGCGGCCGTCCAGCAGTTCTCCGGCCGTGCAGTGAGAAGCCTCTACGCCAACGTAGCGATGAGCGCCCAGCCCCCTGCACGCACGCAGCTCGCTGAGAACACCCACTAACGGCGCAGCTCTTAGTAGCCTGTGAAAACGCGAATGGCCGGGGCAAGCCCGGCCATTACTGCCTTTGGATCGACTATTTTTCCTAGGCGGCTTCGGCGTCGGCCATGCCGAGCGCGTGGAGATAGGTGGTGAGCACCGCCTCTTCCTCGCGCCTCTTGTTCTCATC
>JBKPSQ010000165.1:0-5379 GCA_046735075.1 Pseudomonadota bacterium
GCCTTGCAGCGATGTGCGGGTTGAAGCCGTCGATCTCGAGCGCCTGGCTTGCTAACAGCTCGTAGCCCGCGCCGTCCGCGCGATTAAAGCCGGTCGGATTCGCGTGGACGAAGCTGCCGATCAGCGCGCGCACCCGGTTCGGGTTCTTGAGCGAGAATTTCGGATGAGAGAGGAGCAGGCGCACCGTCTCGACCGAGTCGGCGCGGGCCGCGCGGGCCTGCACTGCGAACCATTTGTCGAGCACGAGCGGCTCGTCCTGCCAGCTGGCATAGAAATGGTCGAGCGCCTCGTCACGCGGCGCGCCATCGAGGTGTGAGAGGATGGAAAGGGCGGCAATGGCATCGGTCATGTTGGACGCTTCCCGGTAGTGCCGCTCAGCGCGCGCAATCTCGGCTTGCTCGCCGGTTGCGACCAGAAGATCGAGGGCGGCGCTGCGTAAGGCTCTTACGCCTGCACTTTCGGGATCGGGCGAGTAGGGGCCCGTGGGCGCCGTCTTCTCATAGAGTTCGGCGAGAGTGGTCCTGATCTCGCCACCAATCGCCGAGCGCAAGGCTTCACGGGCGGTATGCACCGCGTCAGTATCGACATTGCGGCCAAGCTCGCGCGCGATGTCGGATTCACTCGGAAGCTTGAGGAACTCGGCGCGATAGGCTGGAAGCAAAGAATTGTCGCGTGCCGTGGTTGCGAGGGCGTGGGCAAGCCGGGTCGCCTCGTGTCCGGTGATGCGCTCCAGGCGTCCGCTGTCTCGGGAGGCAGCGGTGAGGAGATTAGTGGCGTAGGTTTGGGCTGCCTGCCAGCGGTTGAATGGATCGCTGTCATGGATCATCAGGAACTCGATCTTGTCGGGGTCGAGACTGATGGTGAGGCGGACGGGCGCCGAGAAGCCCCGCAGAAGCGAAGGCGTCGGCGGGGCAGGGATGTCGTGGAACTCGAATACCTGCTCGCGTTCGGTCACTTCGAGCAGACCGTCACTTGGCGTGCCGCCATTGAGGTGGAGCGGAAGCTCATCGCCGTTAGAGCCGATGAGGCCCACCTTTAGCGGGATCAGCATCGGCTCTTTCTTGGTCTGGCCCGGCGTCGGCGGCACGACCTGATTGACGGCGAGCCGCGCCGTCTTGGCATGGCCGTCGTAGTCGAGCGAGCAGGCAAGCTCAGGCGTGCCGCTTTGCGTGTACCAGCGCATGAACTGGGAGAGATCGCGGCCGGAGACGTCGGCCATCGCCTCAACGAAATCCTCGACCGTCACCGCCTCGCCGTCGTGGCGCTCGAAGTAGAGGTCGAGGCCTTTGCGGAAGCCTTCGCGGCCGAGCAGCGTCTGCAACATGCGGCACACCTCGGCGCCCTTCTCGTAGACGGTTGCCGTATAGAAGTTGTTGATCTCGATATAGGAGGCGGGCCGTACCGGATGAGCGAGGGGGCCAGCATCCTCGGGAAATTGATGTGTCTTCAGCATGCGCACGGCAGCGATGCGCTCAACCGGCCCCGAGCGTGTGTCGCCAGTGAACTCCTGGTCGCGAAAAACGGTAAGCCCCTCTTTCAGGCAAAGCTGGAACCAGTCGCGGCAGGTGACGCGGTCGCCTGACCAATTATGGAAATATTCGTGTGCAATCACGCCCTCGATTGAGGCGTAGTCGGCGTCACTTGCGGTGTCGGGTCTGGCCAGCACCAGTTTGTCGTTGAAGATGTTGAGTCCCTTGTTCTCCATAGCGCCCATATTGAAGTCACTGACGGCGACGATGTTGAATACGTCGAGGTCGTATTCGCGCCCGAAGCGCTCCTCGTCCCAGCGCATGGCGCGCTTGAGCGACTCCATGGCCCAAGAGCAGCGATCCTCTTTGCCGGGCTCGACATAGATGGCGAGGGCAACCTTGCGGCCCGAGGCGGTGACAAAGCTGTCAGGCACCTTGGCGAGATTGCCGCCGACGAGGGCAAACAAATAAGACGGCTTGGGGAAGGGGTCATGCCAAATGGCGAAGTGGCGGCCAGTGCCGGGCACATCGCCTTGCCCTATTGGGTTGCCGTTCGAGAGCAGCACGGGCGTCGTGGCCTTGTCGGCCTCGATGCGCACCGTGTAGACGGCGAGCACATCGGGCCGATCGATGAAATAGGTGATGCGGCGGAAGCCCTCCGGCTCGCATTGCGTGCAGTAAGTGCCGCGCGAGCGGTAGAGGCCGGAAAGCGCGGTGTTCGCCTCTGGGTCGCAGAATGTGACGATCTCGAGAGTGAAGGGCTGCGCCGGCACGTTATGGATGGTGAGGGACCGTTCATTTAGCGCGTAATCGCCTGACGAGAGCGTCTCGCCGTCGAGGGCCACGTTCTCGAGCTTCAAGGCCTCGCCGTCGAGGACAAGCGGCCTCCTGCCGGTTGCGATCCTGGGATTTGGCCTGAGGCGCAGCCTCGATGCGACGCGCGCTGCCTTGGGTGCCAGGGCAACGTCGAGGTTGACCTCCTCGATCAGATAGTCGGGGGGTGCGTAATCCTTGAGGAATTTGGGCTGACGGGCGGCCTTCTGCATAGCGAGCATCCTTTGTTGTCGCTCTTAGAGGCCCGAGCGAAGAATGCAAGCCCGAAGCTTAGGAGCTCTGGTGATGCGCGCATCTCTGGCTTAAGACGCGTTTCAGTCATGAGCCGCGAGCAAGACACTCAATCAGTGCCGAAGTTGTTTCTGCCCTCGCCACGTGCGAGCTTCGTCCTCGCCGGCCTCAGCATCGCAGCGCTGAGCACGGCGCTCTTTCTTCGCTACGGGATCATCCAGAATTCGGTGATCGGGGTCGCCTGCGAAGCGGGTGAGGTGAGCCTTACCTGCAAGATCAGGCTCGCGGTGATCCTGATGTTCATCCAGGACCTCTTCGGCTGGGTGGCGATCATTGCCGCGGGAATTCAGCTCTGGCGCCCTACCACTGTTGCCTTCGGAACGAGCCTTATATCCGCTCTGCTCGGGCTTGTGCTCTACAACACGCGCGCCTCGGCGCTTGCCATCGCGCTCCTCGTGCTCAGCCTGGCAAGACCCGTGCGCGAAGGGCGGTGAGGGCGAGCAGGACGAGGAGCAGGGCGAACCATATTGCCTGCCAGTTCGCGCTTCCTTCATTGGCGGTGACGAACAGCGCCGAACCGGCGAGCACCGCTGCGGCGGCTAGTTCGGCCTGTCCAGGATCGGGAGCGATGCGAGTATTGGCAAAGGCGAGGATGAAAAACGCGACGGCCGGCCCGGTGAGCGAAGCGAGCGGAAAATCCTTGTAGCGGGGATCGAACACGAGCCCGAGCGCGACCTGGATGGCGGCCACCACAGTGGCAATGAACAATGCGCCGAGGATCAGGCCGACGGTATCAGATCTGCGCCAGCGTGACCGATCGAGAACTTTGGCAAAGCCGGGGAGGTGCTGACCGGAGGCTACCGCGTAGCTCGTCGCCATCGGCACGACGAGGGCGAGCACGAACATGAGCACGCTTCTCACTCGGTCGCCGGTCACGACGCTGTCCATGGGCAAGACGAGTGCGGCCCAGCCGAACACCAGGCCCGAGGAGAGCGCAATCGCGGTTGCGGCAAGCTCTGAGTGCCAGTCCGCCGCGTGCGACGCGCTGTCGCGCCGACCCAGCCAGAAAGCGAGGAAGGTAAGGAAAGCGGCACCAATACCGAGGCTCGCCGCGAGGCGCCAGTGCGGCGCGTTCGATACCGGCTCGCCGAAGCGGAATTTCAACTTCCGCCCGGCGTCGTCATAAAGCCCCCAATAACCGCCGACCGTCCCTTCCAAGAGTCGCTTCCAGGGCTGGTCGAAGGCCTCGATCAAATTCACTCGCCAACCCTCCTGTTTGGCCGCAGCCACGACGTCGGTCAGCACCCTGGCTTGGTTGGCAGGAGAGGGAAGCGCTCCGTCGCGCATCCGGCCCTCGCTCGGCCAGCCCACCTCGCCGATCAAGATGTCCTTCCCGCCGAAAGCCGTGGCGACCTTCTCCCTCACTTGGCGTATGTGCTCCGCGGCGTCCTCCGCCGCGACAGGCCGATCTTCCCAGTACGGCAGGATGTGGATCGTCAGGAAGTCGGTGGCGGGGACGAGCTCTGGCGCCCGGAGCCAGAACTCCCATACGTCGGCGTAGGTGACCCGAAGACCCGACCGGCGCTTAACCTCCTCGAGATAGGCCTTGATCTTGGAGGCGGGGAGCTCGCCCCGAAGCAGGACCTCGTTGCCGACGATCAAGGACTCGATGGTGCCGGGGTAGCGGCGGACGATCTTTAGCGCCGCTTCGATCTCGCGGCGATTGTCGGCAAGGTTCCGTCCAAGCCAGATGCCTTGCAGCACCTTGAGGCCCATCGTGGCGGCAAGCCTCGGAACCCTCCCTTGCGCGCCTCGCGCTGAGTAGGTGCGGACGCAAGCCGTCGTCTTCGACAGACTCTTGAGATCGCTTGCGATCTGCTCATCCGGGATATGCAGGTCCCAGGTGAAAGGCGCTTGGTCGCCATGGAACGGAGCGTAAGAGACGCACGTTAGCTTGTCCCCCGAGGCCAGGGGAGATGGCGGCATGGGGACCGGCCGGCCCATGCCGTACCAGAAAAGTAGGATAGCGCACACGACGAGCGCGAAGAGACCAAGGGAGCGCAGCATGCCGAGAGATCGAGGGACGGGGATGCGACGAATAGCAGCTTCGCCCCACGCGTTGAATCAAATCCTCTGGTTTGTGCGCCTGCGAAGTGATAAAAAGGCACATTGCCGTTGGACTGACAAAATTTTGTGGTCTAACCACTAAAATGAGCAACTCTCGCGTTGGGCTCGTTCCCATGTTGCGCCGCAATATCCGGTCCGCCGCCGCCCTCTTAGCCGGCGGCATTTTGTTAGCCTCAACCTTGAGCGCTTCAGCCCAACAGCAAGGCGGAGAACAGAAGCCCCCGGAGCAAGCGCAAGGCGAGCAGAAGGCGGACGACCAGAAGGCGGCCGAGCAGGCCAAGGCCGAGCAGCAAGCTCAGCAAAAGGCGATCGACGAATATAAAGAGGCGGCCGAGAAGCTCACGAGCTCGGCAGGCGCGCCCGAGTGCGTATGGACCGGGCGGCGCATCGAGAGTCTGTTGTGGCGCGACGACATCGACACGGCGCGCCGCTATATCGACCTTTATGACCGCTTCGGTTGCTCGTCCGAGCATCTGAAGCTCGCGTTTCGCTGCATCATCCAGCAGGGACCGATTGACCCGAAGGCGGCGGACAAGCTCGCGTCTCGCGTCCACAACTGCTGGATCGCACCAGAGGAAGCAACGACGGCATCAACTCAGGCAACGACCGGCGCTACAACAAAAGACGGAACTATTCCCAACTAATAAGGGTTTAGGGGGGTGACTGCAGGCTTCTCTGCCGGCTTAGCGGCCGAGGGGGACAGGGCAGGCCAGTTCTC
>JBKPSQ010000166.1:0-8562 GCA_046735075.1 Pseudomonadota bacterium
ATGAACGGCTTGCCAAAGGCGATGAGGTCAGCGCGTCCTTCTGCCAGAGCCTTGTTCGCGCGGGCCTTGTCGAAGCCGTTATTGGCGATGACCCGCGTCCGAAATCCCTGATGTTATCGAAGGCGACACTGGACGCGTTCCTGGTCGCAGGCGGCAGGTCGCCTGCTGTCAAGTGGGAAACGCTTTGTGTCAGGGCATAGCGACATTCGAGCGCATAGTCGTCTCATCCTGATGAACAAAGAGAAATGAGGCGCTTGGCGTCCTTTGGGGCGGCACTCTTCTGGTCGTTGTCGAAATAGACGTACACCGCCCTTTTGGCGTTCCGCCAAATCTCAATGTGCGCTGCCCACGATTCCAGGGTCGGCTCGGGATAGGTGCCTCTGTAGCGCCCTCCCGGTCCGTGCCCGCGCACATAGACATGGCGGGCCGTGACGATCCAGGGCGAGGGCGCGTCGTGATGATCAGACAAGCAAAGTGCAATGTCATGATCAT
This sequence comes from Pseudomonadota bacterium, assembly GCA_046735075.1. Classification (GTDB taxonomy): domain Bacteria; phylum Pseudomonadota; class Alphaproteobacteria; order Rhizobiales; family Methyloligellaceae; genus Methyloceanibacter. The sequence continues at coordinate 493 of JBKPSQ010000166.1, forward strand.
GCAACAACTCTAGAATCGGGTCCTCGTACCAGCTCGCATGCCTGAACTCGAAGGCGTAGCGGTAGGTGGCCGGGAGCAGATTTATGAAGTTCGCCAGCCGGTCGCGATTGGCGCAGAACTGAGGCGGCAATTGAAACAGAACCGGTCCGCACTTCTTGCCGAGGATCTGTAAGCGGCTCTCCATCAGTTCGATGGAGTTCACCGATCGCTCGGTCAGACGTTTCCAATGGGTAATGAATTTCGATGCCTTCCAGGCAAAGCGGAAATTCGCCGGTGTGCGGTCTCGCCATTGCTGCACAGCCTCACAGGATGGCGTGCGGTAGAACGAGCCGTTGACCTCGGTGGTGGGAAACTGCTGCGCGTACCAGGACAGCCAGTCCTTGCGGGGAATGTGTTCAGGATAGAAGCGCCGGCGCCAATCATTGTAAGTCCAACCCGAGGTGCCGATAGAGAGCTTCCCTCGTCGGCGCGTCATCCCCGGACCGCAATGTCAGGCTCCCCAAAGGCAGAATGGGCTGTTCTGCTGCCGCTTGAGGCAATCCACACGGCGAGAAAGACGAGCGCTGCGATCGCATAAATCGAGCAACCGGGAATCCACATGACGAGTCCCGCAAGCTGCTGGTCTGCGAGCGGCGTCAAGCCGAAGGGCGGAGCCGAATAGCTCGGATACCAGAGCCTTGGCGTAAGTGTGAGCAACGCGCCGAGCAGCGACATGGCCATCATCGTTGCGAAGAAATGCGCCGCAGCCGCCCCCAATTGCCGTTTCGGCAAATTCAATATAGCCCACCAGAATAGGAGCGCTGTCACGAGAAAAGTTGCGTGCTGGAGCTTGTGCAAGAGCGGATTGCTGATGGCCGTTTCGAACAGTAACGGCGTATGCCAGGCAAAGACCGTGACGACATGAATTAAGGTGGCCAGCGAGGCAGTCGCCAAGATAGCCCAAACGGCGGCGACGGGAGATGCAGTCGCGAGCGTCCCGAGCCATCGCCGCATGCCGATAGGGAGAGCCCACAGAAACGCCGTGAGGGGTCGCGACAGCACGAGTAAGGGTGCCGCCGCGACCATCAGAAGCTCGTGCTCGACCATGTGCGCGGTCAGCATCTGTTCTGAAAGCCAGTGCAGCGGAGACACCAGAGCAATCGCGACAACAGCCCACCCTGTCCAGAAGCAAGCCGCTTGCCAATATCTGATGCCACGGCCTGAACCGGCGCGGCGCCACAGCCGCCAGGTGCCGACGAGAAAGAGGATTGCCGCGGCGTAGAGGGGAACGAGCCATGGGTCGGTACTCCAGAGTTCATCGACTGACCCGACGCCCGAGCCGGCACCATGCGCAAAAGCCGGCGGAGCCGGCAGGAGTAAACAGGCCGCGGCTAGCAGTCGTCTCACGGCTTGCACTCCAGAATGAGCAGTGCCACTCCCTGCATGAGAATCGCGAGACCGAAGATGGCCGCGGCGAGCACGCTCACGCCGGCGATCAACCGTCGCGGATGCGGTCCAATGAGGTCTTCGTTCAGAAGATCGCCATGCCTCCTGCGCCATGCCGGCCAGGTGAGCGCGAGTCCGGCGGTAGCGACAAGAAGGCAGGCAATAGCGGTCACGGCGCGCAGCCCGGCGAGTGAATCGCAGTGGACCGTGGCAAAGACGTAGTTCAGCTGCGTGCTGAGCGCCCAAGCACCTGCGCCGGCAGCAAGCCCGGCCCAGGGCACACCGTCTTTCAAGCGCGCGATCATGAGACCAGCCTCGGAAACCAGTAAAGAATGAAGTAAAGGGGGAGCCAGGAGATGACGACGAAGTCCCAATAGAAGGCGTTGTCATTGACATCGCTGAAACGGCGGCCCTGATAGCCGTGACGCGTGAACATGAGCGCCGTCAGCACGATCGTGTCGATGACGTCGGTAACGAGATGGGTGGTGTGCAGGCCGAGCAAGAGCCACACGATGGAGCCATACGCATCACTGTCCCACCGCACGTTGAGCCCCCGGAATTCGAACACTCTCACGATCAGCGGCAAGATGCCGGCAATGCACATAATGATGAGTCCAAGCCGCGTCTTGGCGACATCCTCTGCTTGCGCCCAGCGCTTGGTGATTTGATTGGGAATGAGGCTCAAAAGAAGAAGCACGGTCAGAAGGGTGCCGGGGAAAAGATCGGGCGGAGCGGAATCGGGCGGCCAGCTTTGCCCCTTCTGCGCGAAGTAGAGGTAAGTCGCGATGGCCAGCCCGAAGCCGGCGGTCTCGATAGCGATGAAGCCAAGCGTGCCCCACCACATCAAGCTCCGCTGGGTGAACGAATAAGTCGGCAAGGCCGATACATCGACCGCTACACGCGGAGTTGCGTTGCAGGGCTCGCCGAGGCTCATCAGTCGACCTCCTCTTTGCCGCCCTTAGGCCAGAACCAGCCGATCAAAGTGACGGCGATGGGCGGTGTTCCCCACACCACGGCCCAAGGCGTGAAGATCGAGCCAATGAAGAAGACGGTCGTGGCGATTGCCGCTAGAAATGGCCAGATCGAGGGATCGGGCGAGGTCTCAATTTGGCTGGGCTCGCCGTCCACCACCGAGCTCAAGATCAACTCGCGGCGATCGACGCGCAAGCCTTCCGCGACTGGCAGCACTCCACGCTCGGTCCATAGCGGCTCGCGGCTGGTGACGAACGGCTGGCGCAAGAAATTGTAGGGAGGAGGGGGCGAGCTCGTTGCCCACTCGAGCGTTCCCGCGCCCCACGGATTGTCGCCAGCGGGCCTGCCCGCCCGCAAGCTCGCAAACACATTCCAGAAGAACACGAGAAAGCTCACGGCAAAGATCGCCGCACCAATAGTGACGATGAGATTGGTCGTCCCCCAGCCCATGTCGCCCGGATAGGTGTAGACCCGCCGCGGCATGCCCCATAGCCCGAGCAGGTGCATCGGGAAGAAGGCGACATTCATGCCGACGAAGGCAAGCCAGAAATGCCACCTTCCGATGGTCTCGCTCATCATGCGACCGGTGATTTTGGGGAACCAGTAATAGATGGCGCCAAGCAGCGGAAACACTCCGCCGCCAATGAGCACATAATGGAAATGAGCCACGATGAAGTAGGTGTCGTGCACTTGTGTATCGAGCGGCACCGAGGCGATCATGAGACCCGAAAGACCGCCGATGACGAAGATGACGATGAAGCCAAGCACAAAAAGGAGTGGCGTTTTAAATACCGGATGTCCGCCCCACAGCGTTGCGATCCAGCAGAAGATCTGGATGCCGGCTGTAATGCCGATCACCATGCTCGACGCGGTGAAGAAGCTCGCGCCAAGCTCGGGTAAGCCTGTCGCGAACATGTGATGCACCCACAGCCCAAACGACAGGATGGAGTTTCCGATGATCGACAGGACAATGGCGAGGTAGCCGAATACCGGCCGGCGCGCGAAAGGCGCAATGATTGCCGAGACCATACCGGTCGCTGGAAGGAAGACGAGGTAAACCTCTGGATGGCCGAAGAACCAGAACAGGTGCTGCCAGAGCAGCGCATCGCCTACTAGCGTGTCGAAGAAATGCGTGTTGACGAGGCGGTCGAGGATGAGGCCGGTGCTTGCGACCATGATCGCTGGCATGGCGAACAGCACCATGAAGGATGTGGCTAGCATGGCCCACACGAAGATCGGGATCCGATCAAGCGACATGCCGGGGGCGCGCTGCTTAAGCACTGTACAGATGATCTCAACTGAGACGGCTAGCGCCGAGACTTCGGTGAAGGTGATCATCTGCGCCCAAATATCGACGCCTTTGCCCGGGGAGTATTGCGTCTCGCTTAACGGCGCATAGGTGAACCAGCCTTTGTCGGGTGCCGAACCCACCAGGAATGCAATCCACAACATTGCGCCGCCGGCGACGTAGAGCCAGTAGCTGAAGGCATTGAGACGAGGGAAGGCGATATTCCGCGTGCCCACCATGAGCGGCACCAGATAGACAGCGACCGCCTCCATCACCGGGACGGCAAACAGGAACATCATGGCCGTGCCGTGCACCGTGAACAGCTCATTGTAAAGCTGAGGCCCGACCACATCATTGTCGGGCTGCGCCAGCTGAAGGCGCATCACCACTGCATTCAAGCCGGCAAGTACGAGAAAGACAAACGCGGTAACGATGTAACGCCGGCCGACGATCTTGTGATCGGTTACCGACAGAAAACCGATCAGACCCTTCGGTTCTGCCCAGGTCCGCAAAAGCCGTCGGCTCAACTCCAAATCGGTCAGGCTCGAGTCCCGCGGATAATCGGCATGGTCGATTGCAGTCATTTCAGCGCCTCGAGATAGTGGACGAGCGCATTGAGGTCTCCGCCATTAAGCGGGACCGAAGGCATGAAGTTTCCCGGCTTGACCGCCTGGGGATTGGCGATCCAGCCAGCCATGTAACCGAGAGTGTTGGGAAGTGTATCCGCCGCGATAGCCGAGCGGCTTCCGATATGCGTCAGATCCGGACCCATGCGTCCGCCGGCAATAGTGCCCCGGATGGTGTGGCAAAGAATGCAGCCGTTGTTTAGGAAGACCCGCTCGCCTTGGCCTATCAACGCATCTTCCGATCGCGTCGCGGGCTGGAGCTGTCGGTCGCGCCAGGCGACAAAGTCATGCTCAGACTCAGCGATCACCCGGAAGCCCATGAAGGCGTGTTGCATCCCACAGAACTCCGCGCACTGGCCGCGATAGACGCCTGGCCGATTGGCGGCGAAGGTAAGCTCGTTGTTCTGTCCCGGAATAAGGTCGAGCTTGCCGGCCAGGTTCGGCACCCAGAAGCTGTGGATCACGTCGCCCGCGACGAGGCTGACCTTCACGGGCTTGCCGACCGGCACATGAATCTCATTGGCCGTGGTGAAGTTCAAAGACGGGTTCGGATCGAGATAGCGGACCTGCCACCACCACTGATATCCGGTCACTTCGATATTGAGCGCGTCGGCGTTTGCTGCATTCGGTCCTCGCGAAGCGAAGAAGCTCACCAGCGTGAATACGATGAGCACGATGACGCTCGCCGCCGTCAGAGCCCAAACTGTGATCGCGGATCGCCGTTCTTTCTCCGGATCGAGGAGAAGAGGATCGTCTGACGCCGTCCAAGACGTTCGGCGAAATAGCGCCCAACCGAGAGCAAGAACGACGAGCAGCCAGACCACACCGCACACTGCGGTGAAAAACCAGAACAGCTTGACGAGGCGCTCTGCTTCGGGCCCATGCGCATTGAGGGCCGACTGCCAGCCGCCGCAAGCGCCGAGCGGAAGGCAGAGCCCCGCCGTTGGTGCGAGCGTGAATAGTTTCGCCAGCGACTTCTTCGGCATCGAAAATGTTCGGCTTGGCGTCACGGGCAACCGGTGATCTGCCGCGATGGAAACCATCTGGATGCGGACTCCAGGCGCAGTGCCGGAGGCTGGCTGAAAGGCGCGCTATCAACCCCTCATGATGGAGACAGTTCCGATTTGGCGTTGCGGCCTATTGCTCGTGTCCCGCATTCCTCGCCGTTCAGAAACGATAATCCGACTCGGGCGTTATGTGACCCGCGAGGCGGATCATCGCTGAGCGCTCATTTCGGGATTGTTCATCGATGACGAGCTTGGACGTAGAGCGTCGGGCACCCTCCGGCTTGGCGAGTTTGAAGGGAAGTGTTCTCGGATTTTTCCTAATTTTCGTAGCCCTCTCCAACGCTTGCGCGTCGAACGGCTTGCAGGAAATCAAGCGCTGCCGCTCCATCATCGCCGAGGCCGCTTTTCTCATCGAGCTTTGGTCGCAAGGAGACGTTACAGACACTTTCGCGCGCGGATTCCTCTCCACCGCCGGAGAGCAGCTAGCGTCGTCGCTCGATAATCCGGACCTCGATGCCTCCGCCAAGGATGATTTGAAGGCGGCATCTTCCGCAATCGAAGCGCGCGACGCCGACAGGCTCAAACGTATCAGCAACGAGCTCTACGCCCGCGAGCGACACGGATGAGCAACATCCTTGAGATCACTCTCGGCATCATGACCGCGATGGGGGGCTTCGTCGATGTCAGCGAACTCGTGTTCACGGCGCAAGCCGGCGCCAAATTTCTCTATGTACTGATCTGGGTGATCATGCTCGGCACGATCATCATCATGGTGTTTGGCGAGATGAGCGGCAGGGTCGCAGCCATTGCCAAGCAGCCGATGTTCAATCTCATGCGCCAGCGGCTCGGCCTCAAATTTGGCATCGTGGTGCTGCTCGCGGCGACGCTCGTCAATCTTATCACTTGCGCCGCCGAGATAGGCGGTATCGCTATTGTGCTCCAGCTCGGACTTGGAATTCCGTACCGGCTTGCCGCCTGTCTCGCGACGATCGGACTGATCCTTGTGGTCTGGTTGTTACCATTCAAGGCGATCGAACGGATCTTCGGTCTGCTCGGCCTTTTCATGATCGCCTTCATCGTCGCCGCAGCGGCTTTGCACCCACCATGGAATGAGGTGGTGTCAGGCGTCATACCGCAAATCCCGCCGCACCTTTCGAGCACCCAACTCTTGGTCTTTGGGTACTTCATCGTCGCCATCATCAGTGCGGTCGTATTTCCCTATGAAACCTATTTCTATTCATCCGGCGCGATCGAGGAGAACTGGAGCAAGAAGGACCTCACCGTCAATCGTCTGACCACCATTGTCGGGTTCAGCCTTGGGTCTCTCCTCGCGATATCGATCCTCGTTAACGCCGCCGTGCTGTTCGCCCCGCGTCACATCGATCCCCAGCTGGTGGGCACGCCGGCGTTGCAAGTAGCCTTTCCTTTCGGCAAAACCGGCTTGGCGCTTGCGCTGCTCGGGATGTTCTTCGCCATCGCCGGCGCCGGTATCGAGACCTGTCTCTGCTGCGCCTATGGCGTGGCGCAATTTTTTGGCTGGAAATGGGGACGATATCAACGTCCCGCCGAGGCGCCGCGCTTCACGCTTCTTTGGTTGGCGACGTTTCTGATCGCCAACCTGATTGTTCTGACCGGCATCGATCCTCTGAACCTCGTCGAATACGCCGTGGTGTCGTCGATTATCGTCATTCCGTTCTCGTACTTGCCGCTGCTGCTGATCGCCAACGACCGCAAATATATGGGGAGCGAAGTGAACGGCCGGTTCGCCAACATCCTCGGCATCGGATCCTATGCCATTGTGGTGGTGGCAGCGATCGCGGCCGTGCCGCTCTACCTGCTTACCTCCGGAGGCCAGCAATGAGACCCGAGAGTCCGCTCAAGCTCGTGGGAGAAGTGCGCGACTTGCAAATCATCGACAGCGACGGAGTGAAATGTGGAATCGCTGACGACATCGAGCTCAAGGGCGAGCCCGGCACGCCGCTCGAGATAAGCGCTCTTCTGGTCGGCCCAGGCGCCTACGCGAATCGGCTACCACGTTGGGCCTACGCATTGGTCGCCTTCATCTTCGGCGATCGCCTGGCGAAAGTCCCTTGGAGCGAAGTCGAACATGTCACCGGGCGCATCACGCTGAAGAAGGCCGGGGCAAGCTATGGATTGCTGGAGACGGAACGTCGCTTTGAGGCGATCGTGCGAAGGGTTCCCTTCGCATGACGCTCACGCTCTCGATGCTTGTCGGAAAAGCTGTCAGAACCGAAAGCGGAGAGCTTATCGGCACCGTTCGTGAAGTACGCGCGAAGGAAGGCCGCGTCGACACGCTGATTTGCGGAACCAGAGGCTTCTTGCAACGCATGAGCTCGACGCTTACCGGTCGCCGCATAAAGTGGGAGCAGGTTCGCCGCGTCACTGCGCGTGAGATCATTTGTAGCGACTAGAAGGCGCAAGCCTATCGGCGATTATCGAAGACCGTTCGCCCGCCATAAGACGACGAACGCGCGTCCTCGGCGGCAATGAGCCTCTCGACAGAAGGACCTGAAGCGTAACGCTCCAATGTTCTTGCCTGCTCATCCAGGCGTTTGAGGGCGGCAAGCTCCTCGTCGCGGCCAAGCTTCGCCTTCTGAACCGCGGACTTGAGGACGCGTATCGTCTCGTTATAGACCCGGATCGGCACGGGGAAGGGATGGCCGTCCTTGCCGCCATGGGCGAACGAAAATCGCGCTGGATCGGTGAAGCGGTACGGCGCACCGTGCACCAC
>JBKPSQ010000167.1:0-9264 GCA_046735075.1 Pseudomonadota bacterium
GGTCGGAGATCGACCCCTTCGCCCATTAGGTGGCGCAAAAGGCGCAAAAGGTGCGGTTTCGGGCCTACTTTGGCGGTCGTAATGTGACCAAGGTCATGCGGCTAGTCTATGGCCCAGAATGGCAATAAATGGCGCTTTTTGAGGGTATTTGACCGGACAAATGACGCTTGAGGCCAATCTCGTTCCCGCAGGTCGGCGCTACGTCATACGCTCGGCCGACGAACGCGCGCGCGCCTTCTTGAGCGCCGAGCGCCATACCCGCTCCGTCCGCATCCTGCGCAAAACTCTGCCGGTTTTTGCGGTGCTCGTGCTTGCCTCTTACTTCATCTCCACGAGGCTCAGCGTCAGCGTTGGTGATGTGACGGCGAGCATCGGCGGCATCGAGGTCGCCGACGGCAATCTGCGGATGATTAACCCCAAGCTGAAGGGTGCCGACAAGAAGAATGGCGCCTATGTCATCGGCGCCGATTATGCGGATCAGGACATCAAGAACCCGAACATGATCAAGTTGCACGCCATCAAGGCGGAGCTCAGCACCAAGGACGGCGGCTGGTCGCGCCTTGCGGCTGTGCGCGGCGTGTTCGACAGCAAGGTCGAGCGCCTTGTGATGCAGGAGAAGATCACCATAGCGACGAGCTCAGGCGTCAACGGCGAGCTGAAGCACGCCTCCCTCGACATGAAGACCCAAACGTTGCGGTCGCATCAGCCGGTGTCGTTCCTATTGACCAATGGGAGCGTCAAGGCCAATGCCATGACACTCGAATCCGGCAAGCATACGCTGACCTTTCGTGGCAAGGTGCTAGTGCATCTGATCAAGCCCCAGGACGACGCCAAGGACGCGGCACGGAAGGCACATGGCGCCCCACCGCAGGCTGCCGCGCCCGCCTCTGCGCCCACGCCTGCCGCATCGATACCTCTCCCAGAGATGCCAAGTCCGATCCAAGCGACGGTGCCGCAATGAGGGAACCTCGTAGCCCGAGATCTCGGTCATTGGTGCGCCATGGCTTGGCATTGCTCGCCGTCGCGCTGGGACTCCTCCTTGCGGCACCCGTCTTGGCCCAAACGATGACCAATAGTTTCGGTGGCTTGTCCAAAAGCTCCAAGGATCCGATCGATATCGAGTCCGACGTCCTCGTGGTGCACGACTCCCAGAAATACGCGACCTTCAAGGGCAACGTGAAAGCCGTGCAGGGCACCACGACGCTCCGCGCGCGCGAGCTGAACGTCCATTACACGGGAGGCGGCGACAAGCTCCTCACCGGCGAGGACAAGAAGAGTGACGGCGTGCAAGCCGCGACCGCAACGAATGCTGCGGGTGATAAGAATGGCGATAGCGGCACACAAATCACCAAGATCGAGGCTCAAGGCGACGTGGTCATCACGAGCGAGAACGACCAGACCACTTCGAGCGAATGGGCTATCTACGACGTGCCCTCGCAGCAGGTCACCGTGGGCGGCAATGTGGTGTTAACCCAAGGCAAGAATGTGCTAAAGGGAGACCGGCTCGTCATCGATCTCAAGACGGGCGAAAGCCGGTTCGACAATACGGGCAATACTGCCGTCGCCGGGGGTCGCATCCGTGCGCTATTCATGCCTAAGGAAGGGGCCGATAACGCGAAATCGGGCGATGCCACGAAATCAGGCGATTCAGCCTCGGGTGAGGCGGCGGCAGGAAGCGCGGCCCCGGCCGGAGAGGCAGCCGACACCACCCAATCCATCAGCGAGACGAGCGGCACCGCCGCAAGCGCGGGAACTACACCGAAAGCAAACAAGCCTGCCGAGGATTCGCCGTGGCAGATCGTCCCTGGTATCGCGCAGTAGCTTCCTTGGGATTTTGACGAATTTTAACCGGCCGTCGCTTCAATTCTGAGGAGCGGAAGGGGTAGTGGGCAAATTGTTGTCGTTCCCAGGACGCCAAGCAGTCGCCACCCAAGGGACCATAGTCCCGGCGGAGCAGCCGATGCTTGCCTCAGAACCCCGGTCCGATCCGGCGGTCGGGCGGCTCACCGTCGGAAATGTCGTCAAGAGCTTCAAGAAGCGCACCGTAGTTCGTGGCGTGAGCCTAGAGGTGAACCGCGGCGAGGCAGTCGGACTGCTCGGGCCGAACGGCGCCGGCAAGACCACGGTGTTCTACATGATCACCGGACTAATCCCGGCCGACGAAGGCTCGATCAAGATCGATGGCCGCGACGTGACCAAGCTGCCGATGTATCGGCGCGCGCGGCTCGGCATTGGTTACCTGCCGCAGGAGGCCTCGATCTTCCGAGGCCTCACGGTCGAGGAGAACATTCTCGCCGTGCTTGAGACGGTGGAGCCCAATAAGCGCGAGCGTCAGATCCAGCTCGATGCACTGCTCGAAGAGTTCCACATCACCCGGCTCAGGACGTCTCCGGCAATGCGTCTCTCCGGCGGCGAGCGGCGGCGCGTCGAGATTGCGCGCTCCCTCGCCACGCGTCCCTCTTTCATGCTGCTCGACGAACCGTTCGCCGGCATCGATCCGATCGCCGTCAATGACATCCGCGCCCTGGTTCGCCATCTCACCCAGCGCGGCATCGGCGTGCTCATCACCGATCACAATGTGCGCGAGACGCTGGACCTCGTGACCCGCGCCTATATCATTCATGACGGCATGGTGCTAACCCACGGCACCGCCCACGAGATCATCAACAACGAGGACGTGCGGCGCGTCTATCTCGGCGATCAATTCAGGATCTGACGTCGATTACTGAGTGCGTTGACTAATGGCGATTTCCACGAAGCTCGAACTCCGCCAAACGCACAATTTGGTGATGACGCCGCAGCTGCAGCAGGCGATCAAGCTGCTTCAGCTGTCCAATATCGAGCTTGCGAGCTTCGTCGAAGCTGAACTCGAGAGAAATCCGCTGCTCGAACGCGCTGAGCCAGAGGAGACCGTCGCGGTTGCCGGCGAGCCTTCGGGCGAGGCTCCGGCAGCCCTCTTCCAGGACGATGCGGATGGGCCAGAAACACCTTCTCTTGCTAACAGTGCCCTCTCCGAAGGCGAGCCGGAAACTGGCGACACCGAGGACGGCGAGTGGGTCAATCTCAATGGGCCGGAAAGCGCACGGAGCGATGATCTCGACGCCGAGCCGCAAGACGTCTTTCCCGATGCAGATGGCTTTGCGCCCGGCGCACTCAAGGATTCGGGCTGGTCAGCCCTGTCCCAATCCTCGCCCCGAAGTGATGCCGACGAGGTGTCGAACCTCGAAGCTTACGTGGCCGAGGAGAGGACGCTGCGTGACGTTCTCACGGAACAGCTCATGCTCGCCTTCGCCGATCCTGCGCGGCGGCTGATCGGCCAACATCTCATCGATATGACCGACGAGGCCGGCTATCTGCGTGGCGAACTTTCCGCTCTTGCCGAGCTTCTCGGCGCGCCGATCGAGCTTATTGAGGAGACGCTTCACGTCATGCAGGGCTTCGAGCCATGCGGCGTGTTTGCTCGCGATCTGCGCGAGTGTCTGATGCTTCAGTTGAAGGAGCAGGATCGCTGCGACCCGGCGATGGCCGCGCTGATCGAGAATCTCGGCCTCCTTGCCGCGCATGATCTTATCGCGTTGAAGCGCGCGACGCGTGTCTCTGACGAGGATCTCTGCGACATGATCTACGAGATCAAGCGGCTCAACCCCAAGCCCGGTTTGAAATATGGCTCGAGCCCGACGCAGCCGATCGTGCCTGACGTGCTGGTACGTGCGCTCCCCGACGGCAGCCTCCAGGTCGAGCTGAACAGCGACACGCTGCCCCGCGTCCTGGTCAATCAGTCCTATTTTGCGACGGTGTCGAAGTCGACGACGCGCAGGGAGGACAGGAGCTATCTTGTCGACTGCCTGCAGACCGCCAACTGGCTGGTCAAGAGCCTAGATCAACGCGCGCGCACAATTCTCAAGGTGGCGCAAGAGATCGTGCGGCAACAAGATGCGTTTCTCGCTTACGGCGTTCGCCATTTGCGGCCCCTCAACTTGAAGACAGTGGCCGACGCGATCTCGATGCATGAATCCACGGTGAGCCGCGTCACCGCCAACAAATACATGGCGACCAATCGCGGCCTGTTGGAGCTCAAATATTTCTTCACCTCGGCGATCGCTGCAACCAGCGCTGGCGACTCGCACTCGTCTGAGGCCGTGCGCCACCGCATCCGCGAGATGATCGACGCTGAGCCAGCGAGCGATGTGCTATCGGACGACAAGATCGTCGAGCGGCTCAAGGGGGACGGCATCGACATCGCGCGCCGTACCGTCGCGAAATATCGTGAGGCCCTCCGCATTCCCTCTTCGGTGCAACGGAGACGGCTCAAGCGCATCGCCGACAACGCGCGCGCCTGATTCTCCTTAAGCCACTGATCTACAAGTGGAATAGTGTAAAGGGCTTGGCACGAAATAGATGGTTTGACACCCCTGGACGAGCGGTCTAGCTTCCGGCCCCGCTGTTAGAGGCCGAAGCGAATCTGATTCCAGCGCGCGGCAGTCGCCTGGATCGGAATCGGCCCGCAAGACGAAGCATGTGCCCGGGAATCGCGGTGGAAAAGGGCCATTAGATTGTTCCGCGGGCAATGACGATACAAATTAGCAAAAGAATCTGGACGTCGGTGAGGCGTTGCGCGGTTACGTCCAGGAACGCGTTGTGCACACCGTCGAGAAGTTGCTCGGGCGCGAACCCGCGGGGGATGTGCGCAGCGAGAAGCACGGGAGCACGCGGTACTAGGCGGAACTTTCCGCCGCTGTCGCCGTTCGTGTGAGGGTTTGCCAAGATGCATCTCAGCGACTTCATCTCTCCCGAGTCTGTCCTACCGTCACTCAGGGTAAAGACCAAAAAGCAGCTCTTGCAGGAGCTCGCTTCTCGCGCCGCTCGCCGTACCGGGCTGCCGGAGCGCGTCATCTTCGACGTGCTGCTTCAGCGCGAGCGCCTCGGCTCGACCGGGCTCGGTCAAGGCATTGCCATCCCGCATGGCAAGATCCCAGGACTTAAAGGCATTGTCGGCATTTTCGCGCGGCTCTCCGAGCCGATCGATTTCGAGGCCGTCGACGGCGAGCCGGTGGACATCGTGTTTCTGCTGCTCGCGCCCGAAGGCGCCGGCGCCGACCATCTCAAGGCACTTGCGCGCATCTCGCGGCTGTTGCGCGAGGGAAGTGCGGTCGAGAAGCTAAGGGGGTCGCGTGACGCAGCCGCGCTTTATGCCGTGTTGACCGAGGGAGAGGCCTCCTCCCACGCCGCTTAGAGTCTAGCGCGGCGCGATCTGCTGCAGAAGATCGTTGGCGAATTCGCCCATGGCGAGCGCCGCGCCGAAATCGAGCTTGTTGATGGCGATAAACACCGCCGCGTTCCGCGCCGGCGCAAAGGCGACATAGGTGAACGTGCCCTGGAGGCCGCCTGCTTTTTGCAGGATGAAGGGGCGGTCGTCCTTGGCCATCATGCCGATCCAAGCGAGGCCGAGCGCATCCATGTGGCCCGATTCGTCCATACCCGAGACTGTCTTCAGCCCGTCGCGGTTGAGATAAAGTGCGTGATCCAGCGTGCGCGCTTCGGCGTCCTCAGGATTGAAGCGGTCGAGATGCCACTTCATCCATTTGAGGAGATCGTTGGGCGTCGAGTAGAGACCGCCTGAGCCGACGATAATCGAGCCGGTGGGAACATTGGGGAGTTCCGCTCCATCCGGACCATGCCCCACCATGAAGCGCTTCTTCTGCTCCTCGGTGAGCGCGAACACCGTGTCCTTCATGCCGAGGGGACCGGTGATGCTCTCTTGCAGCAGGTCTGGGTAGGGCTTCTTGCCTGCCGCCGACAGGCTCATGGCCAAGAGATCGAAACCGAAATTCGAGTAGAGCACCGCCGTGCCGGGGGTGAAGAGCAACGGCTCCTTCTTGATCCAAGCGGCGAAGACGTCGCGGGTGATGGTGGCGAATGGATCATTATCGGGGCCTGCCTCGTGCGGCACTTCGCGCGGAAAGCCTCCGGCGTGCGTGGCGAGATTGAGCAAGGTGACGCGATCGAGGTTCCCGTTCACGCCGGGACCGAAATCGGGCTGCCATTTGGTGAGAGGATCGGTCAGCGACACCGTGCCCTTGGCAACCATGTGCGCCAGCACATCGCCGGTGAAGGCCTTGGTGATCGAGCCGATGCGCATGATGGTGTCGCCATCAGGGGCGGGACTACCTGGGCCTGCCCGCTCGCCGAATCCCGCGACCGCTATATCCCCGTCGCGCACCGCGCCAACGATGACGGCCGGAACTTTGGCGTCGAGAAAGAAGACCTGCCCGGTGAAGTCGACGATCTCGTCGAGCAGAGCATCGGCACGCGCAACACTTGCGCCTGCGGCGAGACCGACGAACCCAACCGCGATGAGCGTCGCGGCGCGCAACATGGTGAGAGAGTGATGCAGTGCCATGGTCCCTCCTCCCGTAGGGAGGGCACTATGCACTGGACGGAAAGCGGCGGCTAGGCAGAGTCCTTCTAATGCACGCTGACCGGAACGAGATCGTTCTCGATGGCGTTGGCAATTGCCGCAGTGCGGCTATCGGTCAGCGCGATCGGCGTGCCGTCGGCGCCGAGCACGGCAAAGAGGTCGATGCCCTTCGGCGCGGTCTGCAGCGCTGGAAACAGCCGCTCGGCAACGTCTGGATCGAGCTGCTTGATATAGGCCACTTCACCGTCACCAAGCTGCGCGAATTCGCTTCTGGTCATCAGGTTCCGCTGCTGGGGATCTTCTTTTTCGAACTCTTTCATTGACTGTCTACTCCTTCCCTGGAGTGGTCATGACGAAGCTACGTCTGTGAGCCTCGTAAAGTTTCAATCGCCGGCGACGATTCCGACCTTGAGCACGCGCTTTTCCTTGGCCGGGCGCGTTAGCTCGATGGCGAGAAGTCCGTTGTGAAGCTCGGCGTTATGTACCTCGACGCCATTGGCGAGGGCGAAGCTTCGCTTGAATTGGCGTGCCGCGATCCCGCGATGAAGATAGTCCTTGGCCAGCTCCTCGCTCTGCTTGCCGCGAATGGTGAGCTCGCCGTCCTCGACGCTGACCTCGAGATCTTCGAGTCCGAAACCCGCCACGGCGAGGGTGATGCGCAACGCTTCTCCATTCCCCAACAGCTCGATGTTGTAGGGAGGGTACCCGCCTTCTTGAGGCCTCGCGCCGCCGCCGTGGGCGCGCTGAGGTGCAAGGGAGAGCCAGAGATTGCCTTCGAGAAGCGTCATGCGCGACATCGAGCGAAAGCCCTTTCGACAAGCGGCTGCGCCGGTGGCGTTTTCGAGGCCCTGACGGCGCCTCACGATTAGATCGCTCAGCCCGCCGCGGCACCGAGCGCGTCATATTCGCGTCGCATATGGGGAACTGGCGAGCGAATTCAAGCAGAGCGAGACGCTAGGCCGCGCGCACTCCTTTTCGCTCCTACCGCTTGCCCGAGCCTTGCACTATGTTCCCAGAGGTTCAACTTCGCGTGTGTGAGCGATGACCTGGTACGTTAATTCCAAGCTGAATAGCGGCACGATGGATGGCCGCAGCCTGCAGACGGCTTTTGCCTCTCTGCAGCAAGCTCTCGACCACGCCAAGCCGGGAGATACCATCCTGATCGCGCCTGGCGCCTATGATCAGGATCTTGCAGTGCGCGTCAGCGCGGCGCGCTCTGCGAATATCACCGTCGCCGTAGTCGGCGCCTGACGCGACCTAAGCGAAGTCACCATTCGTGGAAGCCTAGCGCCTCTACGCCGGGCTTCGTTCCTTATCGACCCCGCGACCGCGCCGAAGTTCACTCGCCACAAGGCAAACAGGGCCCCAGGAGCTCGACCCCTGGGGCCCTTTTGAGGGACAGCTATGAATGACGCCAATTCGCTACGAGGCGAATGCGCGCGCAGGTCCTACGCCTCAATGGCCATGATCCTCGCCGTGGCCATGATCCCCACCGTGATCATGATCCCCGCCGTGGCCATGATCCCCGCCGTGATCATCTTTGTCGAGGCCGTTCTCTTTCAGCAATTTGTCGAGCAGGCCTGCAACCTTGTCGTTGTCCATGTCGGCGAAGGGAATATGCGTGCTTCCTAACAGCCCGGCATCCTCCCCGAGCTTCAGAACTTCGGCGTTGCCGCCCGCCTCGTTGATCAACTTCGCGCACAGACGGGACTGCTGAACGTACGTATACGTCTCTGGTCTATTGTCGCCCCAGACGAACTGGATCTTCTTGAGCTTTGCCAGCTTGTTGAAGTCCTCCTGGGGAATGCCGACAGGTCCGAAGGCGCAGGCATTGCCAGAAAGGTTGCACAGGTTCGGTGGGCTCTCGGGATTCCCAATCGGGAACAGGTATCCGATGCTTTCGTAGGCGACGATGCCCGCAATGTTGTTCTTCGTGGCCTTGCTGGTCGTCACCATGGCGCGAAGTCCACCCGCGGAGTTGGTGAGGTACACGATCTGGTCGCCGATCCTGCCGGAGTCGGCGGCGACGGCTGCCGCGTCCGTCTGAAGCGCGATGTTGGATCCGAGGTCGAACTCAAGGTAGCGTGAGCGGGTCGCGTCCAGCCAAGCTTGCTCGTTGTGGGTCGGGAATTGCGAGGGGGACCACCATTCAAATGGTGTGGGGGTTAGACCGGCGGGTGCCGCGGGGCCAAGATTCCACGCGGTAAAATTGCCCTGGTCGCTGCTGTTGTTTGGCGTGTAGGTGTACGACGCGCAGCCCCAGTTGGCTCGGCCAACCCGTGGACCGTCCCACAGGTACACGGGGTAACGGCGGCGCAGGAACATGTCCTTAAAGCCTTCGCCACCATCCCAGCGGTTTTGCCATACCTGCGTAGTTGAGCTGTGCCACATGACGAGGCTCGTCCTGCGCGGGTTTACTGGGATGAAATACTCCATGTACCCGTAGTCGCATGACAATGACCTGTTGGGGTTGTTGGGGTTGATTTGGGTCCTGCCACCGATTACGAACCCGCCCGAACGGTCGAGTATGATCGGGTCTCTTGCTTTTGGCCCCGTGTCGTGAGCCAGTGCGCCGCCGCTAGTCGCAGCGATAAGCACAAAAGCGGTCAGCGCGCTAAAGCCTCGTGGTTGAATCATTTTTGTGTCTCCCTCTTGCGTGACTTTGCAGTTTGTCGCGCTGCTTTTTTGTCACTGAGAGAAAAGACAAGTCTTCCGGATATCTCCCGCTTGTTAAATTCTTGCCACGCAACAGCCCTCGAGGAACCCTTTCTCATCTTTTGGGCTGAGGTCTTGGTGCACGCGTCAGCGCGAGGCGCTCTGCAAATACATTTCGCAGTGGTGGGTGC
>JBKPSQ010000168.1:0-9339 GCA_046735075.1 Pseudomonadota bacterium
TGTGCTGGCATAGGCTCGGACGCTAGCTCTGCGCGAGACGTCCCGCTGCCGAGAAGTCGGTCTTCCGTCTTTAAAACCATGTGTACGGCGTCGAGATTGGACTTTAGATCCTCAACATTACGTTGGTGCTCAAGCTCGAGCTGCTTCAGAAGCTCGTCGAATTCACTCTGGGTAGCGCCGATTTCCTCCTGAAGCAGTTTGGCACGTTCTTGCAAGTCGCCACGGATGTCACGCATTGATCCTTCCTTCTTACTTCACGTTGGTCGATTTTTTTGGCGAGAGTCCATTAGTACGCATGAACACGGAGGGCGGCTGGCTCGGAATGCACAGCGTGTCGAGATTAAGGCAGGGATCAGCGATGTACTAGGTGTTCCGGCGGCCTCGGTGCATAACTGGGAAAACATTCGTTTGGTTATTGACGCCCAAAGTTAGGTTCTCTTGCCTCGCTGGATACGGGAGGTGTTCTTGCGTACCGTCTCTTCAACAGAGAGGACGGGACCATTACTGAGAGTGAGTTTCTAAGCAGATTTCAGCGCGGGCAAACGGGGAACTGGACCTGCGCTAAGCCAATCCAAATTGCGGCACCTGCTGGCCCGGTGCTCATCAGCGCAGGATAGAGCTTCAACCCTGGAAGTTCATTCTTGGGGCTCGACCTAGCCAAGGAACTCGACCGAATGGCCGCAAAACAACGGGCAGCCTCGAAGCTCGCGAGCGGAGCCCTCTCGAACGCGGCCTAACGCGAGGAAGGCTGCCCTGCGCCTACGCGATTTAGTCATGGGTAACAATACGAATCCGAGGAGGCGTCCCCGCCTTGGAGGCGTACCTGATGCGGCAGGTAGCCATCGGGGCAGGCCACGAAGAAGTCTCGGTCAAATTCCATCCCGCCTTCTGGGTTGGCGTTGACCTTGACCATCCAGCCCTTCATCCCATCGGGATAGAATTGGTCATCGATGGCGCTGTACAGAGAATTCGTGAAGTAGATGCGGCGGCCATCACGACTCACCTCGACCATCTGAGGCCCTCCGTTGAGCGGGTCGCCTCTCCTCGGATGCGTCGCGCGTGAGACCATGCCGCCGATGCGTAGCTTCCCCGTGAGTTTTGGTTTGAACGGGTCTGATACGTCATACTGGTGAAAGTCGCCTGTACCCCAGCAGGAAACGTAAAGGTACTTGTCGTCGACTGACAGATCGATGTCAGTGACAAGCGGTGGGCAGGCTCTGAAATCCTTGAGCATGGGCGGAAGCTGATGGGACTCTGCGGGTTCGGCTGGGATTGAGATCACCTTGGTCACTGCCCATTGGTCGCCGTCTCGATGCCACAGAAATACCGACGACGAGAGGTCTTGCAGGCAGAGGACCACACCTACGAATCCATAGGCTTTGGTGGGATCGTGTGCCGGGCGTAACTCGAAGACGAGCTGGTATTCTTTACCGAGATCGATCTCCTGCACATGCCGGCGTTTAAGCAAATCCCAGAAATGGATGCGGTGCCCGTACTCTGAGCCGAGGAGCTTTTCTGGGATAAGCCCATTCTCAAACATGTCAGGCGTGCCCCATTCGCTGGTCACCATGGTGTCGTAGCCAAGGTGCCACCAAAAATCATAGGCGAGCTCCTGTGGCCCTCGGTCGAGTTCCCATCGGCCGCGCACGTCGAATGACTCATGGTCCATAAGGAATACGCCCCCAGGTCTCTTGCCTTCGGCGTCGGCGAGGGCGCTCACGTAGATGCCCTCAGGGCCGCAGTGGACGGTGTGGGGCCGCGAGTAACCTGCGCGCTTGGCAAGTTCTTCGGTCTCGATGGTGCGGATCAGCTTCGGATGGGCTGGATCAGGCTTCGTATCCAAGATGTGGAGACGTGAAGACCGGATGCCTGGGACAATAAGATAACGACGCTCAATGTGTGGATGCGGCGCGTTGGGGCATAGGCATGAACTACAGGCATTCCAACCAAAGTGATGAAGCTCGTCCCCTATGGCGAGATCCGTCTGTCCGACGATCTGTCCGTAATTTGCAGACTCGGGATCCAAGTTAACGACAGCCATGACATCGGGGCGTTTTCGAGTGGGATCGAGGCTCGCCACATACGCGAGCTTCTCGGGCGGCGCCTGACTCGCCAAGCGAGGCGACGGATAGAAGGTTGGGTCCGGTGTCCACATCGCCATCTGCGTCCTCCCGTGTCAGCCCGTTTAGATCACCCAAGACAATCGGCAGGCAACCCTCGCGGCATCGTCTTCTCACTGATAACGATTAAACTGGCAAGTAAGTGGACGGAAAGCGAGGTGCGGCCCATTAGGAGTGTGACGGAGCTAACTGCCGCGTGCCAGCGGATACGGCTATCAATCAAGGCACAAGCACCACACGGAAACGCGCCTTTCCGCTCAGCATCCGCTCGTAAGCTTCCGGTGCCCTGGCGAGGGGATAGGTTTCGATCATTGGCTCGATGCCGGTCAGCGCGCTGAAGCGCATGGTGTCCTCGGAATCGACCGAAGTGCCTGATGGCCAACCTTTCACGCTCCGCCGCTCGCCGATGATGTAAAAGGGTTTCACCTCGATCGGCTCGGGCGAGGCGCCGACCACGATGAGGGTGCCATCAATGCCGAGTCCGTCGATAAGGGGCGTCATGGCCTTGCCGCTCGTAACCGTGGATAGGATCACCTTGGCGCCGCCGAGCGCGGTAAGCTCCTTCGCTGCATCATTCGTCTCGGTGTCGATGTAGCGCTGCGCGCCGAGATCGTGGGCAAGATTGCTCTTGTCCTTGCCTCGCGCGATCGCAATGGTGTGGAACCCCATCTTGGCGGCATATTGCACGGCGAGATGCCCAAGCCCGCTAATGCCCTGAATGGCAACCAGCCTGGGCCCCACTTCGCGTGCAGCGGGCTCGGCTATCGCGCGCTCGACTAACTCAAGCGGCGCATTCGGCTCTCTGATCTGCACGACACGCATGCGGGTCTCCATCTCGGATCTTGGTGGCATCATAAATGTGGATTTGCAAACTTGGGGTGTTTTAGGAGGTGTTTGTCTAGCAAAAGTCGAGATCAGGCGCCAAGCGACCGAACTTGGGGATCCTTGGGGCCCCGAACCGGGATGGGGTCGAGCCACCAAGAAGTCGCGCCCGTAAAGTCGGGCCTTCGCCGATCGTTAGTGGAGTCATCGACAAAACAGTTGATTGGCAGCTGCGTCGCTTGAGAAAATGACTGGCTGACAAGGTTTTCGTGAGGAACGAGTCAAATGAGATTAATCGCAGCATTGTCGTTGGCAATGGTGGTTTTGGCGTTCGTCTTGCCTCAAGCACTTGCCGAGGAGCAGGTCACGCCGAATGCGATGGTGAAGGCTCTCGAAGACGATTTTGGAGTTCATCCCGGGCAGCGGCGCAATCACACCAAGGGCACCTGCGCCATGGGGAGTTTCGTCGGCCTGCCGGAGGCAACGTCCTATTCGCGCTCGGCGCTCTTCTCAGGGGCGACTATCTCCGTCGTTGCACGCTTTTCAATCGGTGGTGGCGACCCCAATGCCCCCGACGCCGGGAAGGGACCGCGTGGAATGGCGCTTGAGTTCCGACTGAGCGACGGCAGCAAGCAACATATGACGATGATCAACGCGCCGATGTTCGTTGCCATGGTGCCAAAGACATTTCTCGACAATCTGATCGCGCTAAAGCCCGATCCGGCGACGGGTAAGCCTGATCCCGCCGCGCTCAAGGCTTTTGTCGATAGCCACCCCGAAGGTGCAGGAATGACCAAATTCTACGAGGAGCACAATCCGCCGCCGAGCTACGCCAACAGCGCCTTTTTCGGGATCCACACTTTCAAGTTCATCGACAAGAACGACAAGACGACCTTGGTGAAGTGGCGGTTCGTTCCAGAAGATGGTGAGAAAGAACTCAGCAATGCGGAGCTTACATCCATGCCGCGCGACTTCCTCGAGCAGGCCCTGATCGATCGTGTCAAGCAAGGACCGGTGAAGTGGAATATGTGGGTGACGGTCGGTCAGCCGGGCGATCCCGAAACTGATCCGACGGTATTGTGGCCGAGCGACCGCAAAGAGTTCAAGGCCGGAACGCTCACCTTCACCGCGGCAACACCTCAAGAAGGAGCCGAATGCAAGAACATCAATTACGATCCGCTGGTCATGAGCGACGGTATCGCACCGACTGACGATCCAGTGCTGCTGTTCCGCTCGCCATCCTACGCCGTCTCTTTCGTGAAGCGCCTGCAAGGCAGATAGCCCGCTTTCATCACCACAAGCTGAAGGAGCTTGAGTTTGCCGATATCTACTATTGGCAGCTCCTCTGCACGAATTGCCACGAGATCGCAGCCGCAGACCTCGCCCTTGACCGTGTAGCCGGCCTTCGAGGTAGCGCTTCACGGGTTGGAGAGACTAGCCTCGGTTCAATGCTCATGTGCCATGGGATGACCCATGCCAGATTTGGGGCGAACATCACGTATCCTCGAGCAAAAGCTTCCTGGTGCCGAAGCACCAGGCAGAACACGTTGGTCGCTGGTAACGAAGCACCAAAAAGGGCAGTGGTACCTGGAACCAAGGCACCAGGCGACAAACTCGGTTGAGGCGTGACGATCCGCCTCTATGGATTGACCTAGGCGGGCACGATCACCTTGCCGATGGGCCATAGCGCAAGCCCAGCGAGCTTCACATGCGCCCAGGCGAATGGGATGCCAATGATGGTAATCGCCAGCATGATCGCTGTGATCAGGTGCGCAAGCGCCAGCCACCAACCAGCGAGGATCAACCACAGGAGATTGCCGAGAAGCCCGAGTGGGCCGGTGCCTAGATCATGGTGTCCATAGTAATCGGCGCGTGACACGGCTTTCTGCCCGAAGGGCAGCAGCGTGTATACGCCAATGTTGAACGCCGCCCGGGTCCACGGCAGGCCGATGATAGTGATCGCCATGACCACGGCAGCGATCATCCAGGCCGCCGCCATCCAGAGGCCACCGAATACGATCCACAACAGGTTTAGCAGCAAGGACAGCGGCGACATCACCTGTGTGGTGCGAGCTTCATGCAGGGCAACCATGATACTCTCCTATCAGCGGCTTGTTAGCGTCGCGTCGTGGATGGCCACCGGCTTCTCCAACATGAGCTTTCCCTGCTTCTCCACCAAAGCCTTCGCCTTATTGGCCAGCATCGACAACAGCCAGGGAAGCTGCACCTCAAGCCTGACGTGATCCTCGGCGACATCGATAGTGCCGGTGGTGGTCTGCCCGAGCATACTCGCGCGAAAGTCGAGATGATCGCCTGACCATTGGTTCTTGAACAAGAACAAGCCTCCGCTGCTCAACTGGGCATCGTTGAGGCTGGCCTGCAAGCGGCGCACGGCTTCGGCTTTCCCAAGCTGGTGCGGAAGGCTGACGACGACGGGTTGGGACATTGTGGTCGCCTCTTGGAACTAACCTTAGAGCGGGCCTCATATAATGAAGCTGCGCGAGGTTTAAAGAGCGATGCCTCGCCATCTGGATACGAGGCTCCAGAGAGCGTTCTTATTGACCCAGTTTGCACAGACGATAGGATGACGTGACCCGGAAACACCCGCGTTGGTCCGGCGGATTTGGGGTGTATCTTGGTCGGAGCCTGGGCCGCACGGCTTCCGCCAATTTGCTGGGCGGCTCAGAAACTGCTGGGAATGTTGCGACAACCGGGGGCGCCTTGGCTCAATCCCGCCCCGCCCCTCATCGCAGTGCTGCAGACAGCTTTTAGGCCAGTCAATGCGGATGGCCAGCGCTGCGGCGTCGGATCGCGATGAACATCCCAGCGCCTAGGGCCACCGCACCAATCACATCAAGAATTAACAAGCTCCACTCAGCGACTGGCATCCATCTTCATTAAGGCGGATAGCCTTAACGGAGCTTGAATCGCTGACTGGGGATATTGGCGGTATCTGGATACGCGTTCCAGGCCGGAGGTGCGGCGATCTCATCACTATGGACGGAACGGCGT
The DNA here is from genome assembly GCA_046735075.1 of Pseudomonadota bacterium. Lineage (GTDB taxonomy): Bacteria > Pseudomonadota > Alphaproteobacteria > Rhizobiales > Methyloligellaceae > Methyloceanibacter. Next base: position 5,955 of record JBKPSQ010000168.1, read on the forward strand.
ATTTTCGGCCGCGTTGAGATTGAGGGCGGTGAGGAGTCAAGAATGCTTCGACCCTTCTGCCCGACATATCTGTGGATCCCCCTCGCATTACTGCTTGCCCTTTCCACAACGGCCCTGGCTGCTCGGCAACGATCCCAGAGCCTAAGCCTTGAGAGCGTCAATGACGCCGAGTGGCAAGCACAGGCAAAGCCGTCCACCGCTTTGCTCGTAAAGCTGCAAGTCTTGCTTGACCGGGCTCATGCCTCACCTGGTGAGATCGATGGCACTCTAGGTGAGAACACCCGCAAGGCGATTGCAGCCTATGCTGAGATGAAGAGCCTTGGATCGACCGAACAGGTCACTCAGGAAGTGTGGCGAGCGCTCAGTGAAAGCGATTCGGAACCAGCCCTCGTCAGCTACAAGATCACTAAAAAAGATACTCGCGGTCCTTTTTCTAAAAAAATACCCGAGGATTTTCGAGCCAAGGCAGCAATGGACCGGCTCGGCTATACCAGCCCGCGGGAGCTTCTCGCTGAAAAATTCCACATGAGTGAGCAGCTCCTTCGCAAGCTAAACCCGGGCGCCTCCTTCGACAAAGAGGGAGACGAGATCGTGGTCGCCAATGTCGAGCACGACTCCTTGCCTGGCAAAGTCCTACGGGTAAAGGTCGATGCAACCCGGCAGCGCGTAGAAGCTTATGGCGAAGATGACAAATTGATTGCCATCTACCCTGCCACAGTCGGAAGCGAAGATCGCCCGACGCCTAAGGGCGAGTTCAAAGTGACGAAAATCTCGGAAAACCCGGTCTACCACTATGATCCCTCGCTTAATTTCCGTGGCGTGCATGTCAATGAAAAGCTTGACTTACCCCCCGGACCCAACAACCCGGTAGGCGCTGTGTGGATCGATCTTTCGGCGGAGGGATACGGCATCCATGGCACGCCCGATCCCGACAAGATTAGCAAATCGGCCTCACATGGCTGCATTCGCCTGACCAACTGGGATGCGCTTGGCCTTGCGAAGCATGTCAGCAAGGGAACGCCTGTCCTAATCGAGCAGGGCGAGAAGACGGGTGGATTGGAGGCGCCGAACCAAGGTTCGCGGGAGTTGGCCGGAACCGAAGAAGCGCCGCTACCTGAACGAAGCCCCGTGGCCGGTGGCACAGAACAGACACCTCTTGCTCCGGGCCAGATGACCACAATTCCGTGGACAGAGATCCAGATCGCGGAGGCTAAATCCAAATGCAGCGAAGCGCTTGCGTCGCTCGCGCTCAATTACGAATCGCTTCCGCCTATCAAAGAGGGACTATGCGGAGCGCCTTCCCCCATTCTACTTAAATCTGTCGGAGCCAATCCTGAGGTCGTCTTAGAGCCCCCAGCAATCGTGACGTGTGCTCTGGCAAAGGCGTTGAACACATGGCTAAGTCAGAGCGTTCAGCCTCAGGCGAACAGCTCGTTCAATTCCCCCGTTACTAAGCTGCACGTTGGCTCTTATACCTGCCGTAACCGTAACGGCGGAGCTGACGCACCCTTGAGCGAACACGCGCTCGCCAACGCCATCGATATTTCCGACTTCGTCCTTGCGTCTGGCAAGTCGATCGCTGTAGTCGATAGTTGGACTTCAGGTAATCCACCCCCGCCCATGCCCAATCCTGGGCGAGTATCTTCCTCTCCCAATGTGAAGCCCATATCGGTCAGCCTAAACGATCCCGAAAAAGCATTCCTAAAGTCAGTTCGCGATGACGCCTGCGGCATCTTTGGCACGGTGCTTGGACCGGGCGCCGATGAAGCGCACAAGAGCCACCTTCACCTCGACGCGAAGCAGAGAAGGGGCGCGAGCTTCTGTCAGTGAGGCGAAGCAGCGCGAACAATGGGCAAATTCGATCAGCAATTGGCTCACTGGCGCGAGCTTCATCGTATCGCGCTCGAAGACCTCGAAGAGCTCAAGCAGGTAAGCGGAAGATCGCGGAAGACACAGGCGAGGGCTGGTGCGGAACGAAGTCATGGTATTTGCACAGCTAGGGGAGCGGTACGAGAAGTTCGACGCAAGAAATGCGAGCCGCAACCCAGGCGAGCGTGGATAGCGCTTATCACGAACACCCTCAGGTTCGAGCCCTCTTCATGCTGTCGTTGCGCCCTCTGGGGAGCTGATCTCCTCAGCCCAGTCAGGCCCTCGAGGATACGTTTATCGTTATCTCTTCCTCCAGCAGAGCTTTCCTCCATGAAGAGTATTTTCCTATCCTTCCCCTTCTCGCCATCTGGGCGTAGCTCTTTGGTGGACGGTCTCCGCTTGGAACTGACGTGGAGATGAGCATCCATGGCCATATAGCCCTGATCCTCGGTACAGGCCCCTTTCGAATTGAGCTTATCTCTCTTCGACTTTTTTGATTTCATCGCCTTGCCCGATGCTTTCGACTCGACCTTCGTCTTAGGCCTTTCCGCTGCTATTCGCGTTTCCGCTCTGTGTTTTGGTGCCGCTCGGCGAGCCTTGTGGGTGGCTCGGCGCTGGCCTCGCTCGGCGCTTCATCGCCTTCGCTTGATTGGTGCCTCGCATAGTTCAGTCTTTGTAGTAGCCGACACTGCAAATCTGATCGCCCACCTTCGTATAGAAAGTCGTCTTCTCAAGCGGCTTGTCTGAGCCGGGGCGAGGCCACCAGTATGTAACCTGCTTTATCTCTCCTTCTGTGGCCTTCTTCATCATCTCTTGACCGAGCGGATAGCCCTTTTTGCCTTTGATGTCCTTTAGCTGTTCACCTTTCATGTAAGGATGCGCTGTGACGATGCCGTCCGAAGCGTTGGCGCAGGACACATAGAGATCGCGGTCTTTAAACCCGTCTTCTCCCTTATTGAACATATCGAGCGCTTTGGCCTTGTCCTGTTTCACCGCAGCAACTGCCTTCTCAAGCAAAGTCTTGGCTTCCTCGGCTGTGCCATATTGGCCTGCGTACGCTATTCCAACACTGGCGAATAGAAGGGCAATCAAGAGCGCTAGCGAAATTCGGAACCGAGACATGGTCTCCTCCAATTTTTCTGAAGCCGTTCTGAGACTGAGACTAACACCTCGCCAACTCCACTGCTCGCCGAACCACTGCTGGCAGCGATGGTGGACCGCACCGTGGCCGAGTTCGGCCATCGGATCAAGTTGCCTGCCTGGGTTTCAGTGCCCTGTTAGGATCAGGGCGGCTCGGATCAGCGGGGGCATTGATGGCTCGCGGAGACTCAAGACCTATCAAACCTCGCTAGGCTTCTTCGATCTGGCCATCGCCGCGCCTTCCATGAAGGCGGCTGTGGAAGCCTGGGGCGTGAAAACGAGCGAGTTCAAGCGAGGTTTCGCGAAGCAAACCGATGACCCGGCAATCTGTCTCTTATACACATCTCCGAGCCCACGAGACGAAGACTAGAATCTC
>JBKPSQ010000169.1:0-10836 GCA_046735075.1 Pseudomonadota bacterium
GAGGCCGGATGCCCCTGAAGAATGAAGTCGATGGCGTCCGAGAGGTTGGCAAGCGGAGTGGCGAAGTCTTTGAGCGAAATCTGCCCCTCTTTGACCCCCGCGGGAATGAAGGCGAGGGCCTGCGCCAAGCCACGTAGGGTCGGGTCGGCAGAGAGTGTTCCGAGAAACGGTTGAGCGCGGATCAGCTGCTCGGTTGTTGTCCTCACCTCATCGAGCGACAGGTACAGTAGACCGTTCTTGTCGAAGAAGCGGTTGGTCTCCTCGCCATAGATCGCTTGAATATGATCGCGCCCCTTAAGCGCAGCGCCCAATCTGTCCGCGGCATCGGCCGCAAGCTCAGGCGTCTTGCCATCGACGACCACGAGCAGCGTGTCCACCTGCTGGGGGAAGGCCGCGTCGAGCTGAATCTCACGCTGACGCCACGGCAGCTTGGACGAGATGAACTCGCTGGTATCGGTGTTGATCGCGAAGTTCTCGTAGGTGAACAAGACGGCGCCGAGCGTGGCTAGTGCGGCAAGCGCAAGCACGAGAAAAGGGCGCTGGCAGCAGGCTCGCACGACCCGGACGATAAGGGCCTCAAACGTGGTTCCGTCCTTCGCTGAAGGAACTGCGGTTTGAGGACGATTTCGAGATGGCTGACGCCTGCTGCCCTTTCGTCGCGATGTCACTGAACGCGTGTCCAGGTCTGGCTCCGGCCGAAGATCGGCAATCCGACATAGCCCCGCACGGTGAGCCGGGAGCCGCCGGGATCGAGGCTCATGCTCGCCTTGTAGAGCTTCCCCGTTTCGGGATCGAGAATGGTGCCGCCTTGGTACTCCAGCCCCGACTGCTTCATGCCTTCGATGAATAAGAGGCCAAGGACGGGCTGATTGTGCCTCGCCCCGGTACATTGGCTGCAAATCGGGTTTGGATCGTCCCCGGGGTCGGGGAACAGACGCGAAAGCCGGCCGACGAACACCCCTCCTTCCTGAGTTATGGTGACGAGGGCTCCGACCTTGCCGTTCTCATCGATCTGCTTCCATACCCCTGCCGCGGACGGCGTAGCCGAACTGGCGTGGGCTAGGATGAGGGTGAAGGCTGCGGCCGCGAACACCAACCTCAGGACGTACTCAAAGCGCTTATTCATGACATCAACTCATCATCGCCGGACCGGCGATTTTCCCACGAATTCGGGCGTTGTTATGGTCTAAGGCAAGATCGGAACGCGCAAGAGACGGTCGTGCCAAGTAAGGTCTTCATCACAGGGGCGTCCGGTTTCGTGGGCTCGGCTGTGGCCCGCGAGCTCGCCAGGCAAGGCTTTGCTCTCCGCGCGCTGGTGCGGGCCGGCAGCCCGCGAGCCAATCTCGACGGCCTCGACGCGGAGATCGTCGAAGGCGATATGCGTGACGAAAAGGCGGTCTTCGCGGCGGCAAAGGGCGCGCGCTACGTGTTCCACGTCGCCGCCGATTATCGACTGTGGGCGCCAGATCCCGGCGACATCATGCGAGCCAATGTCGAAGGGACCAGGGTCGTGATGGAGGCGGCCAAAGCCGCAGGCGCCGAGCGCATCGTCTACACGTCGAGCGTCGCCACCTTGAAGCTTCCCGGGAAGGGCACCCCCGCGGATGAAAAAATGCCGCTCAGCGAGGACGAGGCCATTGGTGCCTATAAGCGCAGCAAGGTTGCTGCCGAGCGTCTGGTCGAGCGCATGGTCCAGGAGGGACTCCCCGCCGTCATCGTCAACCCATCGACGCCGGTCGGCCCGCGCGACCGGCGGCCGACACCGACCGGGCGCATGATTGTCGAAGCGGCGGCGGGGCGGATGCCGGCCTTCGTGGATACCGGTCTCAATCTCGTGCATGTCGACGATGTCGCTGCCGGCCATCTTGCGGCGCTTGAGCGCGGCCGCGTGGGCGAGCGCTACATTCTCGGCGGGGAGAATATGACCCTCGCCGAGCTGCTTGGAGCAATCGCGCGTCTCACCGGCCGCTCGCCGCCGCGTGTGCGTTTACCGCGTGCGCCGCTCTACCCGCTCGCTTTTCTTGCCGAGCTTGCGGCGCAATTCACCAAGCGCGAGCCGTTGCTGACGCTCGACGGGTTGCGGATGTCGAAGCAGCTTATGTTCTTTACCTCCGCCAAGGCCGAGCGCGAGCTTGGCTACCATGCGAGGCCGGTCGAGGAAGGTATTCGCGAGGCGATCGAGTGGTTTCGCAAAGCGGGTCTTGTGTCGTGACGGCCGAGCTCCTCATCGCGTGTCTTGTGCTTGCGGTGTGGATTTACCTCGTCGCGTTCCATGGCGGGTTTTGGCTGATGCGCGAGCGCGACGATGCCGTTGAGCCCGAGCCGCCTCGCGCATGGCCGAGCGTAGCGGCCATCATTCCCGCGCGCGACGAAGCTTCTGTGCTGCCGAAGAGTCTCGGCTCGCTTCTGGCACAAGACTACGCCGGAAAATTTTCCATTATCGTGGTTGACGACCAGAGTAGCGATGCGACCGCTGCCGTTGCTCGTTCGCTCGCTGCCAATGCGAAATTCGATGTGGCCATCGTGCCGGGCCAAACTCTCCCTCCCGGATGGACCGGCAAGGTCTGGGCCATGCATCAAGGCGTCGCTCATGTCGAAGCGGCCGCGAACCCGCGCGACTACCTGCTCTTTACCGACGCCGACATCGAATACACGTCCGATGCTTTGCGACATCTCGTGGCACGCGCGAAGACGCACGATCTCGTTCTGACGTCGATCATGGCCAAGCTCAATTGCGAGAGTCTGGCTGAGCGCGCGCTTATCCCTGCCTTCGTCTTCTTCTTCCAGATGCTCTACCCATTTTCCTGGGTGAACGATCCGACGGCCAAGACAGCGGCGGCAGCCGGCGGCTGCATGCTGGTCGGTCGGCGCGCGCTCGATCGGGCAGGGGGGATCGCTAAAATTCGCAGCGCGCTGATCGACGACTGCGCGCTCGCGGCGCTGCTCAAGAAAGAAGGCCCGATCTGGCTCGGACTGAGCAATCGCGTGCGGAGCTTGCGCGCCTATCCCCGTTTTGGCGACATTCGCCGCATGGTGGCTCGCTCTGCTTACGCCCAGCTCCGCTTTTCATCGTTTCTCCTTATCGCCACTCTCTTCGCGATGATCTTTACGTATCTCATCCCGCCTTTCATTGCATTCAACGGTAATTTTCCGGCCAATTTTATTGCCCTCGCGGCATGGGCCTTGATGGCGCTCGCCTACCTGCCCATACTCCAGTTCTATCGCATTTTTCCGTTATGGGCCGTGGTGTTACCGGTGATCGCGGCAGCCTATGCGGCGTTCACCTTCGATTCGGCGTATCAGCACTGGCTGGGCAGGGGTGGGCTATGGAAGGGGCGCAGTCAGGCACTTGCAGCCAAGCGATGACCGCTGCTCTTAAGATCGAAGCGAGCAAGACCGAGCACGGCGAGAACTTCCCCGTCGCCTCGTTTCTCATTGCGCCCCGCCTGCGCCAGCCGATCCTAAGTTTCTATCGTTTTGCGCGCGCGGCGGACGACATCGCCGACCATCCCAAGCTATCAGAGCAGGAAAAATTCGCCGGCCTCGCTGCGCTCGAGGATACGCTGCTTGGCAAGTCCGACAGCGCCAAAGCCGCTCTGCCGCTGAGGAAAGTGTTGGAGGAGACGGGGCTTGCACCGACGCATCCGCTCGACCTCCTGACCGCCTTCAGGCAGGACGTGACCAAGCGCCGCTACGCCGATTGGGACGAGCTCATGCATTACTGCCGCTACTCGGCCATGCCGGTGGGGCGTTTCGTGCTCGATGTGCACGGCGAGGATGAGTCGACTTGGGGCTATTCCGATCCGCTCTGCTCTGCGTTGCAGGTGATCAACCACCATCAGGATTGCGGCAAGGACTATTGCGAGCTCGACCGCGTCTACCTGCCGCTCGATATCTTGGATGCGCACCACACGAATGTCGCCGCATTGTTGGACCCGCGCGCGTCGTCGGCTTTGCTGGCCGCTCTGCACGAGACCGCCGAGAAAACGGCCACCCTAATGCCGGAAGCCTCGAAGTTGCCGGTCGCGGTGCGCGATACACGGCTTGGTTTGGAGACGGGCGCCATCGTCAGCTTGGCGCACAAGCTCCTCGCCATTCTGATGGTTCGTGATCCGCTGAGCGAGCGCGTGCATCTCACTAAGGCCGGCATGGTTTGGCACGGATTATGGGGGGCGCTGGACGCCGGCACTGCCCGGCTCATTGGGCCTGCTGCCTCGCTTCGGATGCGACTTCGATGAGTGTGGTCGCTGAAATCCCGGCTTCTGTAACGCCCGCGCCGGTCGCCAAGCACAGCTCCTTTTATCTCGCCATGCGCATTCTTCCGCCGGAGCAGCGGGAGGCGATGTACGCAGTCTATGCATTTTGCCGCGCCGTTGATGATATCGCTGATGATGGCGGTCCATGCGCGGCACGGCTCGCCATGCTCGACGAATGGCGCGCCGATATTGCGCGTCTCTATGATGACGGTGGCCCGACCGAGCTTACCCATCAGCTTGCCGGACCACTGGCGCGGTTCGGCTTTCGACAGCAAGACTTCCTCGATGTCATTGACGGCATGGAGATGGACGTGCGGCGCGAGATGCGCGGGCCGAGTTGGGAGACGTTCGACCTTTACTGCGATCGAGTCGCCTCAGCGGTCGGCCGGCTCTCAGTCAAGATCTTCGGCGTCAATGAGGACGCAGGGATTTTGTTGTCGCACCACCTTGGGCGGGCTTTGCAGATGACCAACGTGCTCCGCGATCTCGACGAGGACGCTGAACTTGGGCGGCTATATCTGCCAGCCGAAGCTTTGGCGAACGCCGGGATCGAGAAGAAGGACATCGGCACAGTTCTGGAGCATCCCGGCCTTGGTGAGGCCTGCATGGCGGTGGCAGACCGCGCCAAACGGCATTTCACCGAAGCCTCCGCAGTGATGGCGCGATGCCACAAGGAGACCGTGCGCTCGCCACGCATCATGGCATCGGTCTATCGCTCGTTGCTCGACAAGCTCATCGCCCGCGGTTGGAAAGCTCCACGGCAGAGGGTCCGCGTGTCCAAGCTCCAATTCGTCGGCGCAGTCGTCCGTCACGGCATCGTCTGATGGCAGGCGGAACGGTGCATATCGTGGGCGCCGGCCTCGCGGGGCTCTCGGCAGCGGTCGGGCTGGTCGGCACGGGGCGCGAGATCGTCGTGCATGAGCTTGCGCGTCACGCCGGCGGCCGCTGCCGTTCCTATTTCGAGCCTGCTCTTGGGCTCACGATCGACAATGGCAATCACCTTCTGCTCTCGGCCAATCGCGCAGCACTGGCATTCCTGAAAGCTGTAGGGAGCGAAGAAAAGCTGGTTGGCCCCTCCCACGCCGAATTCGCCTTTGCCGATCTCGCTTCCGGCGCGCGGTGGTCGCTTCGACCCAACGATGGGCCTGTTCCGTGGTGGATTTTTTCCAAGAGCCGGCGTGTGCCCGGCACGCACGCTGGCGATTATCTGGCCCTAGCAAAGCTTTTCTATGGAGCCGAAGATCAGCCGATTGGCGACGTCATCGATTGCGGGGGCGTGCTTTATGACCGGCTCGCGCGGCCGGTGCTTCTGGCGGCATTAAATACCGACCCGCCGAAAGCTTCCTCTCGCTTAGCTGGTGCGGTCCTCCGCGAGACGCTTCTCAAAGGCGGCTCGGCGACTCGTCCCCTCGTTGCGGAAGAGGGCCTCGGGCCGGTTTTCATCGATCCAGCACTCGCCTTTCTCGAACGGAATGGCGCGCAGCTCCGTTTCAGCCATCAACTGCGTCGCCTGGAGTTCCTCGATGATCGGGTCCACACGCTCGATTTCGGCGAGGACGTCACCGAGCTTGGGACCGGCGACACCGTCATCCTCGCCCTGCCTGCCTCAGTCGTCTCGCTGCTCGCGCCTAGTCTCCCCACCCCGACCAAATTCCGCGCCATCGTGAATGCGCATTTCAAGGTCGAGCCGCCCAAGTCGCAGCCGAAGATCATGGGCGTCATCAACGGAACGGTAGAATGGCTGTTTGCTTTTCGCGGCCGGCTTTCGGCGACGATCAGCGCGGCGGACCGCTGGATCGAGGCTCCGCGCGAGGAGCTGGCAACAAAGATCTGGGAGGACATCGCTGCCATAACCGGCGCGAGCCACGAGCTGCCCCCGTGGATCATCATCAAGGAACGGCGCGCAACCTTTGCCGCTCTGCCGGACGAGAACGCAAGGCGTCCTCGGGCGGAGACACCTTGGCGCAATCTTCTTCTCGCCGGCGACTGGACGGCGACGGGGCTCCCTGCCACCATCGAGGGCGCGATCAGGTCGGGCAACAGAGCCGCGCATCTCGCAAGAGTGAATGGTGATGCAAGAGGGTGAAATTTCGTCGAGCGCGCTCGAGGCGGCTGGTCAGAAGACCAAGGCTAAAGACGCGACCGACGCGGTCGAGGCATCGATCGCTTCGGCGGCGAAGGCGCTCTGTGCGCTTCAGCGCGCGGACGGCCATTTTGTCTTCGAACTCGAGGCCGACGCCACGATCCCGGCCGAATATGTGCTGATGCGCCATTATCGCGGCGAGCCGGTCGACGCGGAGCTCGAAGCCAAGATCGCGCGCTACCTCCGCCGCATTCAATCAACCGACGGCGGCTGGCCGCTATTTCATGCTGGCGCTTCCGACGTCAGCGCCAGCGTGAAGGCCTATTTCGCGCTGAAGATGATAGGCGATTCGCCGGAAGCGCCGCACATGACGAAGGCGCGTGACCTGATCCGCTCGAGGAGGGGCGCTTCCAGCAGCAATGTGTTCACACGCAACCTGCTTGCTCTTTACGGCGCAGTCCCGTGGCGCGCCGTGCCGATCATGCCGGTCGAGATCATGCTCCTGCCGCGCTGGTTTCCCTTCCATCTCGACAAGGTCTCCTATTGGGCGCGCACGGTGCTGGTGCCGCTGATGGTTCTGAATGCGCTCAAGCCGCAAGCGCGCAATCCGAAAGGCGTGGGTATTGACGAGCTTTTCGTGGTGCCACCCGATGAAGTGCGCCATTGGCCGAAAGGTGCGCATCAGACCTGGCCCTGGCCTGAAATCTTCGGCGGAATCGATCAGATCTTGCGAGCGCTTGAGCCCTACATGTCGGACGGAACGCGCACTCGGGCAATAAGCCACGCGGAGAAATTCGTGACCGAGCGGCTCAACGGAGAGGACGGGCTCGGCGCAATCTTCCCTGCCATAGTGAATTCGCTGCTGATGTTCGACGCGCTTGGCTATGGCGAGGACGATTGGCGGGTCAGGACGGCGAGGGCTGCTGTCGAGAAATTGCTGGTCGTCAAAGATGATGAAGCCTATTGCCAGCCCTGCTTGTCGCCAGTGTGGGACACGTCGCTCACGGCCCACGCTTTACTCGAGGTGGACGGAGCCGACTGCGAGCAGCGTGCATTGACGAGTCTGGAATGGCTCTCGCCATTGCAGGTGCTTGATGCCGCGGGCGACTGGGCTGCGCAGCGACCTGACACTCGTCCAGGCGGCTGGGCATTCCAATATGCGAACCCTCATTACCCCGATCTCGACGACACTGCCGTCGTCGCTATGGCGATGGATCGTGCATCGGCTCGCATGCCCGAGCAGGGACGCGGCAAATTCACCGAAGCGATCGAGCGTGCGCAGGAATGGATCGTTGGCATGCAAAGCAAAAATGGTGGTTTCGCCGCTTTCGATGCCGACAACGAGTACTATTACCTGAACCAGATCCCGTTCGCCGATCACGGCGCGCTGCTCGATCCTCCAACGGCTGACGTCACCGCGCGCTGCGTGTCGATGCTCGCCCAACTCGGCGCGCGCCAAGGCGAGAGCGAGCCGCTCGACAAAGCGATCGCCTATCTGCTGCGCACGCAGGAAGCAGACGGGAGCTGGTATGGCCGCTGGGGCATGAATTACATCTACGGCACCTGGTCCGTGCTCTGCGCCCTCAACGCTGCGCAGCTCGATGCCTCGTCGCTACCTGTTCGGAGGGCAGTGGACTGGCTGGTGTCGATCCAGAATCCCGACGGCGGGTGGGGCGAGGACGGCACAAGCTACAAACTCGACTATAGTGGCTACGAGCGAGCGCCGAGCACGGCGTCGCAGACTGCCTGGGGCTTGCTTGGCTTGATGGCCGCCGGCGAGGTCGATCATCCATCGGTTAAGCAGGGGATCGACTATCTTCTGCGCGAGCAAGGCGCAGATGGATTCTGGGACGAGGCGCGTTTCACCGCCACGGGCTTTCCGCGCGTCTTCTATTTACGCTACCACGGCTATGCGAAATTTTTTCCGCTGTGGGCGCTTGCCCGCTACCGCAATCTGAAAGCCTCGAACACCACATCAGTCTTGGTCGGAATGTGAGCCGGCAAGCTCAGGGCTCTGGCTTCGTCCTCGCCGTGACTGGCCTTCGCGCCGAGGCGCGCATCGCCGCGCGGGTTCAGCAGGTCAAAGCCGTTGCTGGTGGTGGGGACGGTAGCAGGCTCGACCAGCTCATCCGCCAGGAAATTGCCAACGGTGCCGACGCCCTCATCAGCTTTGGCATTGCCGCCGGACTGCTGGCGGAGAAGACGCCGGGAACTTGCGTTGCCGGCAGCGAGGTCGTGCATGGGGATCTTCGCTATCCAATCGATGCGGCATGGGCCGCGCGAATAAAGTCCGCAATCAACGGGGTCGAGCTTGCGACCATCGCCGGCGTTGATCGTCCGCTAAAAAGTCCTGCTGAGAAGCACGCGCTCCATGTCAAGACGCATGCCGTCGTGGCAGACATGGAAAGCCATATCGCAGCGCGCATCGCCGCCGAGCACGGATTGCCGTTTGCCGCGCTCAGAGTAATCGCCGACTCTGGCACACGGCCAGTGCCGACTGTAGCGCTCGCCGGCATGGGCAAAGATGGAAGAGTAGATGTGTTGGCCGTTCTCGCCTCGCTCGCCCGAGCGCCAGGTCAAATTCCTGCGTTGATAGGGATTGCGGCCGATACGCGGCGGGCGATGGCCGAATTATTCCGCTGCCACCGGCTTCTCGGCCCTGGCTTCGCCTTCTTCGATCTCGGCTAGCTTCTGCTGGACGTGCCGAGCGAACACATACTCGGCAGGTCGTTGGCCGCTGAGCGGGATCTCGGGCGCCATCGGACCCTCGGTCTTGATTCCGACAAGCGCAACTTTCGCGGCTTTCCATGGCCGCTTGACCGCGTCGGTGACGGCCGAGGCCTCGAAACCACTATGCACCATGCAGTCGGCGCATTTTTCGTAATTGCCGGTGCCGTATTTGTCCCAATCCGTCTCTTCCATCAGCTCGGCAAAACTCTTGGCATAGCCTTCGCCGAGCAGATAGCAGGGGCGCTGCCAGCCGAACACGGTCCGCGTCGGGTTGCCCCAAGGCGTGCAGTGATAAGTCTGGTTGCCGGCGAGGAAATCGAGGAACAGGCCTGACTGGAAAATGGGCCATTTGCCCTTTCCCCGGGCGCGGAAGACATCACGGAAGAGCTGCTTCGTCCGCGTGCGATTGAGAAAATGCTGCTGGTCGGGAGCGCGCTCATAGGCGTAGCCCGGAGACACGGTGATGCCGTCGACGCCAAGCTCAACCGCGCGATCGAAAAATCTGGCGACGCGCTCCGGCACCGCGTCGCTGAACAGCGTGCAATTGATGTTGACGCGGAAGCCTTTGGCCTTGGCCGCCTGCAGTGCGGTGACTGCCTTGTCGTACACGCCGGCGCGGCACACTGATTTGTCGTGCATCTCCTTGTCGCCGTCGAGATGGACCGACCAATTGAACCGGCGATGCGGCTTGTATTGGTCGAGCCTCTTCTCCAATAGCAATGCGTTGGTGCACACCGTGACGTATTTCTTCTTGGCAAGCGCGCCGGCCACGATCTCGGGAAGCTCCCGATGCAGAAGTGGCTCGCCGCCGGCAAGCACCACGACCGGTGCGCCGCATTCGTCGATCGCCTGGATGCAGTCGGCAACCGAGAGGCGCTGGTCGAGAATCTGGTCGGGATAATCGATCTTGCCGCAGCCGGCGCAAGCAAGATTGCAGCGGAACAGCGGCTCGAGCATCAGTACAAGGGGATAGCGCTGTCTGCCCCGCAAGTGCTGACTGAGAATGTAGCTGCCGACTGCTACTGCCTGACCGAGAGGTATTCCCATGAGGCGCTATGCCGATCTCCGCGCCGTGAGGTGCGGCTCCGAAAGCTCACGTGGGAGCCTGAACTGAATCTTCTCTTCCTTGCCCGAGAGTGTCGACACTTCCACCGGGCCAAAGCGTCGCAGGGCCGCGATGACGTCGTCGACCAGAACCTCCGGAGCCGAGGCTCCCGCGGTGAGACCGACCGTGGTCTTGCCATTGAACCACTCGGGCTGCAGCGCGCTGCCGTCGGCGACCAGATAGCTCGGCACGCCGGACTCCGAACCGATTTCGCGCAGGCGATTCGAATTTGAGCTGTTACTTGCACCGACGACGAGGATCACGTCGACGAACCTCGCCAGCTCGCGCACCGCGGTTTGCCGATTCTGCGTTGCGTAGCAGATATCGCGTGTCTCTGGGCCGACGACGTCTTTGAACCGCTTCTTGACGGCCTCGATCGTCGCGCGCGTGTCATCGACACTAAGCGTGGTCTGGGTGATGTAGGCAACCGGCGCATCGACGGGGATATCGAGCTGCTCGACCTCCTCTTTGCGTTGGATGAGATGGACCTCGCCGTTGAGCTGTCCCATCGTGCCTTCGATCTCGGGATGGCCGGCGTGGCCGATGAGAATGACGGCGCGTCCTTGATCGATAGAGCGCTGGCCCTCGTGATGAACCTTGGCGACGAGCGGACAGACGGCGTCGAGCACCGACAGATCGCGCGTCTCAGCATCCTCTTCGAC
>JBKPSQ010000170.1:0-4297 GCA_046735075.1 Pseudomonadota bacterium
TCGTTGGATGGACTTGCAATATAATTAAAGGGGCGCTGGCCAACGCCCGAGAGCGATGGATTGAGCGTATGAACATCACGGAAACGACTGCTGAAGGATTGCGCCGCCAGTTGAAGGTGGTCGTGGGCGCCGAGGAGCTAGAGCGGCGCCTGTCGGCGCGGCTCGACGAGCTCAAGGGGAGGGCGCGGCTGAAGGGATTCAGGCCGGGTCATGTGCCGAAGGAACATTTGCGCAAAGTGTTCGGCAAATCGGTAATGGCCGAGGTGGTGCAGCAAGCAGTCGCCGAGACGAGCCGCGAGGCGCTGTCGCAGCGCCAAGAGCGTCCCGCTTTCCAGCCTAAGGTCGGATTGCCAGAGGATGAGGCCGAGATCGACAAGATCTTCTCGGGCGCGGGCGATCTCGCCTACACGCTCTCCTTCGAGGTGCTGCCGCAATTCGAGGTGAACGACTTCTCCAAGATCAACCTCGAGAAGCCTGTCGCTCCTGTGACGGATAGCGATATCGACCAGGCGATCGACCGCCTGCGTGCAGCCAATCTCCGTTACAAGCCGAAAGATGGCGTCGCCGCGTCCGGCGATCGCTTGACGGTCGACTTCGTTGGCAAGATCGACGGCGAGGCCTTCGAGGGCGGCAGCACCGAGGATGCGCCAATCGTGCTCGGCAGTGGGAATTTCATCCCGGGCTTCGAGGAGGGGCTGACCGGCGCGAAAGCCGGCGAGGACCGCGAGATTGAAGCAACCTTTCCCGAGAATTATCCGGAGAAGAAGCTTGCCGGCAAGGCGGCGCGCTTCGAAGTAAAAATCAAAGAGGTAGCTGCGCCAGAAACGCCGCCGCTCGATGAGGACTTCGCCAAGGGCCTGGGCATCGAGTCTGTGGAGAAGCTCAGAGAGACCGTGAAGCAGCGGCTAGAGCAGGATCGCGCCCAGGCCTCGCGCCTCAAGGTAAAGCGGGCTCTCCTCGACGCGCTCAATGAAGGATATAGCTTCGAGCTGCCACCGACGCTCGTCGACAATGAATTCAACGCCATCTGGGCGCAGGTCATGGCCGATCTCGAGCGTTCAAAGCGTACCTTCGCCGATGAAGGCACGACCGAGGAGAAGGCACGCGAGGAATATCGCGACATTGCCGGGCGGCGCGTGCGTCTTGGACTGATCCTGTCGGAGGTCGGCACTCGCAATCAAATCGCGGTCACCGACGATGAGGTGAGCCGCGCGCTGCTCGACCGCGTGAGGCAGTTCCCGGGCCAGGAGCGCAAGGTCTACGATTATTACCGGAACAATCCCGAGCTGCTAGCCGAGTTCAGAGCGCCGATCTTCGAGGATAAGGTGGTCGACTACATCCTCGAGTTGGCAAAGGTGACGGAGAAGACGGTCACGCCGGAGGAGCTCTACGCCGACCCCGACGAGGACCACGATCATCACCATCATGATCATGACCACGACCATGCTCACGATCACCACCATGGGCATGATCATAACTACGATCATGGCCATCACCATCACCATCACGGGCACGGCCACAAACACGAGTGATTAAATAGGCGGAGGCACCCGCCTCTTCCGTTTTCGTAAGCGACCTCATATGTAGTAGGGCCAATCCCGAGATTCGCGGCCAGCCCGCAGGGCCCCCATCACCCTTCTGGAACCTCAATGAAAGACCCGGCAGACACCTTCTTGAACACCCTCGTGCCCATGGTGGTTGAGCAGACCAACCGTGGCGAGCGAGCCTATGACATCTATTCCCGGCTGCTCAAGGAGCGCATCATTTTCGTCACCGGTCCGATCGAGGACCAGGTCGCCTCGCTAATCACGGCACAGCTTCTCTTTCTAGAGGCCGAGAACCCCAAGAAGGAGATCTCCATGTACATCAACTCGCCGGGCGGGATCGTAACCTCTGGCATGGCGATCTACGACACGATGCAGTTCATCCGGCCGGCAGTCGCCACGCTGTGCATCGGCCAGGCCGCCTCCATGGGGTCCCTTCTGCTCTGCGCCGGTGAGAAAGGCATGCGCTACGCTCTGCCGAACGCCCGCATCCTCCTGCATCAACCGTCTGGTGGCTTCCAGGGCCAGGCGAGCGACATCGAGCGTCACGCCGAGGACATCATCAAGATGAAGCGCCGTCTGAACGAAGTCTATGTCCGCCATACCGGCCAAGACTATGCGATCATCGACAAGACGCTCGACCGTGATTATTTCATGTCGGCGGAGGATGCCCGCGCATTCGGCCTCGTCGATGAGGTGATTACCAAGCGGCACCCACTGGAAGAAAAAGTGGAAAAGCTCTCGCCTGTATCGTAGGGCGAGGAGTGGACGGCTAGATTTGTGAGCCGGGCGGCCTTCGAGGCCAATCGACGAATTCCTGGTCAGTCGCGTGAGTGGACGCGCCGCCCCAAGAAGCGGCGATTACGGTGTGATTGAACCAGAAGCGAGATGCGGGATTAATCAATCCTTGATCAGTGCCGCCATAGCATGCTCAGATTGCCCTTCAAGCAGCCGTGCTGGAGGAAAGGGGGCTCACACTTGCGAGGCGGCAAGAAAGACAATGGCGCCAAGGCTTAAGTCGCTTAAGCGCCGGATAGGTTTGAGGACTGGATGAGCTGATGAGCAAGGTGAGCGGAACCGACTCCAAGAATACCCTCTACTGCTCTTTTTGCGGCAAGAGCCAGCATGAGGTGCGTAAGCTGATTGCCGGGCCGACGGTGTTCATCTGCGATGAATGCGTCGAACTGTGCATGGACATCATCCGCGAGGAGAACAAGAGTTCGCTGGTGAAGTCGCGCGACGGCGTGCCGACTCCCATGGAGATCTGCGCTGTCCTCGATGACTACGTGATCGGTCAGGACTATGCCAAGCGCGTGCTGTCGGTTGCCGTCCACAACCACTACAAGCGGCTCAACCACTCGAGTAAGAATTCCGACGTCGAGCTCGCCAAGTCGAACATCTTGCTGATCGGGCCGACCGGCTGCGGCAAGACACTGCTTGCGCAGACGCTCGCACGCATCCTCGACGTGCCTTTCACCATGGCTGACGCCACCACGCTGACCGAAGCGGGTTACGTGGGCGAGGATGTCGAGAACATCATTCTCAAACTGCTCCAGGCAGCCGACTATAATGTCGAGCGGGCGCAGCGCGGCATCGTCTATATCGACGAGGTCGATAAGATCAGCCGCAAATCCGACAACCCGTCGATCACGCGTGACGTGTCGGGAGAAGGCGTGCAGCAGGCGCTGCTCAAGATCATGGAAGGGACTATCGCCTCGGTGCCGCCGCAGGGAGGCCGCAAGCACCCGCAGCAAGAGTTCCTCCAAGTCGACACGACCAACATCCTGTTTGTGTGCGGCGGCGCATTCGCGGGCCTCGAAAAGATTATCTCGGCGCGCGGGCGGTCGACCTCGATCGGTTTCGGGGCCAAGGTCGAGTCGGTCGACGAGCGCCGAACCGGCGACATTCTGAAAGAGGTCGAGCCTGAGGATCTGCTCAAATTCGGATTGATTCCCGAGTTCATCGGCCGCGTTCCAGTGATCGCAACTCTGGACGACCTCGACGAGGAGGCCCTGATGCGCATCCTGACCGAGCCGAAAAATGCCTTGGTCAGGCAATATCAGCGCCTGTTCGAGATGGAGGACGTCCAACTCACCTTCGCCGAGGAGGCGATGCGCACCATCGCCAAGAAGGCGATAGATCGCAAAACGGGTGCTAGAGGCCTTCGTTCAATCATGGAGGGCATTCTTCTCGACACTATGTTCGAGCTGCCCTCGCTACGCGGCGTCGAGGAGGTGGTGATCAGCTCAGAGGTGGTTGAGGGCAAGGCCCGACCTCTGCGGATCTATTCCGACCGCCACGAGGAGCTCGGCACGAGCGCCTGACGCGGAATGGCCCGATTCCTGCTTGAAGGTAGGGGCGAATCCTCCTCAGAATAGCCGGAAACCGGCGGCGACCCTGTTAAAAGTGCCACTTGACGGCAACCGCCAAGGTCGCCACCTACGCTAGCTGGCGGGTAACATGCCACAGGGCTGGCACAATCGTTCACCGTGGTAGTTTCAACGGTAACGAACCGGTTCTGGAGGAGGGACGAAAGCTAGAACGGCGGAGCGCCTCGACGGTTCCGCCAGACAAGAAAGCGACGGAACTGCCATGACCGAACCAAAGCCGTCCACCACTAAGACCGAAGGCGGTCCGGAGCTTTATCCGGTCCTGCCACTACGCGACATCGTCGTTTTTCCCTACATGATCGTGCCCCTCTTCGTGGGCCGCGAGAAGTCCATTGCCGCGCTTGAAGAGGTGATGCGCGCGGA
>JBKPSQ010000171.1:0-43222 GCA_046735075.1 Pseudomonadota bacterium
CGACGAACATGTGGTGCGCCCAGACGAGGAAGCCGATGAAGCCGATCGCCACCATCGCGTAGGCCATGCCGAGATAGCCGAACACCGGCTTCTTGGAGAAGGTCGAGATGATGTGGGAGATCATGCCGAAGCCCGGCAGGATCAGGATGTACACTTCCGGGTGTCCGAAGAACCAGAACAGATGCTGGTAAAGGATCGGATCGCCGCCGCCCGCCGGGTTGAAGAACGACGTGCCGAAATGGCGGTCGGTCAGCAGCATGGTGATCGCGCCCGCCAGAACCGGCAGCGAGAGCAGCAGCAGGAAGACGGTGACGAGGATCGACCACACGAACAGCGGCATCTTGTGCAGCGTCATGCCCGGCGCGCGCATGTTGAAGATGGTGGTGATGAAGTTGATGG
Source organism: Pseudomonadota bacterium (assembly GCA_046735075.1). Classification (GTDB taxonomy): domain Bacteria; phylum Pseudomonadota; class Alphaproteobacteria; order Rhizobiales; family Methyloligellaceae; genus Methyloceanibacter. The sequence continues at coordinate 400 of JBKPSQ010000171.1, forward strand.
CACCCAGGATCGACGAGGCGCCGGCAAGGTGCAGCGACAGAATCGCGAAATCCATGGCGACGCCCGGCGTGCCCTTGGTAGTGAGCGGCGCGTAGAGCGTCCAACCAGCGCCGACGCCGTAGCCGCCGGGCATGCCCGGCATGAATAATGAGCTGAGCAGCAGAGCGAAAGATGCCGGCAGCAGCCAGAACGAGATGTTGTTCATGCGCGGGAAGGCCATGTCCGGCGCGCCGATCATGAGCGGCACGATCCAGTTGCCGAACCCGCCGATCATCGCCGGCATCACCATGAAGAAGACCATGATGAGGCCGTGCGCAGCGACGAACACGTTGAACACTTCGGGATCGCCGAAAATCTGCATGCCCGGGTTCATCAGCTCGAGCCGCATGGCGATTGACAGAATGCCGCCGATCACACCGCCGGTCAGGGCGAAGATCAGGTACATTGTGCCGATGTCTTTGTGATTGGTAGAGTAGACCCAGCGGCGCCAGCCATAAGGATGCTCCTCATGATGGGCTACATCATGATGGACGTCGGTATGCGTGGGCTGTGCCATAGTCGTCTTCCTCTTAGTCCTGTCTGTATCTCAAATCGTTCTTTCGCCGCGTGGCATTGCTCGTTAGTTCTGCGCCGCCACGACGTTGTCGCCCTCATCGCGCGAGGCGCTTGCAGCCTTGGTCTTGGCGAGCCAATCGTTGAACTCCTGCTCGGAAACGACGCGCACGGCGATCGGCATGAAGGCGTGGTTGCGGCCGCAAAGTTCGGAGCACTGGCCGTAATACCAGCCCTCGCGCTCTGCCCTGAACCAGGTGGTCTGCAGGCGCCCCGGCACGGCGTCGAGCTTGATGCCGAAGGACGGCACCGCCCAGTCGTGGATCACGTCGTTCGCCTTGACCTGCACCTGAATGTTCTTGCCGACCGGCACCACGACCTCGTGGTCGACGGTGAGCAGGCGCGGCTGGCCTTCCTTCAAGTCGGCGTCCTGCACGATGATCGAATCGAAATGGATGCCCTGATCTGGGTAGTCATAGGTCCAGTACCACTGGCTGCCGGTGGCAGTGATGGTGAGATCAGGCTTGGGGAAATCGTACTGCGCGAACAAGAGCCTGAAGGACGGGATGGCGATGGCGACCAGGATCAGGATGGGGATCACCGTCCAGGCGACTTCGATCGGGGTGTTATGCGAGGTACGCGAGGGTTGCGGATTGGCGTTCTCGTTGAAGCGCCTCATCACGTAGACGAGCAGGCCGAGGACGAAGAGGGCGATCAGCGTGATGATGATGGTGACGTAAGTGTGGAACGAGGTGATCTGGTCCATGATCGGCGTGTTGGCGCGCTGAAAGCCGATCTGCCAAGGCGCCGGCTGTCCGTCTTTGGCGAGAGCCACACCGCCAGAGGCGAGCACCGCAGCGACAAGCATCACCACTCGATAGAGAATCGCCATCCCTTCACTCCTAAAGCCTGCTCCCTTGCCGTCGCCGATTCCCGTCGAGAGAGGGGCGGCGGGCCTTTCGCCGTTGGGCGAACCTAGCGTTGCCCATACCGCTTGGTCTAAGCAAGGGCGGCGCGGAAGAATCAGTCCCGAATAGATAGCGTCGCCCCCACCGTTCGTTTTGCTGCCAACCCTAGCGATCTTGCGGGGTTGGCGGCTCTTTTCCGGTGTTAAAATCATAAACAATATACATTGGCAACACTCATGTGATTCATGCCGCGCTGCGGCATATGCACGCTTGGAGCGCGAACTTTTCAAGCTGGGGAGAACTTCCCGCAAGCCGATGCGTCGAAATTTAGCCCCAATACTCGGCGATGGGCGTTTTCCATGTCGCGCATTCTCGCTTCGACGCGCCTCCTCTCACAATCTAATGTGGCAAGACGCGATGGGCACTTGATAAAGCGGCTGCGCCGGGTTCCCTGAACGCCATGCCTCTCCCGCCTTACGTCCGAGCTAATGTGCCGCGCGCGCGGATCGTTGCCGCGATTCTGTTCGCGTTGGCCGTGCTGCCGGGCCTCGCCGGCCAAGGCGCGGCGCAAACTGCGGCGCCGGATACAGGCTCCGAGGCGGCGCCTGCCGCCACCGGGCCCGGCAGCGTGGTGCGCGAGACCCACGGCGCCTGGCAGGTTTCGTGCCGTACTCCCCCCGGTGCCAAGGAAGAGAAATGCGCGCTGGTGCAAAGCGTGACCGCCGAGGACAGACCGAATGTCGGGCTGACTGTCGTGTTCTATAAGGCGATCGGCGAGGACAAGAAGCTGCTCCGCGTCGTGGTGCCCCTTGGCGTACTGCTCCCTACCGGCCTTGGTCTCAAGATCGACGGCCAGGATGTCGGCAACGCGCCGTTCCTCAAATGCGGCAAACGCGGCTGCGTGGCAGAAGTGGTGTTGCAGGATGAGGTCATCAACAAGATGAAGAACGGCGGCACCGCCATGTTCATCATCTTCGATACGCCCGAAGCCGGTATTGGCATTCCCGTGAGCCTTCAGGGTTTTGGCGACGCGCTCGCCAATCTGAAATAGCCGGCGCAAAAAATCGGCAACGAGAGAGCAAAAAAATCGGCGACAGAGAAAGGAGACTCTGCCGCCGAAAACATCCGTCTTTGGGGGACGGACTCTCGTCCCATCCGTGCAGGGTAGCAGAAGGGACGATGACTTAGCCTCCATATGGTTAGCGCCTCTAGCCCGGTCAAGGCTGAGGCCAATCAGTTGCAGGCGCGTCGCGTCTTCTTCAGTTCTTGCTTTAATTGACGTCGGAAACGACGATTTCGGTTATCACTTCTTCCCGCACTTGTTCTTGTCAGCCTTCCACTCGCAGACATCGGGTTTCGCTGAGCAAGCCATCTCGCTGAGATTGCGGCAAGGATTGGGTGGCTTTCCAGCCTGCCCTGCCGCAGCGGGCGATGCAGGCGTTGGGGGTTTCGCCTCGCTCTCAGGTTTCGGCTCCGAAGGAGGCGCGGGTTTCTCCGGCTTCTTGATCTGCGGACCGGCCAGCATCTTCCAGGCATCGGGGTGGTCGCACCCGACGAGACCGGGCCTCTGCGGATCGCCTTCAATGCCGATGCATCCCCCGGTTTCCACCGACTGAAGCTTGTAGATCACTTCGGCGCTGAGCTTTTTGTCGAGCGCGGTTTCGAGCGCCGAGAGTCTCCCGCTCAAGGCAAGCAGCGTCTCCTCCAAATGCGAGATGTGCTGCTGCAAGCAAGCCATGCGATCCTGATCGTTCTTGATGTTATCGCAATAAGGCAGTCCGATCGCCTGAGCCGGCGCGGCGAGGGCGAGCATGAAGGCCGGCATAGAAAGCGCGGCGACGATGGCTGCGAATGCGCGCATGCGAATCTCCCTTGGGTGCCATTCAATGAAACGGCCTCACGGCTGCGGCTAGCCGATGCCGGAACAGGACCTGGCCGTCAGAATGCGGCGGCGTCGAACACCTTGTCGATATCGCCGTGCCAAGGGCCGTGAAAATCGGCGAGAAGGCGGTCGGCTGGCGATCGCCCGGTCTCGATGGCCTCGACCAGAGGATCGAGCCTGCCGCGCTCGTCCTCGCCTTTGCGATTTAGCCGCGCGCGGCGTCGCAAGCCCTCGAGCGCGAGGTTCACCACATCGCGAGCAACGTTGCGCAAGGTAAGCCCACGGAATGGCGTAGCCAGGCCGAGCCGCGGCAACTGGTCGCGCAAGGCTTGCCGCTCGTCCTCGCTCCAGTCGGCGATCAGCGCCACGGCGTCGTCGCGCGATTCCTGATCGTAGAGCAGTCCTGCCCATAAGGCAGGCAAGGCGCATAGCGCGCCAAACGAGCCCGCGTCCGCGCCGCGCATCTCGAGATATTGCTTCAGCCTGACATCGGGAAACAGCGTGGTGAGATGATCGGCCCAGTCGTCGAGCGTCGGCCTCACGCCAGGAAGCGCCTTGAGCTTGCCGGCCATGAAGTCTCGGAACGAGGCGCCGGCTACGTCGATATAGCGCTCGTCGCGATAGACGAAATACATCGGCACATCGAGCGCGTAGTCGACATAGCGCTCGAAGCCCATGCCCTGCTCGAAGGCGAAGGGCAAAAGGCCAGTGCGATCGGGGTCGGTGTCGCGCCACATCTCGGCGCGGTAGGACTGAAAGCCATTTGGTTTGCCGTCGGTGAAAGGCGAGTTGGCGAACAATGCGGTCGCCACGGGCTGCAGCGCAAGACCGACGCGGAGCTTGGCCACCATGTCGGCTTCGCTCGCGAAATCCATGTTCACCTGCACCGTGGCGGTGCGGAACATCATGTCGAGGCCGTGCTTGCCGCGCTTCGGCATATAGCGCTTCATGATGCGGTAGCGCTCTTTCGGCATCATCGGTGTCTCGGCCAGCGTCCATTTCGGCGAGAAGCCTAACCCGAGAAAACCGATACCGAGCTCGCCGCCGATCTCGCGCGCCTCGGCGAGGTGCTGGCGGATCTCCTCGCAAGTCTGATGCAGCGTCTCGAGTGGTGCGCCTGACAATTCGAGCTGGCCTCCGGGCTCGAGGCTGATGGCGCCGCCCTTGGGACAGTCCTTGCGGCGAAGCGCGATGATGTGGCCCTTCTCGGTGACCGGGTCCCAGCCGAAGCGGTCCTGCAAACCGTCGAGCAGTGCGCGGATGCCGCGGTCTCCGTCATAAGGAACTGGCGCGTAGCTCTTTCGATAGAAACCGAACTTCTCGTGCTCGGTGCCGATGCGCCAATCGCTCTTCGGCTGGCAGCCGGCCTCGAGATAAGCGGCAAGCTCGTCCCGCGAGGTGATGATGGGGCTTTCGGGCCCGCTCACCCGTGTCGACATGAGGAGAGCTCCGCTGTTTGGAGGAAGTTAGGCTGGATAGCCGGGTTCCGGGTCCGTGCCTAAAGGGCCGCCTTTATGGCGCTCTCTTTGCGGGCCTGACAAGGGCTTACCGCCAGTCGCCAAGTGCGGCATTGACAAGAGCGAGTGCCGCGACTGCTGCGGTATCGGCGCGCATGACGCGTGGTCCAAGGGAAATGGGAAGCACGAAGGGCATTGCCAGCAGGGCCGCGCGCTCCTCCCGGTCGAAGCCGCCTTCGGGCCCGATCAGCACGGCGAGAGGTCGCCGGCCGGCGTGTGAAAGCGCTTCGATGGGCGAGGCGTGGGGCGCGACCTCGTCGGCGAAGATCAACAGACGCTCGTCGTCCCAATCGGCAAGCACCTTCGAGAGCTTCACGGGCTCCATCACTTCAGGAACGTGCAGGATGCCGCACTGCTCGGCAGCCTCGATGGCATTGGCAAGAATGCGATCGCGCTTGACCCGCTCGGCCACCGTATGGTGCGTGATCACCGGCCTGAGGACACTCACGCCCATCTCGGTCGCCTTCTGCGCCATATAGTCGAGGCGGGCGCGCTTGAGCGGCGCGAACAGATAGTGCAGATCGGGGCCATCTTCTTGCGGCCGCGTCTGGTGGTCGAGGCTAAGCTCGGCCCGCTTTTTGTGGACGACGCTAAGCTCGGCGCACCACTCGCCGTCCTTGCCGTTGAACACGAGAACCTTCTCCCCTTGGTGGAGCCGGAGCACGTTGCCGAGATAATGCACCTGGTCCTGGTCGAGCTCGACCGTGCCTCGGCGCTTTAGCGGACACTTGACGAACAGGCGCTGAAGCTTATGGGCCATGGTGGGAAGAGCGCGGCTGACGGGCTAAAAGCGTCAAACACATGATGGCGTCAAACACATGACACGTCCTCTGCCCCGAGGCAAAGCCAGCGCCGTGGCCGATGCGGGCCTGGGCAATTTGGTGGATCGCTTCGCTCCGCGCGCGGTCCTGCCCTATCTCAGGCTCGCGCGCGCCGACCGGCCGATCGGCTTCTTCCTGCTCGCCCTCCCCTGCTTCTGGTCTGTCTCTCTCGCCTCGCGCAGCCTCGGCGATGCCTATCCCCATCCATGGCTGCTTCTCCTTTTCGCCATTGGCGCCATCGTCATGCGCGCGGCGGGCTGCACCTATAACGACATCGTCGATCGCGAGATCGACGCCGGAGTCGCGCGCACCCGAGGTCGCCCCCTGCCGAGCGGGCAAATAACGCCCAAAGCGGCACTCATCTTCATGATCGTGCTCAGCCTGATCGGCTTCGCCGTGCTCATGAGTTTCAACAGGCTTACCATCCTGCTCGGGCTGTGTGTGCTGCCCATCGTTGCCTTGTACCCCTTCGTCAAAAGATTCAGCTATTGGCCGCAGGCCGTGCTCGGTCTTGCCTTTAACTGGGGCGCGCTGCTCGGCTGGCCCGCCGTGCTCGGTCGGTTCGATTGGGCGCCAGTGGTGCTCTACGCCGGCGCCATATGCTGGACCGTCGGATACGACACGATCTATGCGCATCAGGATCGTGAGGACGACGATCTCATCGGCTTGAAATCGACAGCGCTCAGATTCGGCCGTGCCACCAAGCCTTGGCTCGCGCTGCTCTATGGCGCGGCGTGGCTCGCCATCACCGCCGCGGGGCTCATAGCCACAGCCGGCACTGCCTTCCTGCTGGTTATGCTGCTTGCCGCGGCCCAGCTTGCCTGGCAGGTCGCAACCATCGATATCGACGACGCCGACAACTGCCTCAAGCGTTTCCGCTCGAATCGCGAGTTCGGCCTGCTCGTGCTTGGCGCGATCCTGCTCGATATGGCGCTGGCGGCCCTGACCTGAGCCTACAAAAGCAGCGGGCCTCGGAGCGGCTTCTCCGAGGCCCGCGTGACGCCTTGCTGTTAGCTTCCCCCCGTTTTCGGCTGCCTTGAGGCGGCCTTGATTGCGACCATCCTGCCAGAGAAGTTTTCCGAACCGCTTAACGGACGTTGTTAATGTCTGGTATGCGGTGGTTACCTGATTACATGGTTTAAAGAGGGTACCGAAAAGTTTAGAGAGTCTTGCGCAAGAACAATGACCGCCATCAAACCTGCCGAACGTCCCCTCGCGCCATTCTCTCTCGATGAGGACTATGCGCTCCTGAATGTGGCGGTACGCGACGCGGGCGAGCTTGCGCTGACCTATTTCCGCAAGTCGATTCTAGTGAAGCGGAAGATGGATGGCACGGAGGTGAGCGAGGCCGACCTCGCCGTCGATAGAGCGCTCAAGCTCGATCTCCTCACCAAGCGCCCCGGCTATGGCTGGCTCTCCGAGGAGACCGAGGACGACCAGGAACGGCTGAAATGTTCCCGCGTGTGGGTGGTCGATCCCATCGACGGCACGAGCGCCTTCCTGCGCCACGTGCCGGAATGGACCGTCTCGGCGGCCTTGGTCGAGGACGGGCGGCCGGTAATGGGCATCGTGTTCAATCCGGCGAGCGGTGAGTTCTTTCACGCCATCAAGGGACGCGGCGCCTTCCTCAACGATCAGCCGATCAAGGTCAGTGACCAGGCCACGCTCGACGGCGCCTATCTCATCGCGAGCGGGGGTCTCTTCAAGAAGAAGATCTGGAAAGAACCGTGGCCCGAGGTGAAGACCAAATGGGTGAACTCGGTTGCCTATCGGCTAGCGCTGGTCGCCTGCGGCAGGGCCGACGCCACCATCTCGCTCTCCACCAAGAGCGAGTGGGATCTTGCCGCCGCTGCGGTGCTGATCGAAGAGGCGGGCGGCGTCATCACCGACCACCGCGGCGACGTGCATCGCTACAATCTCGCAACCCCTCGCTTCCCAAGTCTGGTCGCGGCTGGCAAAAAGCTGCATCCGCTTCTCATCGAGCGCACGCGACGTGTAGACCTCTGACGCTCGATTGGGCAGAGTGGCCGCGCTTACAGGGGACTGACCAAACATGACTGCAAAGGACAGCGCCAAGAAAGGCGCGCGACAATTGCTTCATCTCGTATTCGGCGGAGAGCTCACCACGCTCGACAGAATAGAGTTCAGCGATCTCAACCGGCTCGATATCGTCGGCATCTATCCCAATTACGCGCAAGCCTACGACGCCTGGAAGGACGCCGCCCACCGCACCGTGGACGATGCCCACATGCGCTACTTCATCGTGCATCTGCACCGGCTGCTCGATCCTGAGCACGACACGAAGGCCGGTGCCGAACAGAGCAAATAAGGCAAGCGGTTTTTCGCCTTAAAGGCTCGCGTGAGCCCGTGCTAGAAAGCGTCAGACGGCGGCTGCGCCCTTGAGCTAGGGTGCCGTAAATCGGGGAAAATATTGAAAGACCAGCTGTTCAGGGACGTCAGCACCATTACGCGGAGCGCCGACGAACTCCAGGTCGAATACTCGACCGGCGACATCGTACTGCGCATTTGGCGGGAGCATCTGCGGCCGCGGCTTCCTCTGCTGTTGCTTGCCTCGCTCGCCATGATCCTAACCGCCGCGACCACCGGGGCAATTCCGTTCCTCATTCAGAAGACCGCCGACGACGTGTTCGTCGCCAAGAATCAGCAGATGGTCTACTGGATCAGCGGCGCGATCGTGGTGGTGACAGTGATCAAGGCAATCGCCGAATATGTCGGCGACGTCACCGTCAACTATCTCGGCAACCGCTTCATCGCCGATCTCCGCATCCAAATGTTCGGCAAGCTTGCCCGCGCCGATCTCGGCTTCATCCAGACCGTGCATTCCGGACGGCTGCTGTCAGGCTTTCTCAATGACGCCACGCTGATCCGCGCCACGGCGAGCCGCTCGATGGTCACGCTCGGCGAGAACTATCTTAAGGTGATCATCCTCGTCGCCACCATGTTCTACATGGATGCGCGCTTCTCGGTGCTGATCCTCGTGTTCATGCCGATCGCCTGGTTCATGCTGTCGCGCCAGCGCCGCAAGATGCGGAAATCGACCTCCAAATCTTTGCAGGAGACCGGCGATCTCTCGGCGCTCATCACCCAGACCTTGCGCGGCATGCGCATCGTGCGGGCCTATCGCCAAGAGGATCGCGAGGAGGCTCGCGCCGCGACTGCGGTCAACCGCGCGCTCGAATTCACCATGCGCGGCACGCGCGCCCGCGCTTTATCCAGCCCGTCGATCGAGCTTCTCACCGGCCTCGGCTTCGCTCTTGCCATCTATTTCGCCGGCACCAAGGGCGTGCGCGGTGATCTCACGCTAGGTCATTTCATGGGCTTCATGACCGCGGCTCTGCTGATCTACACGCCCCTCAAGAGCGCGGCGACATTGCAGACGCAGCTTCAGGAAGGCGTGGCGGCAGCAAGCCGAGTATTCGGCATCATCGACCTTCAAGTCCAACTCACCGAAGCGCCTGACGCGAAGCCGCTCAAGCTCGAGCGCGGCGAGATCGAGTTCACCAACGTCTCCTTCGCCTATGAGAAGGAGAATCCTGTTCTCCGAAGCGTCAGCCTCACCGTCCCACCGGGACGCACCGTGGCGCTCGTAGGGCCGTCCGGCTCGGGCAAGAGCACCCTGGTCAATCTCGCACTCCGATTCTTCGACCCTGACCGCGGCAAGGTCATGATCGACGGCCAAGACATCGCCAAGGTGAAGATCGATTCGCTTCGCGATTCGATCGCGCTCGTGACGCAAGACCCTGTGCTGTTCGACGACACTATTCGCGCCAACATCGCTTACGGCACCAAGCCGATGGATGAGGCCCAAGTGATCGCGGCAGCCAAGGCCGCAGCGGCACATGATTTCATCATGGCTCTGCCCAAGGGCTACGACACGCGCGTCGGCGAAGCCGGCGGCCTGCTGTCGGGCGGCGAGCGTCAACGCATCGCCATCGCCCGCGCTATCTACAAGGACGCGCCTATCCTTCTCCTTGATGAGCCGACCAGCTCGCTCGACTCTGAAGCCGAGGCAAAGGTGCAGGCCGCGCTCGAGGAATTGATGCGCGGGCGCACCGTGCTGATGATCGCCCATCGTCTCTCGACGGTTAAGAAGGCCGATCTCATCTGCGTGCTCGACCAGGGCCGCATCATCGAGGTCGGCCGTCATGACGAGCTTGTTGCCAAAGGCGGCCTCTATACCAGGCTGCACCGTACGCAGTTCGGCATTGCCGGAGGATATGCGGCGCCTCCGCCCGAAAGTCAGGGCCAAGAGGCCGTCGCGGTCGCCGGCAAATAGCCTTCGCTAGACCGCTATGTTGAAACGGCTGCTAGTATCGAAGCCCGCCGTCGCCATCGGCAGTGCGCTTGCCGCGGCCTATGTGCGCCTCGTCTACGCCACGAGCACGATCAAGCGCGAGCCCGCCGACACCGACGCCATGCTGTTCGACCAGCATCCGCAAATCCTCGCCATGTGGCATGGGCAGTTCGTGCTATTGCCCAAGCTCAAGCCCAAGCGCCCTGCGGACGTGCGCGCCATGGTCTCGCGTCACGGCGATGCCGAGATCATCGGCGCGGTCTTGCAAAAATTCGGCATGGACCTGATCAGGGGCGCTGGCGCGGGAAAAAGGAAGCGCAACCGTGGTGGCGCAACCGCCTTGCGCGAGTCTTTACGCGCGTTGGCAAGCGGCGCGACTGTCGCCATGACCGCCGACGTGCCGCCAGGTCCGGCGCGCCGAGCCGGTGAAGGCATCGCCACGCTCGCTGCGCTATCGGGGCGCCCCGTGGTGCCGTTCGCTATCGCTACGCGGCGCTTCCTGGCGCTGCCGACGTGGAGCCGCTTCACCATCAACTTGCCGTTCTCGACGATGGCGATCGTGATTGGCGATCCGGTCAGGGTGGCCACCAGCAACGACGTCCAATCGATCGAGGCCGGCAGGCTCGCGATCGAGCGCGCTCTCGCTGAAGTCACCGCCCGCGCCTATGCTCTGGCCGGCGGGGTCGATCCATTGAACATGCAGGAAGCCACCAAGCCCGGTCTGTCGCTCAAAGCCTATAGGCTGCTTACGTCGCTCGCCGCGCCGTTCGCGCCGCTAATCCTTGCCTGGCGCACGCGATACGGCAAAGAGGAGCCTGAGCGCCGCTCGGAACGTTATGGCCAGGCCAGCGCCCCGCGGCCCAAAGGCTTCCTTGCCTGGTTCCATGCCTCGAGCGTCGGCGAGGCCAATGCTGCGCTTCCAGTGATCGAGACCCTCGCCGCCGAACGGCCCGAGCTGCGCATGCTGCTCACCACCGCCACGGTGACCTCGGCGCGGCTCGCGCGCTCGCGGCTGCCGGAGACTGTGGTGCATCAATATGTGCCGCTCGACAACAAGGGCTATGTGCAGCGCTTCCTGCACCATTGGCGTCCCGACCTCGCCGTGCTGGTCGAGTCGGAGATTTGGCCTAACCTCGTGCTCGAGACCAAGGGCGAAGGCATCCCGCTCCTGCTCATCAACGGGCGCATGTCGACGAACTCGTTCAAGCGCTGGCGCCGACGCCCCGGCCTGAGCCGTCCGCTCTTCTCGGCCTTCGACCTCGTGCTCGCCCAGAACGATAGACTAGCCGAGCGCTTCGCTCAGCTTGGCGTGGCGCGCACGCTCGACGTCGGCAACCTCAAGGCCGACGCGCCACCACCGCCGGCCGATCTTCCCGGCAAGCGCCGGCTTGCCGCCGCGGTCTCCGGCCGCACCGTGTGGCTTGCCGCAAGCACTCATCCGGGCGAGGAGGAGTTGGTCGCCGAAGCGCACAAGAAGATGAGACAAGAGCAGCCAAACCTGCTCACCATCATCGTGCCGCGCCATCCCGAGCGGGGAAAGCCGATCACCGAGGCGCTGCGAGCTGCCAATCTCAGCGTCGCGCTGAGATCGGAGGGGCAACTGCCGGAGCCCGCAACCGACATCTACGTGGCCGACACGATCGGCGAGCTTGGCCTGTTTTATGCGCTCTCCCCGATCGCCTTCGTGGGCGGGTCGCTGGTCAGCCGGGGCGGACAGAATCCAGTCGAACCGATCAAGCTCGGCGCTGCGGTGCTCACGGGCCCTAATTGGCAGAACTTCCGCGATTCCTACACCGAGCTGCTTAAGGCACGCGGATGCAAGGAGGTGGGCAACGCTGCGGCTCTCGCCGACGCGGCGCTTGGGCTGCTCAGAGATGAGGACGCTCGCAGAGAGATGGCGAGCCGCGCGGAGACGGCGATCGCTGCCATGAGCGGGGCCTTACCCCGCACGCTTGCCGAGCTCGAGGCCTACCTGCCACCCAGGACGAATTTAAAACATGCGTCTTGAGACGCCGTCCTGGTGGTACCGCGACAAGGGCGTGGTTGCCTCCGCGCTCACACCTCTGGCCGCGCTCTACGGCAGGATCGCTGAGGCGCGCGCCGCGCGCATCACGCCTCACCGCTCGCGCCTGCCTGTGATCTGCATCGGCAATTTCACTGCCGGCGGCGGCGGCAAGACGCCGACGGCGATCGCTGTCGCGAAGCTGCTCAAGGAACTCGGCGCGAAGCCCTGCTTTCTCACCCGCGGCTATGGCGGCGTGAGCAAAGGGGCGGGGTTCGTAAGCAAAAGCATGAGCGCTGGGGAGGCGGGTGATGAACCTCTGCTCTTAGCCGAGCACGCGCCGACCATGGTTTCCGCGGACCGTGTCGCCGGGGCCAAGGCCATCGAGGCCACCGATGCAACCGTGATTGTCATGGACGACGGCTTCCAGAACCCAAGCCTCGGGAAAGACCTCTCGCTCATCGTGGTCGATGCGGCATCAGGTATTGGCAATGGCCAGATGATCCCAGCCGGCCCTCTGAGAGCGCCGCTCGATCAGCAGATTGCGCGGGCCGACGCGCTGCTCGTCATTGGCTCAGGCGACAAGGCGACGCCCCTCGCCGACGCCTTCAAGGCCCGCGCCAAGCCTGTGCTCAAGGCGCGCATGGCACCCACGCAAGATGCGCGCTGGCTCGGCGTGCTTCCGGTGATCGGCTTTGCCGGCATCGCGCGGCCCGAGAAGTTCTTCGCCACGCTGAAGTCACACGGCGCGCGGGTTATCGACGAGCGGTCCTATCCCGACCACTACCGCTACAGCGCACGCCAGGCACGCAGCCTGCTTAGAGAGGCGCGCGACTACAATGCGATGCTGGTCACCACCGGGAAAGATTGGGTTCGGCTTCCCGACGAGGAGGGCACGCCGCAAGCCGAGCTCAAGTTCCGCTCGCGACCCTTCCCCATCGCCGTCCAATTCGATGATGCTGCTGCGGTGAAGAGTCTCTTGCAGCACGCAATGGCAAGGGCGCGGAGTTAGTCTGGGTCAGGAAGCCTACTCGGCGGCCGGAGCAGGCAAGTGATGCGTCTCGCGATAGCGCCTAAGCGAGCTCGCCGCGTCGACATAGGCCTCTTGCAGCTCGACGCTCCAATAACGCAGCTCATCGAGCGGGATGGTGCGGCCGGTGACGGCGCAGCGCACGAAGTCGCCAGGGCTCAGCACCTGCACTTCACCGTCGAGATATTTGAGCTTGGCCTCGCCTTTGAAGCCGATATTGCGTTCGAAGCGGTTCATCAAAGCAGTGCTGCTCGCGTTTTATCGTTGTTGTTCATCACCATAACCTCAAGGCGACAAAAAAGGCCAGCCTGCTTTACAGAAGTGTCCCCTGCTTTCCGTCAGTGGGCTTGCGCGGCTCCTTCGCTGCCGCCTCCGGCTTCCGTACCCGCGGATCGGCATGAGCACCGATATGGCCATCGGCGAACTCAATGTCGAGAGCGGCACCTGGTTTCACCTCGGAGGCGCGGCGCAGCATCGCGCCGTCCGGTCCACGCACCAGCGTGAAGCCGCGCGCCAGCACGTTCTGATAGCCGAGCGTTTCGAGAAGCTTCGACTGCCCATCGAGCTTCCGCCGCGCGCGCTCGATCAAAGCAGCGGCTGCTCTCTCGCGCGAGCGATCCAGCCGAATCAGCCGCTCTCGGCCTGTGGTCGCCGCACGCGCCACGATATGAGGCCTGAGCCGCGCTGCACAGCGTTCGAGCGCGCTGCGATGGGCGCGTGCATTGGCAAGAAGCGCACGCGGCAATCGTCCGCTTGCGCTATCGAGCCTCTGGCGCGGCAGGTCGAGAATATTTGCTCGGCGTGGCAGGCCCCGCGTCGCGGCGAGGAAGCGGCTTCGCCGCGCCTCCAGCGCGCGCCGCAAATTACTCGCCGCCCGCACGCCGAAGCTCGTCACCGAGATGAGCAACTCGGCACGCACCGGCACGGCGCGCTCGGCCGCTGCGGTCGGCGTCGGCGCCCGCCAATCAGCCACGAGGTCGATGATGGTCCAGTCGGTCTCGTGACCCACGGCGGAGATCAGCGGGATCGTGCTTGCCGCCACCGCGCGCGCCACAATCTCTTCATTGAATCCCCAGAGATCTTCGAGGCTGCCGCCGCCACGCGCCACGATGATGAGGTCAGGCCGCGGCACCGCTGCGCCGACCATCAGCGCATTGAAGCCTGCAATCGCGCCCGCCACCTCAACGGCGCAAGTCTCACCCTGCACCCGCACCGGCCACACCAATACGTGGCAGGGGCAGCGATCCGCCAAGCGATGCAGGATGTCGCGGATGACCGCGCCGGTCGGCGAGGTCACCACGCCGACGATGCGCGGCAGATAAGGCAGCGCCTTCTTGCGCGCCTCGTGGAACAGGCCCTCGGCAGCGAGCATCTTCTTGCGCTGCTCGAGCAAAGCCATCAGCGCGCCGACGCCGGCGGGCTCGAGCTCGTCGATCACGATCTGATATTTCGACTTGTCGGGATAGGTGGTGACGCGGCCGCGGGCGATGACCTCCAAGCCCTGCTCGGGCTTGAACTTGAGCCGCACGAACGTGCTCTTCCAGATCACCGCCTCGATGCAGGCCTGCTCGTCCTTCAGCGTGAAATAGCAATGACCCGAGGAATGCCGGCCCCTGAAGCCCGAGATCTCGCCGCGCAGTTTAACCAGCCCGAAATTGTCCTCGACCGTGCGCCGGAGCGCGAAGGCAAGCTCGGAGACGGTATATTCGACGAGATTCGTCGCGGGTTGCGCTAATAGATCAGCCATTGGAATCCATCACATATCTGCAATACAAGCTCGACCTCTGGGCCACAAGCGGAGCATCGCGCAAGGTGAATGTGCTTCTGATCGGGGGCGGCGGACGCGAGCATGCGCTGGCCTGGAAGCTCGCGCAGAGTCCGTTGCTCGATCGCCTCTATTGCGTGCCTGGCAATGCCGGTATTGCCGAGGTCGCCGAGTGTGTTGCGCTCGACGTGGCCGACCATGCGGCGGTGATCGGCTTCTGCAAGAAGTGTGGCATCGGGCTCGCGGTGATCGGGCCTGAGGTCCCACTCGTTGCAGGGCTTACGGACGATCTCGAAGCCGCCAGCATCAAAGTCTTTGGCCCCTCCAAGGCTGCCGCCGAGCTCGAAGGATCCAAAGGCTTCACCAAGGACCTCTGCGCCGAATATGGCATTCCGACCGCTGCCTATCGCCGCTTCACCGATGCTGCTGCGGCCAAGGCCTACGCCAAGACGCAAGACCTCCCCGTAGTCATCAAGGCCGACGGTCTCGCCGCGGGCAAAGGCGTGACCATCGCTACGACGCATAAAGAAGCGAATGAAGCAATCGACGCCTCTTTTGGCGGTGCGTTCGGTGCCGCCGGCGCGAGCGTGGTGATCGAAGAGTTCCTCGACGGCGAGGAGGCGAGCTTCTTCGCGCTCGTCGACGGCGAGACTGCTGTGCCACTCGCCACCGCGCAGGATCACAAGCGCGCCTTCGATGGCGACGAGGGTCCCAACACCGGCGGCATGGGCGCCTACTCGCCGGCGCCGATCATGACGCCGAAGCTATGTGACCGCGTCATGGACGAGATCGTGCTGCCGACCGTGCGCGCCATGAAGGAGCGCGGCACGCCATTCAAAGGCGTGCTCTACGCCGGGTTGATGATCAACGACGGTGCGCCGAAGCTCATCGAATACAACGTGCGCTTCGGTGACCCCGAGGCGCAGGTGCTGATGATGCGGCTCAAATCGGACCTGCTCCCTGCGCTTCTCGCCACCACCGAAGGCCGCCTCAAGCACATAACCCTCGACTGGCGCGATGATGCCGCACTTTGCGTGGTCATGGCGGCGCGCGGCTATCCCGGCGCCTACCAAAAGGGCTCAGAGATCAAAGGACTGGATCGTGCCGCCGCCGATCCTCACCTAGAGATTTTCCATGCCGGCACGAGGCGCGAAGACGGGCGCATCGTCGCCGATGGCGGCCGCGTGCTCGGCGTCACCGCCCGCGGGCGGGACATCAAAGAGGCGCAATCGCGCGCTTACGCTGCTGTTGATAAGATCGATTGGCCCGAGGGTTTCTGCCGCCGCGACATCGGCTGGCGCGCTTTGGCAGAAAGGCAAGTTACAACGAGTTAAGGTGGAATTGCGTGATGGACAGCTTGTCGCACTGTCATTTTGTCCAAGAGGAGTAGCTTGTTGGAAGGCTTTGCACTTTGTCGGCAGCCGGCTTATGGCTGCTGCCCGCTCGCTTCGAGGAGTTCATAGGTGATCCGCAAATCTGACTACAGGCTGTGGGCGCTTGCGGCGCTCGCGTTGGTGACGGCAGGTTCCATGATGGCCAGTTTCGCTTGGAGCGAGCCGGCGGTCGATTCGAATTCCGAGCTTTATTCTCAGCTCAACCTGTTCGGCGAGGTGTTGTCCCGCATTCGCTCCGACTATGTCGAGAAGCCCGACGATCAGAAGCTGGTCGAGGACGCGATCAGGGGCATGCTGATGGCGCTCGATCCGCACTCGAGCTACCTCACCGGCAAGGAATTCCGCGACATGCAGGTGCAGACCAAGGGCGAGTTCGGCGGGCTCGGCATCGAGGTCACCATGGAGAACGGCATGATCAAGGTCGTTTCTCCCATCGAGGACACGCCTGCCGCCAAGGCAGGGCTGTTGAGCGGCGATCTCATCACCGCCCTCGACAAGGAGCCGATCGAAGGCCTCACGCTCGAGGAGGCGGTCGAGAAGATGCGCGGCCCGGTCAACGCTCCGATCACCCTTACCATCACCCGCAAGGGCGTCGATGCTCCCTTCGACGTGAAGATGGTGCGCGACGTGATCCGTATCAAACCGGTCAAGTTCGAGGCCGACGGCGACGTGGGTTACATCCACATCACGAGCTTCAACGAGCAGACCACGGCAGATCTTGAGAAGGCCGTGACCGATCTCAAGAAGAGCATCGGGCCCAAGCTCAAGGGCTACGTCATCGACCTGCGCAACGACCCCGGCGGCCTGCTCGATCAGGCCATCTCGGTGTCCGACGCCTTCCTCGACCAGGGCGCCATCGTGCTGACCAAGGGGCGCAACGAGGAGGAGACGCAGCGCGCCAATGCGCGGCCCGGCGATATCACCGGCGGCAAGCGGATGGTGGTGCTGATCAATGGCGGCTCGGCCTCAGCCTCGGAGATCGTGGCCGGTGCGCTCCAAGATCACCACCGCGCGATCCTGGTCGGCACGCGCTCGTTCGGCAAAGGCTCGGTGCAAACCATCATCCCGTTGTCGGGTGGCGGCGCTCTACGGCTCACCACGGCGCGCTACTACACGCCTTCAGGCCGCTCGATCCAGGCCAAGGGCATTGAGCCCGAGGTCAAGGTTGAGGAGGAATTGCCGAAGGACCTCAACAAGGACATGGCGGCCGCGATCGGCGAGGCCAGTTTGCGTGGTCATCTCAAGAACCCGGACGATGAGGCCGCAGCCGACGAGGTTGACGGAAGCTCGTCCTACGTGGCCGAGGACAAGACCAAGGACACGCAGCTCAACTACGCGCTCGACCTTCTGCACGGCATCAAGTCGGTCGACACCAGCGCCGATAAGCGGGTGCAAGCCAACTAATTCTTGCTCGTCATGGCCGGGCTAGTCCCGGCCATCCACGATTGTCATGCCCGCGAAAGCCGGCATCCAGTAACCACTGTCGTTTCCCATTGTACACTACCGGGGTTACTGGATCGCCGGGTCAAGCCCGGCGATGACAAGAGAGCTTATCCCCGTCCTCCGCACCTCCATTACACTGCACGCACCTCGTCCACTTGAAGGGCGTTTCTCGAGGGCGTTCGTGAAGCGGGACGAGATGCGGCGCCTGCGGGCTCATGGACGCAACATGAGCACTCGGGCGGCATCGGAGCTCCCTCCGGGGCCAATAGGAGCCCCCGCCTGGAGCAGGCTGAAGGATCGGTCGACGCGTTCGAGCGTGACGGACCGGACTAAAGCAGGGCCCGGTGCCGTATGGACGCCGTGATTGGCGCGCCGAGAGGCGCCCGCGTGCCGCAAGGCACGAACCATAGGTTTGCGCTTTTCGGCGCGCCATCCCCCTCGATAAGTCCGAGGGCCCTCATGCCTCGCGCCTAACAGCGGCGAGACGTTTTGTGCTGTGCCGGTCATTGCGCAGGCGCGAGCCTGCCGTTACCGTCGGCAAAGACCGGAGGTGCTGATGCCGAACCCATCGAGCTGCGCAAGGATCTGGCCCCGTATTGCCGCCACGGCTACCGCGCTGCTGCTTGGCATTTTGGTTGTGAAGGGGCCTGAGCCCGCGCACGCCGCGCCGGGGTTTGGGTCATTGCCGGGCGATCATGCAACCGCTGCCGAGCCCGCGCGCATCTTCAAGCGTGGGCGTCCTCCGATCTATCCGTACTATTACAGCCCCGGACGCCCCGGCGGTTACAGCTTCTATTTCGGCTTCGTGCCCTACGAGAAGGGCGACTACGGGACACAAGCGATCCAACGCGCCTTCCCCGAGGTAAATTATCCGCCGAGCATGCGCTATTGGACGCCGCGCTCAGGCTTCTAGCGCCGCGCGGCAAAGAAGTCCTTGAGCAGCGCCGCCGCGCGCGTCTCGTCTACGCCGCCGATCACTTCCGGCGCGTGGTGGCAGGTCGGCTGCCGAAAGAATCGCGGACCGTGCTCGATCGCACCGCCTTTCGGATCGCCGGCACCGAAATAGAGGCGGCGGACGCGGGCAAAGGAGATTGCCGCCGCGCACATGGCGCACGGCTCGAGCGTGACGTAGAGGTCGCAGTCCACGAGCCGCTCCGAGCCGAGCTTGGCGCAAGCGGCCCGGATGGCGAGAAGCTCAGCGTGGGCTGTAGGGTCGCGCAAGGTGAGTGTGCGGTTACCAGCGCTCGCCAGCACCTCGCCGCTCGCGCTGATTACCACCGCGCCAATCGGCACCTCGCCGAGCTCGCGCGCCGCCTCGGCTTCGGCGAGCGCAAGCTCCATCGGTCGCACGGCCTTGCGCCTTGCCCCCGCCTCTGCAAGCTTCACTATCATGCGGGAGAAACTGCGCGGAGAGAGAGGCGAGCGTCAAGCGGTGCGGCAGGACTCAAAGTCAACAGGCCGGCGGTCACCCCCCACCCGGCCGCAGGAGCCAATGCGCATCGCCAAGGCGATGGCTCATGCCGGGCTCTGCTCGCGCCGTGACGCGGAAGCCTGGATCGCAGCGGGGCGCGTCTCGGTCAATGGCAAGGTATTGGCCACGCCGGCCCATGTCGTTTCTCCTGGCGACAAGGTCACGGTGGACGGCGAACCGCTCCCCGCCCCCGAGGCGCCGCGGCTGTGGCGCTATCATAAGCCGCGTGGCCTCGTCACCAGCCACAAGGATCCGCAAGGCCGGCGCGCGGTATTCGAGGCGCTGCCTCCGAATCTGCCGCGCGTGGTTTCGGTCGGGCGGCTCGACATCAACACCGAGGGCCTTCTGTTGCTCACCACCGACGGTGCGCTCGCCCGGCATCTCGAGTTGCCGAGCACCGGTTGGCTCAGGCGCTATCGCGTGCGGGCGCATGGCCGCGTCACCGAAGAGGCGCTGCACGGCTTGCGCGCCGGCGTCACCATCGACGGTGTGAAATACGGGCCGGTCGAGGCCCGCATCGACCGCGAGCAGGGATCGAATCTCTGGCTTACGCTGAGCCTGCGCGAAGGCAAGAATCGCGAGGTGAAGCGGCTTGCCGAGCATCTCGGCCTGACCGTCAACCGCCTGATCCGCATCTCCTTCGGGCCGTTTGCGCTCGGCGAACTCGCCGAGGGCCAAGTCGAAGAGGTGAAGCGGCGCGTGCTCGCCGACCAGCTCGGGCCGAAGCTTGCGCGCGAATTCGGGTTGAAGGCCTGATGCGCATCGTCGCCGGCAAGTTCAGGGGCGCAAACATCGAAGCGCCAAAGGGCTTAGCCACGCGTCCGACATCCGATCGCGTGCGCCAGGCGCTATTCAACGTGCTCGAGCACGGAGCGCCGCGTTTCGACTTCGAAGGGGCGCGCGTGCTCGACCTATTTGCTGGCTCTGGTGCGCTCGGGCTCGAAGCCCTGTCGCGCGGCGCACGCTATGCCGTGTTCATCGACGAAAGCGCAGCGGCGCGCGCGGCGATCAGACGCAATGTGGAAGCGCTGGGCTTGACCGGCGTCACCAAGATCTGGCGTCGCGATGCGACCAAGCTCGGCGCGGCCGGCACGCTTCAGCCGTTTCAGCTCATCTTTTGCGACCCGCCTTACGGCAAAGGTCTCGGGGAACGCGCACTTGCCGAGGCGATTAACGGCGGATGGACCGAGCAAGGAGCAGTTGCCGTGTTGGAAGAGCACGCCGAGGCCAATGTCACTTGGCCCCAGCCATTCCACGAGATCGACCGGCGACGTTATGGCGAGACTAAGATCGCGATCGCAAGGCTCGGAAACGAAAGAGGTTTTCTCCCTTGACCCGCACCGTCCCCCTTCGTGCTTAAATGCCGTCAATTCGGCTGCGGGGATCTGTCATGACAATGCGAGCCTTGCTTCTTGCGCCTCTGGTCGTGGCCTTTTTTGCCGCGGCAAAGAGCGATCAGGGCGCCTTCACATCAGGCGTATGGGGCGGCAAAGCCAATTACGACAGCAGCGGCAAGTTCTCCGATTGCAGCATGACCGCGCAGTCCAAGACCGGCGTTCTGCTCGCCTTCGTGATCAGCAAGGACTTCGATTGGGGGCTCGTGCTCGCCGACGAGAAGCGTACCTTCGAAGTGGGGAAGAGCGAGGCCGTCGTGCTGTTGATCGATGCGCGCAAGCCGATTCGCGCTGTCGCCAAGGTGGTCGACGTGCACGGTATCCTCATCCCTCTGGAAAGCATCAACCCCGTGCTCGATTCGCTACGCCACGGCAAGGTGCTCACCATCGTCGCGGATGGCGCCAAGTTCAGCTTCAGACTGACCGGCACGCGCGATGCTATCGCAGCACTCGCCGCTTGCGTTACGCGCCACCGCGACAGCGAGAAGGTGGAGTTGTCCACGCCTGCGCCGGCCTGAGTTAAGCTCGCACCGCATCAGCGGCGCTGGAACAGCTTCTCGATGTCGGCGAGCTTGAGCTCGATATAGGTCGGCCGGCCGTGATTGCACTGGCCGGTCAAGGGTGTGCGCTCCATGTCGCGTAGCAGCGCGTTCATCTCCTCTGGCGAGAGCCTCCGCCCTGCCCTCACGCTGCCATGGCAGGCCATGGTCGAGAGCACATGGTCGAGCCTGTCAGCGACAAGGCGATTTCCTCCGGCATCCTCCTCTTCGGCGAGCGTGTCGGCGAGGTCCGATAGCAGACCTTTGACGTTGCAGGTGCCGAGTAACCCGGGTACCTCGCGCACCAAAACTGCGGATGCGCCGAACGCCTCGATCACCAGGCCCAGGCGTTCAAGCTCCGGAGTAGCGCCGACGAGAAGCGAGGCCGCTTCGCGGTCCATCTCCACCACCTCGGGGATGAGCAGAAGTTGGCGCGAGATCCCGCCATTGGCAAAGCTACGCTTCAGCCGCTCATAGACGAGCCGCTCATGCGCTGCGTGCTGATCGACAATGACGAGGGCATCCTCTGTCTCGGCGACGATGAAGGTGTCTTGGAGTTGGGCCCGCGCAGCGCCGAGCGGATAGTCGGCGCCAAGAGCATCACCCGTTGCAGCGGTCCCGCGCGTGTCGCCGCTCGGCTCGGCGAGAGCTTCAAGCGGCGCCTGTGCCCGTTCGGCGAAGCCCAAGCTCCGTGTACTTGCCTGAACACGCGGCTGGTTGAAGCTCTGAGCTGGGATAGGCCGATCGGGCCGCACCATACGGTCCAGTGCCGCTTGCGACAGAGAAGCCGTGGCGCGATGACCTGCTTGCCCGAGCGCCTCTCTGAGCGCGCCAATGAGCAGCGAGCGCACGGCGTTTGGATCGCGAAACCTGAGCTCGGTCTTGGCGGGATGCACATTCACGTCCACCTCGTCGGGCGGCAGCCTGAGGAACAGCGCGAGCATCGGGTAGCGGCCATTCGGCACGAGGTCGCCGTAGGCGGCGCGAACGGTGCCTGCGAACAGCTTGTCGCGCACCGGGCGGCCGTTGACGACGAGATAGAGCTGAAGGCTGTTCGGGCGGTGCAGCGTTGGCAGCCCAGCAAAGCCCTCGACAGAAATGGATCCGCGCGATGCATGCACCGGCAACACGTCTTTGACGAAGTCCTCGCCGAGGATACGGCCGAGGCGCGACAGCCCATGGTCGAGCAGGCCGGGCGCGCAGGTCTCAAGCCGCAAAGTGGTGCGTTCTCCCGTGGCAAGGCCGAAGGCAATCTCCGGATGAGCGAGCGCAAGCCGCTTGACGATATCGGCGATGGCAGCGGTCTCGACCCGCTCCGATTTCATGAATTTGAGCCGCGCCGGCGTCGCATAGAAGAGATCGCGCACCTCGACCCGTGTGCCGGAAGCGAGCGCAGCAGGTTTGAGCGGGGACTTTCGCCCGGCGTCAACCTCGATGGCAAAAGCCTCGGAGGCGCCCACGGAGCGGCTCTGGATTGACAGCCGCGCCACAGCGGCGATCGACGGCAAAGCTTCGCCGCGGAAGCCGAGCGTCATGATGCGGGAGAGATCATCGCCGGCGAGCTTGGAGGTGGCGTGGCGCTCGACGGCAAGAGACAGATCGGGAGCCGCCATGCCCGAGCCGTCGTCAGCTACGCGGATCAGCCCGAGCCCGCCGCCAGCAACTGCCACATCGATATGGCGCGCCCCGGCATCGATGGCGTTCTCGACCAGTTCCTTGACGACACTCGCAGGCCGCTCGACGACCTCACCGGCCGCGATGCGATTGACGAGATCCGGCGGCAGCTGTCGTACGGGCATTCGTGGCCTCTGCCTGTTCGCCGGCGAGATACCGGCGGGTCAGGATTTTACCCGATTCTACCGCCGGCTGGTCGAATGGGTCGACGCCGAGAAGATGGGCGGAAAGGATGGTCTCGAGCATGAAATGCATCATCAGCGCCCCGAGCGCGCGCTCGTCGAGTACCTCGAGATCAATGGTGCGTACCGGCCGGCCTGCATTGGTCAGGGCCTCGGGAATCGCGCGCTGTTGAGCCGCAACAAGATCGCCGGCGGCATGGCCAGCGAGGTAGTCGGCGCCAGCAAGCTCAGCGAGGTCTGACGCAATGCGAGGACCCCGCCCCTCGCAGTTCTCGCGAATGACGGTAATGAGATGCTGCGGTGCGCCGTCGAGATAGAGCTGAAGCTGGCTGTGCTGATCGACGGGGCCAAGCGCTCCGACCGGCGTCGTACCCTCCCCCTGCTTGCCGAGGCTCTCGCCCCAAAGCTGCACATACCAGGCAGCGAAGCGCGACAGGCGATCCGAGTAGGGCAGCATCACCGTGGCGCGCACGCCGCGCTCCTTGGCAAGCCCGATAACGACCGAAGCGCCGATCGCCGGGGCAAATTCAGCCGCGTTCTTGGCCTTGAGCATCGCGTCTATAACGTTCTGCGCGCCTTCCCTGAGCGCCACGACATCGAGGCCGCGGGCGAAGGCCGGGAGCAGACCGACATTCGTCAGGCCAGAGAAGCGCCCGCCAATGCCGGGATCGTGGGGAAGCGTCGGAATTGAGAATTCCTCGCACAGCGCCCGCAGCCCATTCTTCACACCCGGCGCTTTCGGCTCGGTGACGGCGAGGAACAGCTCCGGGATACGATCTTCTAATCCCGCCTTACGCACAGCCTCGATAGTGGCGATGATCTGCACCAAGGTCTCCGGCGTGCCGCCGGACTTCGAGATCACCACGAAGCGTGTGGTCTTGAGGTCGAGACCCGAAAGCGCAAGATCGAGCGTGCGCGCATCGAGATTGTCGTAGAAGCGCGTGCGCGGCCGCTCTTCGCTGCCGTGCTTGTCGTCGCCGGGAATGGCCCACCCGCCGAGCTGGGCGAGCGTCTGGCCACCGAGGCTCGATCCTCCGGTGCCGAAAAACACAACTGTGCGGGCTCCTTTGGTCAGCGCCTGAAACGCATCTTGAGCAGCCTTAATATCGTCGCGCCATTCGGGCACGCGCAGCAGGGGCAGGGTCTTCTTAGCGTGAGCCTCGCGCAGCGACTGAAGCCGGGGTTCGAGCTTGGCGAGATTTGCCTTAAGGGAATTTTGCGGCAGCCCTACGCTGCCAATGGTGGATTCGAGACAGCCTTCGACCGATTGCGACAACGACATGTGATGACCCTAGCGAGACTCATTCCAATTGAAACGTAATGCCGGTCTCGACAGGCTCATGTCATTTCCGGCTCGACCGGGCAATCCAGTAACCCGGCTCTTCGTTCCACTCGTTGCGTGGTGGTTACCGGATTTCCGCTTACGCTGGAATGACAATTCTGGCGTCTAACCAGGCGCGCCTGCGCTCTTCGTCGCAACGGGCTTTCCGACGATTGTGGTGATCAGACGGTCGGCCTCGATGAGCCGCCTTGCCACGCGCTTGATGTCGTCGAGCGTTACCGCTTCCACCAGCTTGTTCCGCTGGTTCACATAATCGATGCCGAGCTCTTCGATCTGGATCCAAAGCAATTGATTGGCGATGCTCGACGAGGACTCGAACCTGAGTGCATAGGCTCCGGTGAGATAGCTCTTGGCGTTCTCGAGTTCCTCTGCGGTCGGGCCTTGCTCGGCAAGCCGCTTCAGCTCGCTCTCGATCACGTCGAGCGATTGGCCGACCGCCTCATTCTTGGTCGCCACGCTGCCGACGAATACGGCGCCGTGCTGGTAGGGATAGAGGTTCGAGTAGACTGAATAAGCAAGTCCGCGTTTTTCGCGCACCTCTTCCATCAGCCGCGAGGAGAAGCCGCCGCCGCCGATAATGTAATTGAGCACATAAGCGGGGATGAAATCGTCATCTTTCCGGGGGATGCCACGGTGGCCGAACTGCGCCACCGATTGCGGCACGTCCATTTCGATGATCTCGCGGGTCGGACCGAGCGGCGGATTGGCATCGGCCACCGGCGCAAGCTCGGAGTGAAGCGGTAGATCGCCGAACAGGTGATCGAGCGCCTTGCCCAGCGTCTCGGCATCGATGTCGCCGACCACTGAAATCACCAGCTTGTCGCGGGCGAAGACGCGTCTGACATAGTTCTTGAGGTCGTCGCGGGTGATGCTGGAAATCGACTGAGAGGTGCCCTTGATCGGCCGTCCATAAGGATGGTTCTGGAAGGCGAGGCGATCCCAGGCGAGAGAGGCCACCGTCTCCGGATCGTTCTCGTCGAATTTCAAGCCGGCGAGAATCTGGGCGCGCACCCGCTCGATGGCATCCTCATCGAAGCGCGGCTTGGTCATGGCGAGACGCACCAGGTCAAATACGTCATCCTTGTTCGCGGTAAGCGTCTGGATCGTTCCGAGCATGACATCGCGCCCGGCATCGAAATCCATTCGCATGGCGAGCTCTTGCGCGCGCTCCTGAAAGGCGATTGCGTTCAAGTCGCCGGCGCCCTCGTCCATCATCGCCGAGACGAAATAGGCGAGCCCTTCCTTGTCGGCATCGTCTTGGCTCGCGCCGCCACGGAAAGCAAAGCGGATGGCAATCAGGGGGTTGGTATGACCCTCGACGAGCCAGGCCTCGATGCCACCGGGGCTTACGACGCGCTGGATTTTCATGCCGTCACCCTCGGCCGCATGAGCCGTTGAAAGAATGAGTACGGTGGCCGCCAAAATTGGGCCTTGCCGTAGCAGAAATCGCGGAAACCGGAAGCGCAGCGTCATTTCCGGCTACGACTTGCCTTTGACTGGCGCCTGGGCTGGCTTTTCACCAACGCTGCTCGTGTTCTCAGGAGCGGGCAGCAGATAGCCGGTGACCGAGTTCTTGTCGACGAGATATTTCCGCGCCACGGCCTTCACATCGTCCACGGTCACCTTCTTCAGCCGCTCAGGCCAGGCCTCGACATCCTCGATGCTCATGCCGGTGGCGAGCCGCCAGCCATAGTGACGCGCCATGCGCGACTGACTGTCGGAGGTGTAGACGAACTCGGCGATATAAGAGGCGCGCGCGCGGTCGAGCTCGGCCTGTGTCACGCCGCTCTCGCGCAGATCGGCGATCACGCCGTCGATGGCCTTCTCCAGTTCCTCGGCCGAAACTTTCTCGGCGGCGATGGCGTAGAACCCGAGCCTGCCCGAATCGAGGCCAGAGTCAGAATACCAGCCGCCTGCGCTCGCCGCCTTTTTGTCCTCGATCACCAGTTTCTTATAGAGCTTGCTGACCGCGCCAGAGGCGGCAATCCGCATCAAGAGATCGAGAGCCTCGGCCTCGCCTGGCTCGGCAGAAGAATAGCTCGGAGAGAGATAAAAGCGCTGGACGGTGGTGCGGCCTGCACGCGGATCCTCGAGCGTCACCTTCACCGGCGTGTAGTGCTCGGGCTCCTCCGGGCGATGACGACCTTTGAGCGACGGGTTGGGCTTGAGCTTGCCGAAATTCTCCTCCGCAAGCTTCCTCACCTCATCGGGCTCGACATCGCCGGCGACGATGAGGATGGCATTGTTCGGCGCGTAGAAGCGCTTGTAATACGAAAGCGCGTCGTCGCGGTTCAGCGCCGCGATCTCATGGCTCCAGCCGATGATGGGGATGCCGTAAGGGTGGTTCTCGTAAAGCGCCGCCATCATCTGCTCTTGCAGGATGGAGCCTGGGTCGTTGTCGACACGCGAGCGGCGCTCTTCGAGAATGACGTCGCGCTCGGTCTTCACGTCCTCCTCGGTCAGTCGCAGATTCGCCATGCGGTCTGCTTCCATCGACATCACCAGCGGCAGACGATCCTTTGCAACGCGCTGGAAATAGGCGGTCACGTCGTGATTGGTAAAAGCGTTGTCCTCGCCGCCGTTCTTGGCGACGATCTTGGAGAACGCGCCAGTCGGGATCTTGTCCGTGCCCTTGAACATCAGATGCTCGAGGAAATGCGCGATGCCGGAGGAACCGGGCGGCTCGTCGGCGGCGCCGACCTTGTACCAGACCATCTGAGTGACGACCGGGGCGCGATGGTCGGGAATGACCACCACGGTGAGCCCGTTGGCGAGCTTGAACTCGCTGACCCGCTCTGAGGCATAGGCTTCTCCAAACGCAGCGGCAACCGCAACCGAGGCGAGGCTAGCGCAGGCAAGCACGAGGCCCGCCCTCGGATCGAGCGCGGCCATAAGTTGATCGAGCATCCACATCACCATAGAGCGGGACCGGAGTAGGACAGTGGCTAATCAGGCAAGATCATCAAAGGATGATGCCAAGCCTCGTTGGCGCACATTTCAGGCCTTGGTAAGGCATTTTCAAGCGAAATGTCCGACGCGCAACTTAAGGAAGCTGTCAGGCGGGTCCGTCAATAGTTCTTGGCGTTTTCGCCAGCCGAGACACCCTTATAGCTGTCAGGCGCATCCGGGTGGAACGGATCTTCGGTCTTCGGGGAAATGTCTTCCGGTGTGCGCGGCGCAAGCGGCTTCTTGGCGGCCGCTGCCACTTCCTCAGGCGGCTTATCGGAGGGATCCGGCTCCGGCACGTCGTCCACCGGTGCAGTCTCATCCTCGTCCCGGCCAAGCACCCTGTCGAGCAAGGTCTTCTTGCCGGCATATGGATTCGCCGGATCGTCTATGCGATCTCGCTTCGCTTCCTCCGCTTTCCTTGCCTTGGTAACGTTCTTTGTCACCACCTCAGGGTTCGTCGGCCAATCGGCACGTGCCGTGGCCACGGCGACGCCTGACCCCGGCGGCGGCAAAGTCTTTGGATTGGGCGGCAGGAGAAGCGGCGGGCGCTCGGACATGCGAACGTCCTCTTGCGGCCCGCGGTCGCCGGAGAGGCCCATATAGTCGAAGACCTTGCCCTGGAACTCAATGCCGCCGCAGCCGCCAAGCGCAAGTGCGGAGGCCAACGCTGCGGCAAGGCGCAAGGCGCTGCGAAGACGGATTATGGATTTGATGCGCCCCAATCTTCCCCCTAAGCGGCCATAAAATGCCGAATTTTCTTACATCTTAGAAGGGTTTCCGGCCTTTTTGTGACCCCTGAGCAAGGACTCATACAGAAGTCCCAACACACCGGCAACAATGGCGGTATCGGCGATGTTGAACACGTACCATTCGAAGCCGAAGGCATGGAACGAGAAGAAATCGGCAACCGCGCCATAAGCCATTCGATCAATGGCATTGCCGACGGCGCCGCCGATGATCAGCCCGATTGACGCCGCGGGAATCTTGGAAGTTTGGCGAGCAAGCCAAACGGCAAGGGCTAGACTTGCGGCAACAGCAAAGAGGATCAGCGCTAGCCGCCCCAGCGCGCCTTGCTGCGGTAACAGCCCGTAGCTGATGCCTTGATTCCACACGAGCACGAGATCGAAAAACGGCGCCAACGTCACCGGGCTCTTGGCGCCGATGTCGAAGACGTAAAGCATCCACGCCTTGTGCGCCTGATCGGCAGCGACCGTGAGCGCGGCCACACCAAGGCCTAACGACGACAAGGGCCCCCATAAGAAGTTCCGCGCGTCCGGCATGGACTACTCGGCGGCTTCGGCGCGACGCGCATCGAATTGGCGCACGGCCTCGGCGTCACGTAGCGAGAGCTCCGGGAATTCGGGGTCGGAACCAACGTCGGGCAGGATTTTCCACGAGCGCGCGCATTTCATTCCCTTGGCGCGCTCGAACACGACTGCGACGCCCGACACGTCAGGAAGGCGGAAGGCATCATCTGGTCCTTCGCCGATCAGGCGCCGAACTCCGCTGGTGATGGCGATCTCGGCGAGGTCGATACCATGCAGCGCGGCGCGTAGCTCGCTGTCAGCGATATAGACTCTGGGCGCGGCTTCGAGGCTCGAGCCGATGCGGCCTTCTTTGCGCTCGATCTCGAGCGCACCAGTTACCACTCGGCGGACCTGTCGCACCTTGCGCCACTTCTCGGCAAGCGCCTCTTTGCGCCAGGCCTTGGGGATTTCGGGGAACTGACGGAAATGCACGGAGCTGCTCCCTCCGGGAAAGCGATTGATCCACACCTCTTCCATGGTGAAGGCGAGCATGGGCGCAAGCCAGGCGGTGAGCGCCGAGAAGATCTGATCGAGCACGGTCAGCGCGGCGCGGCGCGTGATGCTGTCATAGGGGTCGCAATAGAGCGCATCCTTGCGGATGTCGAAATAAAAGGCCGAGAGGTCGTTCACGCTGAAATTGAGCAGTGCGTGGAATACCCGCTTGAAGTCGAATTCGTCGTAACCCGAGCGGACCATCTCATCGAGCTCGGCCAGGCGATTGAGCATATAGCGCTCAAGCCCAGGCATCTCGGCATAAGGTACCGCGAGGCTCGGATGATAGTGAGCAAGATTGCCAAGCAGGAATCTCAGCGTATTCCTCAGCTTGCGATAAGACTCGACATTGGCCTTGATGATCTCGGATCCGATGCGAAGGTCTTCGGCATAGTCCGAGCTCATCGCCCACAGCCGCAAGATCTCTGCGCCCGATTGGCGGATCACGTCCTGCGGCGCCACCACATTGCCGAGCGACTTCGACATCTTACGGCCGTCCTCGCCGACGACGAACCCATGTGTCAGCACCGCATCGTAAGGCGCGCGGCCGCGCGTGCCGCAAGCTTCGAGCAGCGATGACTGGAACCAGCCGCGATGCTGGTCGGAGCCTTCGAGATAGAGATCGGCGGGCCATTTCAAGTCGGCGCGCTGCTCCAGGACGAAGGCATGGGTCGAGCCTGAGTCGAACCAGACATCGAGAATGTCGTCGACCTTTTGCCAGTCGGCAGGATGGTCCACGAGACCTTCAAGAAAGCGCTCGCGCGCGCTCGCCTTGAACCAGGCATCGGCGCCCTCTCGGCTAAACGCCTCGACGATCCTGTCGATCAGTTCACCAGAGCGATTGAACCCAGCGCGCGGGATGACCTCGCCGGTTTCCTTGTGCACGAACACGGTAATGGGCACGCCCCAGGCACGCTGGCGCGACACCACCCAGTCAGGCCGCGTCTCGACCATGCCCCTGATGCGGTTCTCGCCTTGCGGCGGCACCCACCGCGTGTCGCCGATCGCCTTCAGCGCCCGCCCCCGCAATGTGCTTCCCGCTTCAATCGGCCTGTCCATGGCGATGAACCATTGCGGAGTGGCGCGGAAAATCACCGGCTTCTTGGATCGCCAGGAATGGGGATAGTCATGTTTATGCCGCGCGCGGGCGATCAGCGAGCGGACCTCCGTCAGTTCGGCGATGACAGCGAAATTGGCGTCGCCGAACTTGCCCTTGTCATCGATGACGTGGGCTCCTTCGAAGCCAGTAGCCTCCTTGGTGAAGAAACCGGCCTCGTCAACCGTGAACGGAATTTTCGTGTCGATGCCGCGCGCCTCGAGCGTTGCGCGGTTTTCCTCCCAGAGCTCGAAATCCTCGGTGCCGTGGCCAGGCGCCGTGTGCACAAAGCCGGTGCCGGTGTCCTCGGTCACGTGCTCTCCCGCCAGCAATGGCACGTCGAAGTCGTAGCCGCGCCCACGCAGCGGATGCGCCAAGGTGATGCCGTCGAGAACGGACCACGGCACGTGACCGAGGCGTTTCCAGCCGCCGACGCGGGCGGCCTTGAACACATCGTCGGCGAGTTTGTCGGCGAGGATCAACCGGTCGCCGCGCCGCGCCCAATTTTCTTCCGGCGCATGCGTCACTTCGTAGAGGCCGTAATCGATGGATCGCGAGAAGGCGACCGCGCGGTTGCCGGGAATGGTCCACGGCGTCGTGGTCCAGATAACGATCGAAGCCGTCGCCAGCGCCTCAGGGATCAGCACCTCATCGTCGTCAGGCCCAATGTCGTGTGACTCTCCCGAGTAGCTCCGCACCGGAAACTTGACCCAAATCGCCGGGCTCTCGATCTCGGCATATTCCACCTCGGCCTCGGCAAGCGCGGTGCGCTCAACCACCGACCACATCACGGGCTTCGAGCCGCGATAGAGCAGCCCGTTCATCGCGAATTTCATGAGCTCGGCCGCGATGGTGGCTTCAGCATCAAAGCTCATGGTGGTGTAGGGATGCTCCCAATCGCCTTCGACGCCAAGGCGTTTGAACTCCTCGCGCTGCACGTTGAGCCAATGCTCGGCGTAAGCCCGGCACTCGGCGCGAAAGGCAATCATGGCGGCTGAATCTGAAAGGTCGGGCTTTGCCTTGCCCCTGGCGCGGTAATTCTCCTCCTCGACTTTCCACTCGATGGGTAGGCCGTGACAGTCCCAACCCGGCACGTAGTTCGCGTCCTTTCCCATCATCGCCTGGCTGCGATTGATCACGTCCTTGAGGATTTTGTTGAGCCCAGTGCCGATATGGATGTTGCCGTTGGCGTAAGGCGGCCCGTCATGGAGAACGAATTTCGGGCGGCCCATAGCTTCTTCGCGGAGCCGGTCGTAGAGCCGCATCTCGCGCCAGCGCTTCAAGAGCTCGGGCTCGCGCTCGGGCAGTCCCGCCTTCATCGGGAAATCGGTCTTGGGCAGGAACAACGTCTCGCTCCAGTCGCGCCCGGTCTGGGCTTTGAGGGCTTCTAGGCGGCCCATTAGCGACTGAGGCTGCACCGCGCGCGGCTTGGCCGCCGCGCGCAATGTTCGGGCCCTGGGTTTCGGTTTGGGCTTGGCCACCGCACGCGGTGGTGCCGTCCGTGGTGCCGCCTTTTTCTTGGTGCCTGTCCGGACCTGACGTCGGCTCTTGGCCTTTGCGACCTTCTGCGTGGAAAGCTTTGCCGTCGGTTTGGCTTTAACCACCGCCCGACGCTTTGGCTTTGCCGTCGCGGCATTCTTCGTCCTGCGGACCGTCTTGCCGGCCCGCGTTCCTTTGGCGGCTGCTCCGCCGCTCTTCGGTTTCCTTGCCATAGATGCTTTCCGCCGCTTGCCGTCCCCGCGGCGTTCTAGCAACCGAGCCTCGCACATTCCAGTCTGTTCAGTCGCCGCGGTGGGGGTCGGCTGTTAGAATGCTCGCCAACGCACACAGAGAATGGGGGATGAAGATGCGGCGGTCTGCTTGTCTTGCATTCGGGCTTTTGCTGTTTGCGTCATCTACCAGTCTGGCCGAGCCTGCTTCACCTGACCCGTCAATTGCCGCGATCGACAACGCGAGAGCAGCGACCATTGCGGCACTCAAGGCCGCGCCTCTCGGTTTCCGGCGCGTTCTGTTCGTCGCCGACGCGCCGGGCGGCTTCGCCATCTACGACCCGCGCTCGAACAATGTGTTCAAGCCCGGCGAGCCGCTCATCGTTTACACCGAGCCGGTCGGCATCACTTGGCAGCAGAATGGCGACAAGGTCTCGTCGAAGCTCGTAGTCGATTTCGAGGTGAGATCGCCTGACGGACAGGTGCTCGGCGGCCAGAAGAGCTTCGGAGAGTTCGCGCTCACCGCGCGCGAGCCGCCGATCGACTACATGGCGCACGTGACCATCAACCTGACCGGGGCTTCGGCCGGCGCCTACATCCTCGGTCTTACCATGCACGATACAAACAGCGGCAAGACAACGAGCGCAGACCTGCCCTTCGAGATCAAATAGATTCGGACGTGCGGGTGAGAGCTCGCCCGAGGGGAAAGCGGCGCATCGGATCGTCAGCCTCGACGCTCTCCAATACGGCGCGCACTTGCTCTGTGTCTTTCCGCATTTGCTGGGCAAGCGCTTCGGGCGTGGCGAAAGTCTGATCCGGTCTCAGGAAGCCGATGAACTCAGCCTCGACCTCCTTGTTGTACAGATCGCCAGCAAAATCGAGGAGGTAAGCCTCCAAGACAGGCTGGTGTTCGCCGAAAGTAGGGCGGACGCCCACGTAGCCTGCAGCAAGCGAGCGCCCGCCATCATGGTGGACGCGCATGGCATAGATGCCATGGCGCACGTCTTGGCCCGGGTGAAGCGGAAAATTGAGCGTGGGAAAGCCGAGACCCTTGCCGCGGCCTGCTCCTTTGCTCACGCGACCGCGGGCGCGCCACCAATAACCGAGCTCATCGGCCGCCTGCCTCACCTCTCCTTTGCGGAGATGCTCGCGAATGCTGCTCGAGGAGAAGATGGCGCCCTCAGCGCCCACCGGCGAAACGACATCGACGCCGAAGCCGAGCTTGCGCCCGAGCGTCGTAAGCTCCTCGGTGGTGCCGGTGCGGCCTTTGCCGTAGGAGAAGTCGTGCCCTACCACCACGTGACTTGCGCCGAGTCCGCCGGCGAGCACGTCGGTGGCAAACGCATCGGCGCTCAACGACGCGAGTGCCTGATCGAAGGGAATGACGAAGGTCTGGTCGAGGCCGAGGGCTTCCAGGAGTTCGAGTTTCACCGGAAGTGGCGTCAGATAGAAGAAGGGCTGATCAGGTGCGAAGAACGCGCGCGGGTGCGGATCGAACACCACGGCGCCGGAGCGCCGGCCTTCCCGCTTAGCGATGCGGATCGCCTCGCTGAGCACAGCCTGATGACCGCGATGGACGCCGTCAAAATTGCCGATGGCGACCGCCGCGCCCTGCAACGTGCGCGGCACGTCCCGCCAAAAGCGGACAATGTCCATCGTCCATCCTTCGATCTCGCCCTATTGGCGCGGCGCGCGTCGGTCGACCATCATCACCGCCTCGCCCTCGAGCACCGTCTTGCCGTTGACGGCGCAGTCGCAAGCAAGCGTCGCACGCGCCTTCTCGGGATCGAGTCCGGTGACCTTGAGCGTAGCAACCACCTCGTCCCCGATATAGACGGGCGCCCGGAATTTCATGCTTTGCGAAAGATAGATGCAGCCAGGGCCTGGAAGCTTGGTGCCAAGCACAGTGGAGAACAGGCTCCCAGTCAGAAAGCCGTGGGCAATCCGCTTCTTGAAGATCGTCCGCGCAGCGAAATCGTCACTCAGGTGCACCGGGTTGACGTCCCCCGACAGGTCCGCGAAAGCGAGAACGTCATCGTTGGTGATCTTCTTGGAGACACTCGCCTCCATGCCCACGGCCAGGTCTTCGAAATAATAGCCGTGGCCGAGGCCGCTCGTGCCGTTTCCATTGCTCGTCATGTGATTTTTCCCTGCTCCCTGCGGTGTTGAACGAAAATAGCGAAGCGCTTGTTGCACTGCAATATGCGCCAGTTTGCGAGACGGTTCCGTTACCAGGCGAGTGCGCGCATGGCGCCAAGCGGCCGCCGCTTGGCGCCGACGAACAGCTCGGCCAGATGCCGTTCATCAAGGGTTTCGGGACCTGCTTCGCCGCCGCTGTTTGCTGGCACGTGCAGGCCGCTCGCGACAAACACCGCGTCGATGCCAAACTGAGCTGCGCCGGCGATGTCGGTGTTGACGCCGTCGCCGATGGCGAGCAGCTCACTCTTGGTCACGGTCCGGCCAGCCAGGTCGGAGATGGTCTTGAGAGCGAGCTCGTAGATCGGGGCGTACGGCTTGCCGGCATAGAGTACGCTGCCGCCGAGCCGCTCATAGATCGCGGCAACGGCGCCCGCGCAGTAGACGAGCTTGTCACCGCGCTCCACGAGATGATCGGGGTTAGCGCAGATCATGAGGAGCTTGCGGGCGGCAAGCTTCTGCAACAGCTCCACATAGTCATCGGGCGTCTCGGTCTCATCATCGAAGAGGCCGGAACAGACTATGAGCTCCGAGTCATCGGGGTTGCCCAGCTTGACGGGAATGCCCTCGAAGATGGGAAGGTCGCGCTCCGGCCCGAGATGAAAGACGGTTGCGCCCTCGTGCTTGCCAAGCTCGTATCGGGTGAGATCGCCGGAGGTGACCGTCGCATCATAGGCATCATCGGGCACGCCGAGACGGCGGAGCTGCTCTTGAACGCCTGGCGTGGGACGCGGTGAATTGGAAAGGAGCACGACGATACCGCCGCGTTGCCGGAACCCGCGTGCCGCCGAGATGGCGCCAGCGAAAGCGCGATGCCCGTTATGCATCACGCCCCATATATCGACGAGCCAGGCGCGATAGCGCGAGCCGATCTCCTTGATTGAGGAGATTACCGGGATGCTTGGAGCGATCAGCGTCATGCCGCTCGGTTAGAGGCTCGCAAGCTAAGGGTCAAGCGCGCGGAATTGCGCCGTTTGTTCTGCTGTCAGGTTTGGGCGAAACGCACAGATCGCCGTCTTGTGATCCTGCGGGGCTTGCGGGAGCCGTGTTTGCCTCCCACATCAGGCGCGCCGAGGAGGGGACGGCATAAGGAGATGGAACGATGCCTAGCCCCTTCAAAACCTTGATTCCCCTCACAACTGCTGCCGCTGTCGCCTTGAGCCTTGGGCTCGTGGCGGGCGCCGGCTCGGCCAGCGCCGCGCCGCAAGCCACCGGCCTGACCAGCCCTGGCCTCCAAGCCGAGCAGTCGGTTACAAGCGCTACTATCGGAGATCTCTCTATTACGGCCCGGACTATTACGTCAGCGACTACTACGCGCCCTCGTACCGAGTCTATCGCGACATTCCGGGCGGCAATAACGAGATCCGCGAGTTGCAGCGCCTCTTCCCGGAGACCAACTGGCCGCGCAGCCTCCGTTACTAGCGCTCAGGATAATTCAGGTTATTTGCGGATAATTGCCGGCCATTAGCGGATAATTACTCGCGAATTGCGTGTTGCATCCTGACGCTTCCTAGAAGCGTGGTGTAGCATAGGGACCGACCGGATCGGGGACAGCGGTGATCATGCCGTGGCATCTTCCCCGCGCCGGGCTAGGGAGGTTTGCAACATGAAACGCACTTTGCTCAAAGCCGCCGCACCCGCGCTCATCCTCGGCGGCTTCGCCCTCTCCGGGCAGGCCTTCGCTCTTTCGCTGGTCCCCATAGATCGGGCGGCAACCATCGCGGTGCCGGTCACCGACCAAGAGGAACGAGCCGTCGAGGAGCATCTCAACCCTGCCGAGACGCCGCCTGGCCCGCCAGACCAGGCAGCGCCCATGAGCCCGGCTCCGGAAGCCGGCAGGAGCGAACCCAATCCGGGTGGTGCCGAGGTCGAGCAGCAGGAGCTCGAGAGCACATTCCCCTCGACCGACTGGCCGAAGAAGTAATCCCAAGCGATCCAAACAAATGGAAGCCTCGGGCATCGCCCGAGGCTTCTTCGTTTCGTGCCGAGCATTGTGTCCGCGCTGTTAAGCCGCGTCGGCCTCTTCGAGCTCGCGCAGCAGCGCCGGACTCACCGGCCGCGCCGTGCCGAATAGATCGCCTTGGGCGAGGTCCACGCCGTAGTCGAGCAGCTTGGCGACCGCATCCTCATCCTCGACCGTCTCCACGATGAGCTTGAGTCCGAACGTCTCGAGGTAGCTCTTCATGTCGGCGCCGGGCAGGCCTTTGCCCCTTACTTCCATGTCATGCAGGAAGGTCTTGGCATCGACTTTGACGAAGCGAAAGTGCCGATCGCGAAGGCCGGCAAAATCCACATCGAGGTCGCTGACCTGGTCGAGCGAGAAGCCGTAGCCGAGCGCCCCCAGCGTATCGAGCGAGCCGAACTCCGAAGTCTCAAGCCCGAGGAGCGCAGGCTGGCTCACCTCGAAGATCAAGCTTTCGCTCAAGCCGGAATTCTCCTCCATGAACTCGACCAGTTCGGGGAAGAACTCGGGATCGAGCAGCGTACGTACCGAGATGTTGCAAAAGAACCCCTTGATCCTTGACTTGGCGCCGAGGCGCCTCAACGCCTGCACGCTCTTTACGAGCTGCACATTGTCGATCAGGGGAATCATTCCTGAGTTTTCGGCTACCGAAAGATAGGCCGAGGGCATGATTAGCTCGTCAGATTTGGTCCTGATCCGGGTCAGCGCTTCGAAATAGCGCGGCCTTCGTTCCGGCAGAGTCACGGTCGGCCGCAAATAAAGGTCGACGCGGCCTCCCTCGATGGCCTGCGCCACGATATCGAGCATTTCATCGTCGCTGAAGGTCTGCGCCGTCTTGCGCTCCGCGGGTTCATTCTTCAGTGCGGCTGCCGAGGCGGTCGCCGGAAGACCATCGAGGACTTCCTCTTCCTCCACGACGATCAGCGTCTCGGTGACCTCCGTTATCGGCCCCTCCGCACCCTCCGCCTCGTCAAGTTCATCGGCCAGAGAGGGAATGGGAGCCGCGACTGCGACCTGCGGCGCGGGGGCCGGGGTGGAACCAGACGGCACGCCAGCCGATGCAACCTCGCGCGAAAGCTGCTTGATCAGCCCCTCGAGCACGCGCAAGTCGTTAGCGATCTTGTCGCGATGCGTTCTGGCCTCGCCTTCGAGCTCGGTCCGCAGACCATCGATCTTGGCGTGCACGTCGTCGAACTCCGATGCGAGCTGCTCATAGCGGCCGATGCTGGCTGCCCCGCGGCTGCCCTGGCCCACGGCCTGGTCGAGCCGTTCGACGCGATCATTCAAGAGGTCGAGCCTCGCCACGTCATCCTCGACGCGGTCGATGCGTTGCAGATCGGCGTCGATGATCTCGAGCGCTTCCTCAAGCTCATTCAAGCGATCGGTTACCGGGGCCGATTTCGTCGAGCGCGCGATCATGAGATAGGACGCCACCATCACCATATAGAGCGCTGCGGCGGCAATCAGCGCCGGGATGTAAGCAATGCCGGAATGAACGACGAGCCCAGCCGCGAACGCGATTGCAGTAACGGCCATGGCGATCAGAACGATCACATCAAGCATGGCCAGTCCTGAGGAACTGCTCTGCCTAGAAGCCATGATCCCAGCGCTTACCAATTGCGCAACCCCCGCAAAAATCATGCGGCGACAGGCCCTGTGAGGCAACACTAATTTGGCAGCCCCTCGCGCTTTTGTTGATACAGGTGCCATGCGGCAACGCCAAGCCGGGCCCGGCAGCCGGGAAAGCGCAAACTCAGGCGTTCTGCCGCTGCCGCAGCAAACGCTGCACGGTCTTTACCCATGGTTTTGCCCATGATGAGATAAAAAAACAGCGTACAAAACTTTCCGGCCTCATAACAAGGCGAGCTCGTCATGAACAACAGTAGCGTCTCGGATTCGGTCCAATCTTCGATGGCGATCGAGCATGTGACCGTCGCCGCCGGAGTTCCCTACGACAAGCTCGTCGTGGCATTCGAAGCTGAGCTCGGTCACCTCGATCCGGGCGCCACCAAAGCCCTGGTGGAACGGCGCGCTTCATGGAGCGAGGTCGAGAAGGAGATCGGGCGGATCGGCGGTGTGCATGGTCTCATGATCGTCGCGAGCGCCAATCAGGGCGCGGTGACTTCTCTTTCCGGCAAGACGAAGCGTTGCATGCTTTATCTGGTCGGCAATCCGGTCATCGCCGACAAGATCATCGCCATCGATATCCATGCGAGTTTCTACGTGCCATTCCGTATCGCTCTGTTCGACAACGGCAAAGAGGGCGCGATCAGCTACGACCGTCCTTCCTCGTTCCTTGGCACGCTTGGCCGGCCCGAGCTCAAGGAGTTCGGCGTTATGCTCGACGGCAAGGTCGACGGCGTCGTCAACGCGCTGCGAAGTAAGGCCTGAGGTCTCGGCCCCCCTGCACGGCGAACAAGTCAATGGACCTCCGCGTTAGGTCGAGAGGAGATATTTGCATGATTCACCGCAAGCTTGGCAGCACCGGTCCGGACGTCTCAGCCATCGGCCTCGGCTGCATGGGCATGTCCGACCTTTATGGCCCGGCCGACCGCAGCGAGAGCATCGCCACCATACATGCCGCACTCGATGCCGGGATTACACTGCTCGACACCGGCGATTTCTATGGCATGGGTCACAATGAGATGCTGATCGCCGAAGCGCTCAAGGGCCGCGACCGCTCCTCGGTCGTGATCAGCGTCAAGTTCGGCGCGCTCCGCGACCCCGCTGGAAATTGGATCGGCTATGACGCCCGGCCCGCAGCGGTGAAGACGTTTCTTGCATATTCGCTGCGCCGGCTCGGCACCGACTATATCGACATCTATCGTCCTTCACGCCTCGATCCCGCGGTACCGATCGAGGAGAGCGTCGGCGCGATCGCCGACTTGGTGAAGGCGGGCTATGTTCATTATGTTGGGCTTTCCGAGGTCGGCGCTGATACCATTCGCCGAGCTCATGCAACGCACCCGATCTGCGACCTACAGATCGAGTATTCGCTGATCTCGCGCGGCATCGAAGAGGAGATTCTTCCCGCCTGCCGCGAGCTTGGCATCGGCATCACCGCCTATGGTGTGTTGTCGCGTGGCCTGATCAGCGGCCACTGGTCGAAGGCGCGCGAGGGCGAGCGGGGCTTCCGTAGCAATGCTCCGCGCTTCCAGGGCGCCAATCTCGACGCGAACCTCGCGCTGGTCGAGAAGCTGCGCGGGATCGCGGAGACGATCGGCGCCTCGGTGGCGCAAGTGGCGATCGCCTGGGTCGCGGCGCAGGGCGATGACATTGTGCCTCTAGTCGGCGCGCGACGCCGGGACCGTCTCGCCGAAGCCCTCGGCGCTCTCGACGTAAAGCTATCGCGCGACGATCTCGCCGCACTCGACCGAGCGCTGCCTCCGGGTGCTGCGGCGGGAGACCGTTACCCCGACTCGGCACTCGCCTTCATGGATAGTGAGAAGCGCCGCTTCGCTTGACCGCGCGTGCCGCGGGTCACAGCTAGCCTTGCTTGACAGCGTCATGGCCACGTCGCTAAAAGCGCGCTGATTAGCACTCGTTTCGCGCGAGTGCTAAATGCGGCGTTTCATCCGATAGGAGAAAAATTCATGAAATTCAGACCCTTGCACGACCGCGTCGTGGTCAAGCGGCTCGAGGAAGAGCAGAAAACCAAGGGCGGGATCATCATCCCCGATACCGCGGCTGAGAAACCCCAGACCGGCAAGGTCATCGCAGCGGGCCCTGGCTCCCGCGGCGAGGACGGCAAGCTCCAGCCAATGGGAGTCAAGGCTGGCGACAAGGTGTTGTTCGGCAAATGGTCCGGCACCGAGGTCAAGATCGACGGCGACGAGCTCCTCATCATGAAGGAGTCCGACATCATGGGAATCCTCGGCTAAGCCGGACTCCCTCCCCTCCTCTAAAGATAGAACACTGGGAGCAAATTCAAATGGCAGCTAAAGATGTGAAGTTTTCCGCCGACGCGCGCGAGCGGATGATGCGCGGCGTCGATGTCTTGGCCAACGCGGTCAAGATCACGCTCGGGCCCAAGGGCCGCAACGTCATCCTCGAGAAGTCGTTCGGCGCGCCGCGCTCGACCAAAGACGGCGTGACGGTGGCCAAGGAAATCGAGCTCGAAGACAAGTTCGAGAATATGGGCGCGCAGATGCTGAGGGAGGTCGCGTCCAAGACCAATGACACCGCTGGCGACGGCACCACCACCGCGACCGTCCTGGCGCAGGCCATCGTACGCGAAGGCCTGAAAGCCGTGGCCGCCGGCATGAACCCGATGGATCTCAAGCGCGGCATCGACAAGGCCGTGCTCGACGTGGTCGAGGAGATCAAGAAGCGCTCGAAGAAAGTGAGCGGTTCGTCCGAGATCGCCCAGGTCGGCACCATCTCCGCCAACGGCGAGAAAGCGATCGGCGACATGATCGCGAAAGCCATGCAGAAGGTCGGCAATGAAGGCGTGATCACGGTCGAAGAGGCCAAGAGCCTCGATAGCGAGCTCGACGTGGTCGAGGGCATGCAGTTCGACCGCGGCTATATCTCGCCCTACTTCATCACCAATGCCGAGAAGATGGTGGCTGAGCTCGAGAACCCGTACATCCTGATCTACGAGAAGAAGCTGTCTGGCCTCCAATCGCTGCTGCCGCTGCTCGAGGCGGTGGTGCAGTCGGGCCGTCCGCTGCTCGTGATCGCCGAGGATGTCGAGGGCGAGGCGCTTGCCACGCTCGTGGTCAACAAGCTTCGCGGCGGCTTGAAAGTCGCGGCCGTCAAGGCGCCTGGCTTCGGCGATCGCCGCAAGGCCATGCTGCAGGACATCGCAGTGCTGACCGGCGGCGAGCTGATCTCCGAGGATCTCGGCATCAAGCTCGAGAATGTTACCGTGCAAATGCTCGGCAAGGCGAAAAAGGTGTCGATCACCAAGGATGACACCACGATCGTCGACGGCGCCGGCAAGAAGGCCGACATCCAGGCCCGCATCGCGCAGATCAAGCAGCAGATCGAAGACACGACCTCGGATTACGACAAGGAGAAGCTGCAAGAGCGGCTGGCCAAGCTCGCCGGCGGCGTTGCCGTGATCAAGGTCGGCGGCGCAACCGAAGTCGAGGTGAAGGAGAAGAAGGACCGCGTCGACGATGCGCTCAACGCGACCCGCGCCGCGGTCGAGGAAGGCATCGTGCCGGGCGGCGGCGTGGCTCTGCTCTGGGCCGCGAAGTCGCTCAAGACCAAGGGCGACAACGACGACCAGGAGGCCGGCATCAGTATCGTGCGGCGCGCGCTCCAGGCGCCGATCCGCCAGATCGCGGAGAATGCCGGTGTCGAAGGCTCGATCGTGGTCGGCAAGGTTGTCGACCAGAAGTCGCCGTCCTACGGCTACGATGCCCAGAACGACGAGTATGGTGACCTGATCGAAAAGGGCATCATCGACCCAGCCAAGGTCGTGCGCACAGCACTCCAGGATGCA
The DNA here is from genome assembly GCA_046735075.1 of Pseudomonadota bacterium. Classification (GTDB taxonomy): domain Bacteria; phylum Pseudomonadota; class Alphaproteobacteria; order Rhizobiales; family Methyloligellaceae; genus Methyloceanibacter. Next base: position 41,795 of record JBKPSQ010000171.1, read on the forward strand.
GCCTCGGTGGCCGGCCTCCTCGTCACCACCGAAGCTGGCGTGGCCGAGGCGCCGAAGAAGAAGGATGAGCACGTCCACATGCCGGGCGGCGGCATGGGCGGCATGGACATGATGTAGTCCGACGATTCAGGAGAGACAGAAAGCGCCGCCCCTAAAGGCGGCGCTTTCGATTTCCGGCATTCATTCCAGCCTTGCTGCGTTCCACAGCAAATCGTACCGGGAGCGGCGGACTTGGCGCCCGACATTTCTGTGGCTTTTCAGGCAGGAGACGTGTTCCATCCTTTTTTGCCGCAGGACGAAGGCCAAGCATTCACTTAAGCCTTACGCAATCGTAATTTCCTAGAGGCCTGCCTTCGCCCTATAGCTCGGCAGGTTTGTAGCTCCCGCAAGAGCGAGAGCCTTGGAGCAGCCCCTTAAATGGCGAATTTTCGCACTTCAGCGGGAAACTTCACGCGTATTGCCGCGCCCTATTTCCAGGGCGACGATAAATGGCCCGGCCGCATCCTGCTCACCTCGGTGATTGCGCTTCAGTTGTTCCAGGTCTGGCTGAACGTAAAATTCAACAGCTGGTACAACACGTTCTACAACGCGCTGCAGAACAAGGACTGGAATGTCTTCATCTACCAGCTCGGCGTGTTCAGCATCCTTGCCGCTGCCTTCATCGTCACCGCGGTCTACCAAATCTACCTTCAGCAATGGCTGCAGATCCGATGGCGGCGCTGGCTGACCAAGCGCTATCTCGGGCGCTGGCTCGAGCAAGGCACGCATTACCGCATGCGGCTCAAGGGTGACCAGGCCGACAATCCCGATCAGCGTATTGCCGACGACATCAGGCAGTTCATTGCCAACTCGCTCGACATCGGCATCGCGCTGCTCGGCTCGATCGTCACGCTGGTTTCGTTCGTGGTGATCCTGTGGAATCTTTCGGCAGCCACGCCGCTCATGATCGGCTCCAAGTCCTTCGAGGTGCCCGGCTACCTCGTCTGGGCGGCGCTGATCTACGCCATCATCGGCACCTGGGTGACGCATCTCGTCGGCCGACCGCTGGTCAAGCTCAATTTCGACCAGCAACGCTACGAGGCCGATTTCCGCTTCTCGCTGGTCCGCCTCAGGGAGAATGCCGAGCAGGTGACGCTGCTTTCGGGCGAACAGGCCGAGGAAGGGCGTTTGCGCGACCGGTTCGCCAATGTGGTGCGCAACTGGTACGGCATCATGCAGCGGACCAAGCGCCTCACCTTTCTCACCGCCGGCTACAATCAAGTTGCCATCATCTTCCCCTTCCTGGTGGTGAGCCCGGTCTATTTCTTCGGCGCCATGACGCTCGGCGGGCTGATGCAGGTAGCCTCGGCCTTCGGGCAGGTGCAGAGCTCGCTGTCGTTCTTCGTCACGGCCTACACTAATATTGCCGACTGGAAGGCGGTGCTCGAC
>JBKPSQ010000172.1:0-6469 GCA_046735075.1 Pseudomonadota bacterium
TCCACGAATTTTTCAATGGTCAAGACGTATAGCGTCAGCCAAGCCCTGTCACGACGACGACCTGGGCTGGGAACGAGCTGGCTTAGGTAAGCTCGGCGCGGATCGGCTCCACAAGATCGAGCCTCTCCCAGGAGAAGCCACCGTCATTATCGGGCTGGCGACCGAAATGGCCGTAGGCCGCCGTGCGCTCGTAAATCGGACGAGACAGCTTGAGGTGCTCTCTGATTCCGCGCGGGCTCAAGTCCATCACCTGGCGGAGTGCGTGCTCGAGCTTGCTTTCGGCGACGTTGCCTGTTCCATGCAGGTCCACGTAGAGCGAGAGGGGTTGGGAGACGCCGATCGCATAAGAGACCTGGAGCGTGCATTTATCGGCAAGCCCGGCGGCGACCACATTCTTGGCAAGATAGCGTGCGGCGTAGGCGGCTGAGCGGTCGACCTTGGTGGGGTCCTTGCCGGAGAAGGCGCCGCCGCCATGCGGCGAGGCGCCCCCGTAAGTATCGACGATGATCTTCCGTCCGGTGACGCCGGTGTCACCGTCAGGTCCGCCGATGACGAAGCGTCCTGTCGGGTTCACATAGAACTTGGTGTGACCATTTACCCAGCCATTCGGCATCACTTCATCAACGAAGCCGCGCACGATTTCCTTGACCCGCTCCTGGGTCACATCCTCGCCGTGCTGGGTCGAGACCACAATGGAGTCGGCCCGCACCGGCTTCCCGTTCTCGTAGGCGAGCGTCACCTGGCTCTTTGCATCAGGCCCGAGTTCAGACGTGCGGCCGGTATGCCGCGCCTTGGCCATTTCATGCAGAATGCGATGCGCGTAGAAAATCGGCGCCGGCATGAGCGTCTCGGTCTCACGGCACGCAAAGCCGAACATGATGCCCTGATCGCCCGCACCCTCATCCTTATTCGCTTCGACATCGGCGTCAACGCCGCGAGCGATATCGGCGGACTGCTCATGCACGTAATTTTGGAACACGCAATTCTGCCAGTGGAACCCCTTCTGCTCGTAGCCGATTTCGCGCACCGCGCGCCGCGCGGCCTGCTCGATCAGATCGGGCGTCACGGTCTCTGGCCCGCGCACTTCGCCGGCCATCACGATGCGGTTGGTCGTGACCAGCGTTTCGATGGCAACGCGCGAATAGGGATCGGCAGCAAGATAGAGATCAACTACCGCGTCGGAAATGCGATCGCAGACTTTGTCGGGGTGACCCTCCGACACGGATTCGCTGGTGAAGACGTAATTTGTCCGGGACACTTGACCCACCCCTTTCGAGAGAAGAAGACGGCCAAGCGGCCGCATTCGTTCTCGCAAACCACAGGGAACGCGGCGGGTCAAGCCCGCCGTCGGTCACCTATGACTCTAGTCGATCGGGACTAAGAGGTGCTGCCGCCGGCGCTGAGCGCCCGTACCAGGTCGACGACGCTCTTGCGCACTTTTGCGTCGCCAATCTTGACGAAGGCGCGGTTGAGCTCAAGTCCTTCGCGGCTATTCAGAAACTCGAGGATGAAGGCTTCCGAGTCCGGCTCGGCCATGCCACGCACGGCGTTGCCGTCACCAGAATAAGGTGCTTCCTCGAAGAAGAATTGAACTGGGACATCGAGGATTTTCGAGATCTGAAACAGCCGGCTCGCGCCGATGCGGTTCACGCCCTTCTCATATTTCTGCACCTGCTGAAATGTAAGTCCCATGCTCTCGCCGAGACGCTCCTGACTCATGCCAAGCAGCATGCGTCGCAATCGCACCCGGCTGCCGACATGGGCGTCGACGGGATTAGGCTTCTTGCCTGCCATTTGCTCTCTCGCAATTAACATGAACTTCGAAAATCAGAAGCTGACTCATGCGTTTGATGAAATCGTCCTTCTGGTCGTTCATAAGGGGTGGCATTTGCCCGCGTCAAGCATACCTGCGCCGCACCCCGTATTTGTGCGGGGCAAATTAGTTCTGGTGCCGAAATGATTGGCAGCAACAGGCGAGCCAACACGCAAGAGTGAGCACCACCACCGAGATTTCGAGAAGAATTTTGAGACGAACGTAGAGAGTCGGTGGGCCCACTTTGGGTAGGTCCACGTCGATCACACCTTTCTCGCCGAGATTAATCTCGGCGAGAATTCTGCCATAAGGATCGATCAGCGCCGAGATGCCTGTGTTGGCGGCGCGGGCCACGGGTAAACCTTGCTCGACCGCGCGCACACGCGCCTGATGGAAGTGCTGATAGGGGCCTGCGCTCGAGCCGAACCACGCGTCGTTGGTGACATTGAGCAACCAGCCCGGTCTCGCCGAGCTTTCCGTCACGTCGTCGGGAAAGATGATCTCGTAGCAGATCAGCGGACTTGCCGGCGGCGCTCCCGGAATGGAGAGTAGCCGGGGGCCGGCGCCCGAGCTGAAACCGCCGCGCACACTGGTGAGCTGCATGATGCCGAGACCTTCCATGAAATCTTGGAAAGGAAGGTACTCGCCGAACGGAACGAGATGCATCTTGTCGTAGCTCGACACGACGCGTCCCTGATCGTCGATCACCAACAGGCTGTTATAGATGCGAGCCGGTCCAGAAATTCCTTGTTCGTCGCGGTTCTCGACGAGCCGCGCCGAACCGACCACGAGAGAGGTCTTTCGGGGAAGCGCCGCGCCGATGGCCTCAAGGGCGTCTGGCGTGTCCGCGAGAAGGAACGGAACTGCCGTCTCGGGCCAGATCACGATATTGACGCCGTTGAGCGGAGTCTGCGTGCCGCCCGAGTTGGTGAGATCGAGGTAGTCGGCGAAGATCTCGGCGCTGTTCTCGGGCCGCCACTTCGCCGCCTGATCGATATCGGCCTGGACGATGCGAAGACGAATGCCGGTGCTCGCTTGCTCCGCATGGGCAAGCCTGCGTTCCCCCCAAACATATCCGACGCCGAGCAGGAGCAAGAGGACTGCGGCGAGTGCCACGCCTCCTTTGCCGGACTGGAGATTTGAGCCATCCGGCGCCGTAATGGCAGCCGGACTTGCGAACAGGAGAACAGCAAGCAGGCTCAAGGCGTAGACGCCGAAGAGCGAGGCGAGTTGCATCATCGGCAGAGGGCCGAGAAGCCCATAGCCCACGAGATTCCAAGGAAGTCCGGTCAGGACGTGGCCGCGCGCGTATTCGGCGAGGCCAAACCCGAGGGCAAGCGCGAACACGCGGCCAAGTCCCGGAAGCCAAAGCAGTATGGCGAAGGCTGTGGCCGCGACGAAAAACAGCGCCATCCCGGCGGGGAGCGCCGCCATGACGAACGGGATGAGCCAGCCGTGACGCCAAGGCTCAACCAGGAAGGCCTCGGCGACCCAGTAAAGGCCGGCGAGGAAATAGCCGAAGCCGAACCAGAAGCCGATCAGGCTCGCACATTTGAGCCGATCGCCGAGCTGCGTATGCGCGGCGTGACAGCCGTCAAGCAGCCACACCAGACCGCCGAAGCTTACGAATAGGATCGGCCAGGCGTGGACTGGCGCGAAGGCAAGCACTGAGATTGCACCAAGAAAGACCGCGAACAAGGCGCGACGGGCACCACGCAGACCCGCAACCCGGGTCGCTATGCCGGCGAAGCTGGCGTAGTCGCGCGGCATGCCTTGCGCCGCCGTGCTCCCCCTAACCGGCTTCACGCGCTTTCGGCCTGTTGCGTCTCTGCTGCCGGTGGCAAGTGGATGCGGAGCTTCTTGATTCGGCGCGGATCGGCGTCGAGCACCTCGAACTCGATACCGCTCGGATGCCGCACGAGCTCCCCGCGCGCCGGGATGCGGCCCGCGATTGCGTAGACGAGCCCGCCAAGCGTGTCGACCTCCTCCTCCTGCTCTTCGGAAGCAAGCTCGAGCCCGAGATGCGCCTCGAGGTCCGAGATCGGCGTGCGTGCGTCGGCGACAAGGCCAAGCCGGGGGTCGGATTTGATCAGCGGCTCGTCTTCGACGTCGTGCTCGTCGGCAATGTCGCCGACCACTTCCTCGACCAGATCCTCGATCGAGACCAGACCGTCGGTACCGCCATATTCATCGACCACCAAGGCGAGGTGAAGCCGCGTAGTCTGCATCTTGAGCAGGAGATCGAGCACCGACATCGATCCCGGCACGTAGAGAATCTCGCGCAGGATGTTGATCGAGGCGATACTGCGCCCAAGATCGACCTTGCCGAGATTGAGACGATCTTCTCTGTTTGCCTCCGCCGTTATCCACGACATCAGATCGCGAATGTGGACCATGCCACGCGGATCATCGAGCGTCTCGTGATAGACGGGGACGCGGGAATGCTCGGCCTGGCGGAATACGCCCATCAGCTCCCCGACGCTGACCGTGTCATCCACCGCGATGATGTCGGCGCGCGGCACCATGACATCCTCGACCGTGAGCGTGCCGAGGTGGAGGATACGGCGGAGCATGCTGCGCTCCTGCGCGCTCAAGGTGTCGCTTCTGCTGCGGGCGAGCGCATCCTCAATCAGCTCGCGGAGATCGGGCTCCTCGCCGAGACCGAAGGTCTGGAGCAGGCGCTCGAACCACGAGGCCTCCTCGTCGGGAGTCCGCGCCTCTTCTTGTTGAAGATCGTTATCGATACTCGGGGCGTTGCTCATGATGAGACCTCCGCAGGCATTGCCTCTTCGTCCAGGTAAGGATCGGCGACGCCGATCGAGGCAAGCGCGTTCCTTTCGAGAGCCTCCATCCGCGCGGCATCATCCTCGTTCATGTGATCGAATCCGAGGAGGTGGAGCAGGCCATGGATGACGAGGTGGGAAACGTGGTCGCTAAAAGCGGTGTTGGGGCGGCGCCCCTCGTCGCGGATCGTCTCATAAGCAAGCACGATATCGCCGAGCGCGCCCGGGACGGGCGGCGTATTGCTGCTCGGAAATGACAAGACATTGGTCGGCGCATCCTTGCCGCGCCAGGCGCGGTTCAGAGTCCTCATCTCTGCGTCGTCAGTGAGCAGGATGGTGACCTCGTAGGTGCCTTGCGTCGACGGAGGGGCGATCAAGAAAGCGGCCAGTGCTGCGCGTTTCAAGGCGGCGTCCGTCAAGGCGCCCCGCCAAACCTCGGCATGGCGCAGGATGTCAACCTCGAGCTTTGAGCTTGAGGGTCGCGCCATGCTTTTGCGACTAGGGCCACCGTCAGCCATCGCGCTCACCACGGAGCGGAGCCCGCTCGTAGGCATCGACGATCTTGCCGACCAGCTCGCGGCGGACGACGTCGGCCCGAGTGAAGGCAATGTGGTCGATCTCGTCGATGCCCTGCAGCAAGGCGATTGCCTCAAGCAGGCCTGAGTCTTTGCCGGGCGGAAGGTCGACCTGGGTCGGATCGCCAGTGACGATCATCTTGCTCTCCTCGCCGAGCCGCGTAAGAAACATCTTGAGCTGCACCGGCGTGCAGTTTTGTGCCTCATCGAGAATGATGATGGCGTGCGAGAGGGTGCGGCCGCGCATGAAGGCGAGCGGTGCAATCTCGATGACGCCGGTGGCGATGCCGCGCTCTACGCGCTCCGGCGGAAGTACGTCGTAAAGCGCATCGTATAGCGGCCGCAGGTAAGGATCGACCTTCTCGCGCATATCGCCGGGAAGGAAGCCGAGCCGCTCGCCTGCCTCGACCGCGGGGCGCGACAGAATGAGCCGGTCGCATCTGCCGCTTTCCAAGCACATCGCGGCGAAAGCGACCGCCAAATAGGTTTTGCCGGTGCCTGCGGGACCGGTGGAGAAGACGAGGTCGTTACGTTGGAGCGACGCAAGGTAGGCACTTTGCGCCGGCGTGCGCGCGGTGATGAGACGCTTCCGCGTGCGGATTTGCTGTGCCCCGGGATGATCGGCACTAGGCTCTAATTCGTCGCCAGGCTCGTAGGAGCGGGCGTGACGGATGGCGCCGACCACCTCTCCAACGCCGATCATCTCGCCTTGCGCCAGCCGCCCATATAGCTGCTCAAGCACCGACTTCGCCGTGGCAGTCGATGCTTCGGGCCCGCGCAGGCTCACAGCGTTGCCGTTGACTACGGCCTCGACGCCGAGCCTGTCCTCGAGCACGGCGAGATTGGCGTCATAGTCGCCAAGGAGATCGCGCACGAGCCTGATGTCGTCGAAGAACACGACCGTAGGCTCGCCGCCGCCATTGACTTGCGCAGAGGTGGAGCGCTTCAGCGCCGCTCCCCGTGCCAAGGATGATTTTCTAATGCTGGCCTTGTTGCTCACACGGCCGCCTGAGCTGGCTCGCGCCATTCAAACCCCGATTTTATGACACCGGTGAGACTGTTCGGGCTCGCCGCCAGGATGTCAACCGCAGCGATCTGGCCGATCAGGTCCTCGGGTCCCTCCACATAAACCGCCTGTAGATAAGGAGAACGCCCGGCGATCTGACCTGGTTTCCTGCCCCTTCCTTCGAACAGGATTTCAAGGCTCTGGCCAATGGTTTTCCGGTCAAATTCATGGCGATCCCAGTCGAGCAGGGTCTGCAAGGCATGAAGGCGCTCGCGCTTGGTCGTCTCCGGGA
>JBKPSQ010000173.1:0-25393 GCA_046735075.1 Pseudomonadota bacterium
ATCTGACTGTAACCGGCATCGTGATCCGGCAAGACATACACGACCGCTATACGACACGACGGCTTGACCGACTCAAAGCTGATATTTTTGGTCACAAACACAAATCGGTCGTTTTACACAGACGCGAGATCATGAGTCGGAAGGGAGTATTTTCGGCGCTCGACGATGATCACCTACGTGCGGAGTTCGATGCCAGGTTTGCGGCTCTCATCGCAGAGGTTCCTGCGCCAGCGTTTACGGTTTCAATCGACAAGCAGCGGCACTTAGAAAGATACAAGGTCTGGCAGTTCAGCCCCTACCATTACGTGATGACATGTTTGCTGGAGCGGTTTGTTCAATGGCTTGAGCGAACGGGATGTTATGGGCGAGGCCAGAAATCCCACACACGACGCCCAACTCCGCAGAGCTTTTCGTTTTTTCCACAAGAATGGCACCTCTTGGGTCAAGGCTGTCGTTGTTCAGAAGCATCTCTTGTCCAAGGAGTTGCGTCTTGAAGACAAGATCGCAAATGTCGCAGGCTTGCAGCTTGCCGACGGCTTGGCTCACCCGGCACATCGTAGCTTCAAATTCAAGAAGCTCGGCCAGCCCATACCAAACGACTATGGCGCATTTCTCGCGAGACTACTTGAGCGCCAAATCTACGACAGGAGTCCATCCAACGGGAAAATTGAGGGCTATGGAAAAAAGTGGCTGCCCTAAAAAGCAACCCGGGGGCCTATAGCCCCCGGCGATCGCAAGCGATCTCCCTTCGACCGCAGCCGAATTGCGCTCTACATATGCGATTTCTGATTGGGAATCAAGCCCCTAGCTAAGCCGTTGTTCAGACTCAGCTTTCGAGTCCGCATGACACCGGAGCACGCTTCTTGATCTGCTTGAGTTGGGCGGCAATGGCGCGCTGCTTCGTTTCGATGTCGAAGCGCTCTTGAAGCCGCATCCAAAACTCAGGAGTGGTCCCAAAGAACTCTGCCAGGCGAAGGGCGGTATCGGGCGTAATCCCGACTTCCTCGCGAACAATCCGCTCGATCCGCGTGCGTGGAACCATCAGTCCTTCCGCTAGCCGATAGGCACTCAGCCCATGGGGAGAAAGGAACTCCTCGCGGAGAACCTCACCGGGGTGCATAGGAGGAAGCCTGCGTGCCATGAACATCTTGCTCAGTGATAGTCTGTAATCTCTACGTTATAGGCATCGCCTTCGCGCCACTCGAAGCAGCTGCGTACTGGTCGTTTATCGCGATCGCATATTGTCCTTCTCTGTCGTGCCGTAGCGCGTGCAGCCTATTGCTTGGCGGCGCTCGAAGGTCTCTAAGATCGGCGGCCGCCTCTAACATCCGCAATTTTCGCCTGGCGACCTTACAGACATTCGCCGGAAAGCCCTTGGGACAGACACCGTTGTAAACAGCCTCGGTGGCGTTGTCCCGGAAGCTTCGGATCATATCCAGTTACATAGCGAACGTATCATTTAGTGATACGTTACACAATATCAATGTATCACCAACTGATACGCCGCCACACTAACCCCCCGCGCGGCGCAACAAGCGCTGGCGCAGCTCCTCGAGCTGGTCGAGCGTGGTGTAGCGGATCCTGAGCTCGCCCTTCTCGCCCTTTCCTCGTCTGATCTCGACACCGAGGCCCAGCGCTTGCGCCAACTCGGCCTCGGCCGCGCGCGTGTCGGCGTCCTTGCTCCGGCTCCGTTTCGGCTTAGGACTTTTTTCCTGCGTAAGCGCCTCGATGTCGCGCACGGTTAAGCCTTCGTTAAGGATGCGGAGCGCGAGCGCTTCGGCGTCGGCGCGGCCGATGAGCGCGCGCGCGTGGCCCGCGCTCAGCTGCCCGGAGCGCAGCATCTCCTGCACGCGATGCGGCAGCTTGAGCAGGCGAAGCGTGTTGGCGAGATGGCTCCGGCTCTTGCCGATGACCTTCGCGAGATCCTCTTGCGTGTAGCCGTGACCGTCCATGAGCAGCTTGTAGCCCTCGCCCTCCTCGATCGCGTTCAGGTCCTCGCGCTGGACGTTCTCGATGATGGCAAGCTCGACCGCCTCCTGGTCGGTGAGCTCGCGCACCACCACCGGCACCTGATGCAGATTGGCAAGCTGCGCCGCGCGCCAGCGCCGCTCGCCGGCGACGATCTCGTAGCTCTCGGCGTCCGACAGCGACGGCCGCACCACGAGCGGCTGCACCAGGCCGCGCTCGCGGATCGATGCGGCAAGCTCCTCCAGCTGGCTTTGCGAGAAGTTCCGCCGCGGATTGAAGCGCCCCGGCTTGATCGCAGCGAGCGGCAGGCTGCGCTGGTCCTCAGCCGCCCCGCTTATGAGCGAAGCCAAGCCCCGCCCCAGCCTGTTCCTCTGCGCGCCAGCCGACATGGAAGCCTCCTCCCCTTTGATTCGCCGATAGATGATCATGCCGCACGCATCCGCCGCTCGCGCTCGATCACTTCCGATGCGAGCTGGATGTAAGCCTGGCTGCCCAGGCAGCGATAGTCGTAGAGCAGCACGGGCTTGCCGTGCGACGGCGATTCGGCCACCCGCACGTTGCGCGGAATCACCGTGGTGTAGACCTTCTCGCCGAGCACGCGGCGCACGTCGTCGACCACCTGGTCGGACAGGCTGGTGCGCGTGTCGTACATGGTGAGCACCACGCCGTGGATCTGAAGCTTCGGATTCAGCCTGACCTTGATCTCGTCCACGGTGTTGAGGAGCTGTGCCAAGCCTTCGAGCGCGAAGAACTCGCATTGCAGCGGCACGAGCACGGCATCGGCTGCGGCGAGAGCGTTAACGGTGAGTAAATTGAGCGAGGGAGGGCAGTCGATCAGCACATAGCTCGTGGGCTGGTCGGCGAGCTCCGCGGCGGTCATGGCGGTGAGGCAGTCGCGCAGGCGATAATGCCGTCCGCCTCCCGCCCCCGCCTCGCGCTCGAACGACATGAGGTCGATGGTGGCCGGCACGATCGAGAGCCGCGGCACGTTGGGGGTCGGCACCATTGCCTCCATGATGGTGGCGTGGCCGCTCAGCACATCGAAGGTCGAGATCGGGCGCTGGTCGACGCCGAGCCCGGTGCTCGCGTTGCCCTGCGGGTCGAGGTCGATGATCAGCACACGCTCGCCGACGGCTGCGAGGGCGGTGCCGAGATTTATGGCGGTCGTGGTCTTGCCGACGCCGCCTTTCTGGTTGGCGAGCGCGAGCACGCGGGTGCGCAGGCGGGTGCCGAACAGGCTCATGGCGATCTCGCCTCGTTGCCGGCGCGCGGCCGAAGGTTCGCGGCCTCGACGATGTGCGAGTTCGCAGCGGTGAGGCTTGGGATGAGCCGCGCGGTGAAGTTCCACTCGGCCTTCGCCCCATCGACCTCTGTTTCTGCCTCGCGACCTTTCAGGAAGAGCCCCTGTGTGTCCTCGCCGAAGAACGGCGCCGCCAATTCGAACAGACGCGGAAGCGGGGCGAGCGCTCGCGCGCTGACCACGTCAGGTGCGAGCCTGTTAGCGCTTTCGCCGAGGTCTTCAATGCGCATGGCGTGGATGTCCACAGGCGCACTCGTGGCGCGGGCGACCTCGGCGAGGAAGGCGCACTTCTTGCGGTTGCTCTCAACGAGATGCATGCGGAAGTCTGGCGTCCCGGTTTTTAATATCGCGATAACGAGCCCGGGAAAGCCTGCCCCTGAACCGAGATCCAGCCAGAGTCGCGGGTTTCGCGCAAGAGTCGCGAGCTGGGCCGAGTCGGCAAAATGGCGTGACCAGAGCGCGGGCATGGTGGACGGTGCCACGAGATTGGTGCGCTTCTGCCAATGCGCGAGCAGCTCGGCGAAACGGGTCAGCCTGTGGATTGTTTCACGTGGAACGTTAAAGGCTTCAGCAAAGTCGGTCGGCCCACTGATGGAAAGTGGCGCGTCCCTGCTCGCCATGTCCTTTGGTTCCCGTCAGGCGCGCTTCGCCGCCACGCCCTTCTTCAGGTGAGCCAGCAGCAGCATCAGCGCGGCGGGCGTCATGCCGTCGAGCCGCGCTGCCTGGCCGAGGCTCGCCGGCCGATACCGCTCGAGCTTCTGCCTGAGCTCGGTCGAGAGGCCGGGCAGGGCGGCGAACACGAAGTCGGCGGGAATAGCGGTCGCCTCGTCTTTGCGGAAGGATGCGATGTCGAGCTCCTGCCGTTTCACGTAAACCGCGTAACGCGCATTCGCCGATAATTGATCAGCAATTCGCAGGTCAATCGCACGTATCTCCGGCCATATTTTTGTGATTCGCAATAAATCAATTTCGGGGTAAGCGAGCAGCTCGAAGGCGCTTCGGCGGCGTCCATCGCGATTGATGCTGAGCCCGTGCTTTGCCGCCCGATCGGGCGTCAAGGTGAGGGACCGCAACAGTTTTTCGCCCTCTGCCAGTAGCTTCGCCTTGGCCGCAAAGGCTTGGGCCCGCTGGGTTTTCACGCAGCCCACCTCAATACCCAATGGCGTCAGCCGCTGGTCGGCATTGTCGGCCCGCAGCGTCAGCCGATACTCGGCTCTAGAGGTGAACATGCGGTAAGGCTCAGTCACGCCGCGGGTCACTAGGTCGTCGATCATCACGCCTAGATAACCGTCGGCCCTGGTCACGCCGAAGCGGCCCGCTCTGCCGCCGGCCGCAAGCGCGGCATTGATGCCGGCGATGAGCCCCTGCCCGGCAGCCTCCTCGTAACCGGTCGTGCCGTTGATCTGGCCGGCCAGGAACAGCCGCGGAACCGCCTTCGTCTCGAGGCTCGGATGCAATTCGCGCGGATCGACATAGTCGTACTCGATGGCATAGCCGGGTCTGATCACCCGCGCCTGTTCGAGACCCGGGATGGTCTTGAGGAACGCAAGCTGCACGTCCTCCGGCAGTGAGGTCGAAATGCCATTGGGATAGACCGTGTCGTCGTTGATGCCTTCAGGCTCGAGGAAGATCTGATGGCTCTCGCGCTCCTTGAAGCGGACCACCTTGTCTTCGATCGACGGACAGTAGCGCGGGCCAACGCTCTCGATCGCGCCAGAATACATCGGGGCGCGCACGAGGTTCGCCTCGATGATGGCATGGGTCGCCTCCGTCGTGTGCGTGATGTGGCAGACGACTTGTGGCGTGGTGATGCTCTCGGTCAGAAAAGAGAACGGCTGCGGCGGGTCATCGCCATGCTGCACCTGAAGGCCGTCCCAGTTGATGGTGCGGCCGTCAAGGCGAGGCGGCGTCCCGGTCTTCAGCCGGCCCATGCAAAGTCCAAGCCCATAGAGCCGCTCGGAGAGTCGAAGGGCAGGCGCTTCGTTGATACGTCCCGCCGGGATTTTACGCTCGCCGATATGGATCAATCCGCGCAGGAACGTGCCGGTGGTGAGTACGACTGCGCCGGCCCGGAGGATGCGCCCGTCAGCGGTCAGCGCGCCGTTAACGTTACCGTCCTCCACGATGAGATCCTCCACCGCGGCCTCGATCACCTCGAGCCCCGGCGTGGCTCTGATCGCGCCTTGCATGGCATGGCGGTAGAGCTTGCGATCGGCCTGGGCGCGGGGTCCCTGCACTGCCGGGCCTTTGCTCCGGTTAAGAACGCGGAACTGGATGCCGGCTTGGTCGGCGACGCGGCCCATGAGCCCATCCAGCGCATCGATCTCGCGCACGAGATGGCCCTTGCCGAGGCCGCCGATGGCCGGGTTGCAGGACATTTCGCCGATGGTGGCGAAGCTATGGGTGACGAGCGCCGTCCGGGCACCCTTGCGCGCGGCCGCGGCGGCCGCCTCGCAGCCGGCATGCCCTCCCCCGATGACAATAACGTCGAAGTCCTTGCTCATCGCCGCTAGCTAATCTGTTCGCGCTCGCGCGTCAAAGCGGCTGCGAATTGTTTCACGTGAATCACTTGCCGATGCAGAATTCGCCGAAGATCGCGCCAAGTACCTCCTCGACATCGATCCGGCCGGTAAGCCGGCCCAGATGGCGCGCGGCGATGCGCAGCTCTTCAGCCTTGAACTCGGGGCTAAGAGTTGGATCGCTGAAACGCTGTAGGGCGGCCACCGCGGCTTCGAGCTCCGCCCGGTGACGCGCCCGAGTCATGAGCGGCGCTCCGGCGCCCGTCTCGGCGACCTCGGCTGCCCGCTCCTCAAGCGTCTCAATCAGGCGATCGAGGCCGTGTCCCGTCTTGGCAGAGATCTGAAGGCTATCCCGAGGCAGCGCGAGATCGGCCGCGAGATCGATCTTGTTTAAAATGCAGATCACCGGCTTGGTCCTGAGCGCTGCCGGCAGCTCCCAGACCGGCTCCGTCGCATCGACGAGCCAGAGCACCACATCGGCTGCCTCGGTGCGCGACCGCGCGCGGCGGACGCCTTCTGCCTCGACCTTGCTTTCAGTCTCGCGCAGGCCCGCGGTGTCGCTAAGGATCACCGGCAGGCCGCCGAGATCGAGATGGACTTCGAGCACATCGCGGGTCGTACCTGCCTCTTCCGACACGATCGCCACGTCGCGCTTGGCGAGCGCGTTCAAGAGGCTCGACTTGCCGACATTCGGTGGTCCAGCGATGACCATGCGCACACCGTCCCGCAAGCGCTCGCCGCGCCGATCGGCGAGGTGATGCGAGAGCGACGCGAGCAGGGGAGCCGCGATGGCTTCGGCCCTGACGGCGACGTCGCTCACAACATCTCCTTCATCAGCAAAGTCGAGCCCCGCCTCGACTAGCGCTTGGGCGCGGAGCAGCTCGGCGCGCCAGCCCTCATAGAGCGCCCGCAGCGATCCTTCGGCTTGCGCCAAAGCCTGCCGCCTTTGTGCTTCGGTCTCTGCGCTGATCAGATCAGCAAGGCCTTCGACCTGGGTCAGATCGATCTTGCCATTCTCGAAAGCACGCCGGGCGAACTCGCCTGCCTCAGCGAGCCGCGTGCCGCTTAGCGACAGCACCGCTTCTATCACAGCGCTCACGACGGCTCGGCTGCCATGAGTCTGGATCTCGGCCATGTCCTCGCCGGTGAAGCTTGCCGGTGCGGGGAACCAGAGCACAAGCCCGCGGTCGATCGCGGCCAGGCGAGGAGGACCGATATCCCGTAGCGCCGCGTGGCGCGGCTCTGGCACGCCGCCGCATAACGCCTCGAGTACCTTGCGTGTCGTAGGTCCCGAGACGCGGATCACCGCGATGGCGGCAGGCACGAGGCCGCTTGCGAGTGCCACGATGGTGTCGGGCAATACCGACGGCACTTTGCTTTTTATTCTGATCTGGTCGATCTCTTGGTCCATTGCGTTATCTTAAGGAGCAACGAAAGGAAGGGCCATGCAGGAGCGCGTGGAAGGAAATCGGCTCGGGCGGGAAACAAGCCCGTATCTGCTCCAGCACAAGGACAATCCAGTGCATTGGCGCCCTTGGGGCGAGGAGGCCTTGGCAGAAGCCCGCGCTACCGGCAAGCCCATCCTGCTCTCGGTCGGCTACGCCGCCTGCCATTGGTGCCACGTCATGGCTCATGAGAGCTTCGAGGACAAGGGTACCGCCGCGGTGATGAACGACCTGTTCGTCAATATCAAAGTGGACCGCGAGGAGCGGCCCGACGTCGACGCGATCTATATGGGGGCGCTGCACGAGCTTGGCGAGCAGGGCGGCTGGCCGCTCACCATGTTCCTCACCTCTGACGCCGAACCGTTTTGGGGCGGCACGTATTTTCCCAAGGACGCACGTTATGGCCGGCCATCATTCGTCCGTGTACTGAATGAAGTCGCGCGCGTTTATCGCGACGAGCCAGACAAAGTCAGGCAGAACGCGGTCGTTCTCAAGGAGCGACTCCAGCCCGCGCGACCCTCCGCTGCGCCAGAGCCGCCAAATGACGCCATGCTCGCCGATCTTGCGCGCCGGCTGTTGCAGGCGGTCGATCCAGTCAATGGCGGGATCAGAGGCGCACCGAAATTTCCGCAAGCTCAGTTCTTCGGATTCCTGTGGCGCGCTGGGCTGCGCTATGGACTGCCAAATCCGCTCGAGGCCGTCGAGCTTACGCTGACCCACATCGCCCAAGGTGGCATCTACGATCATCTCGGCGGCGGCTTCTCGCGCTATAGCGTCGACGAGCGCTGGCTCGTGCCGCATTTCGAGAAGATGCTTTACGACAATGCGCTGCTTGTCGAGCTAATGACCGAGTTGTGGCGCGAAAAGAAATCGCCGCTTTACGCCGTACGCATGGCCGAGACGATCGGCTGGCTGTTGCGCGAGATGGTCGTCGAAGGCGGCGGTTTTGCCGCTTCGCTCGATGCCGACAGCGAGGGCGAGGAAGGCAAGTTCTATGTCTGGAATCTCGCCGAGATCGAGGAGGTGCTTGGTCCCGACGACGCGCGTCTGTTCGCCGAGATTTACGACGTGACTCGCGAAGGGAATTTCGAAGGCCACAACATTCTCAATCGACTCAACGCAATTGAGTTGCGCGATGCAGAGACCGAGCTGCGGCTCACCGAGATGAGGGAGAAGCTATTTCAGCGGCGCGCTTCACGCGTGCGTCCGGGGTTCGACGATAAGGTGCTCGCCGACTGGAACGGGCTGATGATCGCGAGCCTCGCACAGGCGGCCGATGTGTTCGTGCGCGCAGACTGGCTCGAAGCCGCCGAGCGCGCCTTCAACTTCGTCAGTACTCGGATTAATAGGGATGGTCGTCTGTTTCACGCTTATCGCGCCGGCGAGGCGAAGGCGCCGGCGACCGCCAACGACTACGCCAATATGATCAAAGCCGCGCTCGCTCTCGCCAGCGTCACCGGCAAGAACGACTATGTCGATCGCGCGCGCGAATGGGTCTACGTGCTCGACCGCCATTATTGGGCAGACGATCTTGGCGGTTACTACTTCGTCGCCGACGACACCGACGACCTCATCGTGCGGCCTTTGAGTGGTCAGGACGAGGCCACGCCGAACGCGAATGCCGTGATGGTGTCAAATCTCGCTGCGCTCTATCTCTGGACCGGAGAGGAGCGCTATCATCAGCGCGCCGAGGCGACCCTGCGGGCCTTTGCCGGGGCCATGGCCAATAACGTACTGGCGCATACAGGATTGCTCGCATCTAAACTCGACCTTCTGGCGCCCACGCATATCGTGCTGATGGTGCCCGAAGGCAGCGACGCGCTTGCGTTACGGCGCGCGCTGCAGGAGGTATCGCTGCCTTCCGCCGTCATCCAGGAGGTAAGGGCAGGGGAAGCTTTGCCGGCATCGTTGCCGGCTTTCGGCAAGGCGGCGATCGATGGCAAACCGACCGCCTATGTCTGCATCGGGCCCCAATGCTCTCTGCCTGTGACCGAACCTGGCGAGCTGATCGACACAGTCAAGACCGCGCGCAGCGTGTCCGTTTAGACGAAGAGCCCGGCGCTTACACCGGGCTCTTCTCATTAACAGAACGAACTTGTGCGTTCAGAAACGCGTCCGTCACTTCCCTTTTGCCTGACAGATATTGGCCTGGCTATCCCATTTCAGCCCAGCCTTCTTGCAGTCAGACTTGGTCAGCGGTTGGTTGGCGCTCGCGGCAAATGCGGGCGCCGTGAAGGCAGCCGCAAGACCGAGGGCGACCATTACAGAAATAAGTCGCTTCATGACACTCTCCTTGGTCTCTCTTGCCAATTCGGCTCCTGTTAATTGGCTGAGAGATTAACGCAAGGAGCTTGGATTGGGTTCGACGTCTTTCCGGACGGAAGACGCCGCTAGGTATTCATTGAATCGAAGAAGTCGCTGTTGCCCTTGGTCTGCTTCAGCTTGTCGAGCAGGAACTCGATGGCGTCCTGGGTGCCCATGGGATTGAGGATGCGGCGCAGCACGTACATCTTCTTGAGCTGATCGGGCGGAACAAGGAGCTCTTCCTTGCGCGTGCCAGAGCGCGCAATGTCGATGGCCGGGAACACGCGCTTGTCGGCGACCTTGCGGTCGAGCACGATTTCCGAGTTACCGGTGCCCTTGAACTCTTCGAAGATCACCTCGTCCATGCGGCTACCGGTATCGATCAGCGCGGTGGCGATGATGGTGAGCGAGCCGCCTTCCTCGATATTCCGCGCGGCGCCGAAGAAGCGCTTCGGCCGCTGCAATGCATTGGCATCCACGCCACCGGTCAGCACCTTGCCTGACGATGGCACCACGGTGTTGTAGGCGCGGCCGAGTCGGGTGATCGAGTCGAGCAGGATCACCACGTCGCGCTTATGCTCGACCAGGCGCTTCGCCTTCTCGATGACCATCTCGGCGACCTGCACGTGACGGGAAGCAGGCTCGTCGAAGGTGGACGAGATCACTTCGCCCTTCACCGAGCGTTGCATGTCGGTTACCTCCTCTGGCCGCTCGTCGATGAGTAGCACGATGAGGTAGCACTCGGGATGGTTGGCAGTGACCGAGTGGGCGATGTTCTGAAGGATAATGGTCTTACCGGTGCGCGGCTGCGCCACGATCAGCCCGCGCTGACCCTTGCCAAGTGGGGCCACGATGTCGATGACGCGGCCCGTCAGATCTTTGTTGGTCGGCTTCTCGATCTCCATCTGCAGCCACTCGTCGGGATAGAGCGGCGTCAGATTGTCGAAATGGATCTTGTGGCGCTGCTTGTCGGGATCCTCGAAATTGATGGTGTTGACCTTGAGCAGGGCGAAATAGCGCTCGCCTTCTTTCGGGCTTCTGATCTGGCCTTCGACCGTGTCGCCGGTCCTCAAGCCGAAGCGCCTGATCTGCGACGGCGAGACGTAGATATCGTCGGGGCCGGCGAGATAATTCGAGTCTGGCGAGCGTAGGAAGCCGAAGCCGTCCTGCAGCACCTCGACCACGCCCGTGCCTGTGATCTCCACGTCGCGGGCGGCCAGTTGTTTCAATATTGCGAACATGAGCTCCTGCTTGCGCATGGCGCTCGCGTTCTCGACGGAGACCTCCTCGGCGAAGCTCAGAAGCTCCGTCGGTGACTTAGTTTTCAAATCTTGCAGCTTCATTTCCTGCATGCGCTGCTACTCCAAATGCGAATGAGTGAACCTAGGATTTTCGAATGTCGCGCCGTTTCGCGCGACGGGAGGGAAGGGGATAGGATTCGCCTTGGCGGGAAAGGCAGAGTTCGACGCCTGCTCCGTTCCGGGCGACCCGTTCTTTTGGGGGAGAAAAGCGGGCCGCGACAGCGTCCCGGATAGGATGCGACTCATCTTATAGCAGACCCCGAAGGCGGGCGGAACAGGTTTGGCTGTGGCCCTTAGAAGGGGCGAACAACCACGAGAATCACGATCCCAATCATGAGGAGGGTCGGGATTTCGTTGGCGATGCGGTAGAAACGCGGCGAGTGCGTGTTCCGATCCAAGGCAAAGTCCTTTGTCCACATGGCGAGGCAGCCATGATAGGCGGACAACAACACCACGAGGACAAGCTTGGCGTGAAACCAGCCGTCGCGCGACCAATCAATCGCACCGGAAAAGGCGAGGGTCAGCCCGAATATCCAGGCTGCCAGCATCGCCGGAGTGGTAATTAGCCTCAGCAGCCGCCGCTCCATCACCTTGAAGGTCTCCGACTGCTCGGAGCCCTTCTTGCTCGCGGCATGATACACGAACAGCCGAGGGAGATAGAGTAGCCCAGCCATCCAGGCGATTATGGCGATGACGTGGAAGGCTTTGATATAGGCGAGCAGCATCTCGAATGCCAGTGATGACTAGTCGGCGCGGTTTTTCACGAGGCTCACGAGCCGCTCGACATTTGCGATTGGCGTCTCCGGCCGGATGCCATGGCCAAGATTGAAGACGAAGGGCTTCGATCCCAGCGTTTCAAGGGTCGCGTCGACACGGGCATCGAGCTCGTCTCCTCCGGCGACCAGCAAGAGCGGATCGAGGTTGCCCTGCACCGGAAGACGCTCTTGCAATCGGCGCATCCAGCCGATCGGCATGCTGGTATCGCAGCCGATCGCGTCGACGCTGGTCTCTCTTGCATAACGTTCGGCGAGGACTCCGGCGCCACGCGGGAAGCCGATGATTGGGATCTCTGGGCCTAGCTTCGTCTTAACCTGCTCGACTAGGCGCTTCGTCGGATCGATGCACCAGCGGGTAAACTCGTCCTCCGACAAGCTCCCGGCCCAGCTGTCGAAGATTTGGACAACATCGGCGCCCGCCTTCACCTGGGCAACCAGGTACTCGGTCGAGGCCTCGACCAAGACCTCAATGAGGTGCTGGAAGGTAGCACGATCCTGATAGGCCATGAGTCTCGCCGCCGCCTGGTCCTTACCGCCTTGGCCTTCGACCATGTAGGTAGCGACCGTCCACGGTGCGCCGCAGAAGCCGATCAGCGGAATGTCCTTCGCCAAGGCTCCTTTGACTCGCTCAACGGTCTCGTAAATCGGAGCTAACGCTCTGGCAACGTTAGCCAAATTTAGGCGTTCCATGCCTCCAGAATCCGTAATCGGCTCAAGCTTGGGACCTTCGCCCTCGACAAATTCAACAGGTTGGCCGAGCGCGTAGGGCACCATGAGGATGTCGGAGAACACGATCGCCGCGTCGAGATCGAACCGCCGCAAGGGTTGCAGCGTTACTTCCGCCGCGAGCTCAGGAGTGCGGCAAAGATCGAGGAACGATACGACCTTGCTTCTCACCTCCCGATATTCAGGAAGATAGCGGCCGGCCTGGCGCATCAGCCAGATCGGAGGTGGAATGTTGGTTTGGCCGGCAAGGGCCCTGAGAAAGGGACTTTGCACGAGAGGAACACGAAGCATTTCGCTCTCTAATACTAAAAGAGAGAGTCTCTAAAGGTTTCTACTGTTACTGTTTGTGCGTGGATAGCGGACATTTCGCGGTGTCACCAGACTGTCGACAGGACTCTCGAGCAGGCCTGCGAAGCACTCGCCCCGACCGGCGCTGACCTGTGGTTAATTTCGCCTCGGCTCGCGGGAAAGCCCGACGATTTGAGCGTCTCCGAAACGAGCCGGACGTCTAGGGAATCACCTAGCCTCTTGTGGAAAGGGAGCTGTTGGAGCTGGGGATCGCAAAGGGTATTGCTGCCCTCGGTGTGAACAGCGTCTTTTTCTCGACACAAGCGAATCTGTGAAGAAGCTCTACCCTGTGTTCGGGAGCGGGCGGGAGAAGGGCACCCAAGCCCTGGAGTTGCCCCCTTGGGCCATCGCGGTTATCCAAGGGGATTGCCATGGATATCCAGCGCACATTCCACCTTCATATGATCTCCGACGCGACCGGTGAGACGCTGATCACGATCGCTAAGGCGGTGCGCGTCCAATACGCGCAAATCCGGGCGATCGAGCACCTCCACCCTTTGGTGCGGAGCCGCCGCGAGCTTGAACGGGTGCTCAAGGATGTCGAAGCGGCCCCGGGTATCGTGCTTTACACGCTGTTCAACCGCGAGCTTGCTGAGGAGCTGGAGCGCTCCTGCAAGCGGCTCAACATCCCATGCGTTCCGGCGCTGAAACCCATTCTTCAGGTGTTCGAATCCTACCTTGGCACGCCGGCGACGCCGACCGTCGGTGGCCAGCACGTGCTCGACGCCGATTATTTCCGCCGCATCGAGGCGCTCAACTTCACCATGCTGCACGACGATGGCCATCTGCCGCAAAATCTCAACGATGCGGATATTGTGCTGATCGGCATCAGCCGCACATCCAAGACGCCGACCTCGATCTATCTTGCTAATCGCGGGTACAAGACCGCCAATGTGCCGCTGGTCCCTGGGGTGCCGTTTCCACCCCAACTTGAAGTGCCGACCAACGCATTTGTAGTAGGCCTGGTGGCGAGCACCGAGCGCATCGCGCAGGTTCGCCAAAACCGCGTGATCGAGCACGCGCATGCCCATCTCGACGACTATGTGGATCGCGAAGCCATCGCCGCCGAGATCGCCCAAACCCGGGCGCTCTGCGCGCGCCATGGTTGGCCGATCATCGACGTAACCCGCAGGTCCATCGAAGAAACCGCCGCCGCTATTCTTCGTCTTTATCATGACCGCGAGGCGCCGGTGCTCGAAGCATGACGAGCTTTTTGCAGGCGGCACGGCCACCTCTCATCCTCGCCTCCTCAAGCAAATCGAGGGCCAAGCTGTTGGAAGCGGCAGGACTCGCCTTCATCGTCGAGCCGCCCGGGCTTGACGAAGGCATCATGCGCCAGGCCGTCAGCGGCGATAAAGAGCTCGCGCCCCACGACGTCGCCGAGGTGCTGGCGCGAGCCAAGGCCGAAGCCGTCAGCGAGATTGCACCCAAAGCCTACGTCATCGGTGGAGACCAGGTGCTCGCGTTTGGCGATATCATCATGAGCAAGCCCGAAAGCATGGAAGCCGCGCGCCGCCAGCTGCTCGATCTCAGCGGCAAAACCCACACGCTGCACACGGCCGTCGCGGTAGCGACCAACGGCGACACCATTTGGGCTGACACCACCGTGGCCACACTCACAATGCGCAAGCTCTCGCCCGTGTTTATCGGCCGCTATCTCGCCGCTGCGGGCGAGGAGGTGCTGAGCTCGGTCGGCGCTTATCAGATCGAATCGCTTGGCATCCAATTGTTCGAGAAGATCGACGGCGATTATTTCTCAATCCTCGGCCTGCCTCTCATTCCGCTCCTCGATACGCTTCGGCGCGAGGGCATCATAGAAAGCTGATCTGTGAAACGCGCCTGTGTCATCGGCTGGCCAGTCGAACATTCCCGCTCGCCGGCGATCCATCGCTATTGGCTCAAGCTCTATGGGATCGATGGCGCCTACGAGAAGGAGGCGGTACGGCCTGAGGACCTTGCGGGCTTCCTTGGTTCGCTCAGCGAGCGTGGCTATGCCGGAGCCAACGTGACGCTACCGCACAAGGAGGAAGCTCTCCGGCTCGCGTTCGTAGCCGACGAGGCCGCGCGCGCGATCGGCGCCGCCAACACGCTTTGGCTCGATGGCGCAGGCCGACTGAAAGCGAGCAACACCGACTCTTATGGCTTCATGACCAATCTCAACCGGGAGGCTCCGCACTGGAACAGGGGGCGGCGGCCAGTGATGGTGCTTGGCGCGGGCGGAGCGGCGCGCGCTATCGGCTACGGTCTCATCGCGCAAGGTGCATCGCGCATCCTGCTCGCCAATCGCACCCGCGACCGCGCCGAGGCGTTAGCCGGAGCTTTCGGGCCAGCCGTGAGTGTTGTCGACTGGGAGAGCCGCAATCATGCGCTTGCCGGTTCCGGGCTGCTCATCAACGCGACCAGCCTCGGCATGACCGGAAAGGAGCCGCTCGACGTCGATCTCGAGGCATTGCCCCAAGACGCGGTCGTTGCCGACATTGTCTATAGCCCGCTCGAGACGCCGCTCCTCGTAGCTGCGCGCGCCCGAGGACGGCAACCTGTCGACGGCCTCGGCATGCTGCTGTACCAGGCTGTGCCAGGCTTCGAGCGCTGGTTCGGCGTACGGCCCGAGGTGACGAAAGACCTGAGAGCCCACGTCGCAGCGACGCTCGGAGCGGCTTGATGCTGGTCATTGGGCTTAGCGGTGGAATTGGCATGGGCAAGTCGGCGGCTGCCGCGCATTTTGCGCACCGTGGCATTCCTGTGTTCAATGCCGATGCGTGCGTCCATCGACTCTATGAAGGAGACGCGGTCGCAGCGATCGAGGCGGCCTTTCCCGGTGTCGCACGCGAAGGACGGGTCGATCGCAAACTGCTCGCCGGGCAAGTGACGGGCCACCCGCAGCGCTTGAGGAAGCTCGAGAGCATCGTGCATCCCATGGTGGTCAAAGCCGAGATCGATTTCCTCCGTGAGCAGGAGAGGCAGGGGGCTCAAATCGCTGTGCTCGAGATCCCACTCCTGTTCGAGACCGGCGCCGAGAAGCGTGTCGACGTGACCATCGTCGTCAGTGCGCCAGCGGAAGTGCAGCGGGACCGCGTGCTGGCGCGGCCCGACATGACGGCCGAGAAACTCGAGCACCTCCTTGCCCGCCAGCTCTCCGACAAGGAACGGCGCGAGCGCGCCGACTTTGTCATAAACAGTGGAACAAGCCTCAAAGAGATGAATACGCATCTCGATCAATTAATCGAATCACTCCAGAATCACGAAGGCCGCATCATGGAGCGGCTGCGTCACAGCTATACTGACTAGAGAGGCTACGCGCTGTGCGCGAGATCGTGCTCGATACCGAGACGACGGGGCTCGACCCGTTCGATGGACACCGCATCGTTGAGATCGGCTGCATCGAGCTCCTCAACTGCATCCCCACCGGGCGCACCTGGCATTGCCACGTCAATCCCGAGCGTGACGTTCCATACTCGGCTTTCGAGGTGCATGGGCTTTCGCTCGATTTCCTGCGCGACAAGCCGCGTTTTGCCGAGCTTGCCGACGACATGCTGAATTTCATCGAAGGCGCCATGCTGGTGATGCACAACGCGACCTTCGATTTCGGTTTTCTCAATGCAGAGCTCGAGCGTGCGGCTCGGCCGTTGCTGCGCTGGGACCGCGTGGTCGATACGCTCGCACTTGCGCGGCGAAGACATCCGGGCTCGCCATGCAGCCTCGATGCGCTGTGCAAGCGCTATGGCGTCGATCTGTCCGAGCGCGAGAAGCACAGCGCTTTGCTCGATTGCCGGCTCCTGGCGGCGGTCTATGTCGAGCTTGTAGGGGGACATCAGGCGCGGCTCGACTTTGCCATCAACGGTGTCCAGGCGGCATTTCTGCATATTGGTTCCGAAGGGTCTCGCCCGCGTCCGAGGCCGCTTGCTCCGCGGCTCACGGCAGCGGAGATCGAGGCCCACCGGGCTTTCGTGGCGACCCTTGGCGCCGAGGCGCTCTGGTTGCGCTATTAGTTCTTCGCCCGCGCCTCGCCCATGGGCTCGCCTTTGGCGAGGTTTTGGGCATAAAGCCTGCCGAAATCGATGGGATCGAGCATCAGCGGAGGAAAACCGCCGTCGCGCACGACATCGGCCAGCACGCGCCGCATGAAGGGAAACAGAATGGCCGGGCAATCGACGAATAGCACAGGCTGAATGACGTTCTCGGGAATGTTACGCAGCTGAAAGAGCCCGCCATAGACGAGCTCGACATTGTAGATCACGCCTGAATCGCTTTTGGCGTGGACCTCGAGATTTAGCGACACCTCGTAGGCCTCATCGGCCTTGGCTTGCGCATGGACGTTGACGCCGACCTTGAGCTGCGGATTCTGACCAGGTCCCTGTAGCGATTGCGGGGCGCCCGGATTCTCGAAGGAGAGGTCTTTGATGTACTGGGCAAGAACGGTGAGCTGTGCCTGAGCCGCGGCTCGCGCGCCGGCCCCCGCACCTAGTGGAGGCTGCGGTCCCTCCGCCGACGGTCCGTCGCCATTGGATTTCTCGGGCTGATCATCCTTGTCCCGTTTGCGCGCCATGACAGCTCCTTGCTCTGGCCCGGCTGGCTAGCACGAGACCGGCTGAGGCCGCAATTCGCTTCGCCTAGCCGCGCCTCAAGGTTCATAGGACTGACGAAAGACCGGGTTAAGTGCGAAAGGCGTTTAGGGTTGGCTTGGGGCCGGGTAATGCCTTAAGTTGTGTCGATGTGGCGCGGGCTGGTATGTGCAAATTCCTGCCCGAACCAAAGGCTCCCGCTGGCAAAGCTCTAGGCGCGCACCATATCCCGCCTGGAGATTCCGCAATCGATCGCGGGCCCAAATCCATGAACCCGGGTAGCGGCAAAGCAAGAGCATGAGTGAAGCCTTCGACATTTATACATTGCTATTCCTGGTGCTCGCGGTCGTGATCTTCATCCGCCTGCGCAACGTGCTCGGCCGTCGCACAGGCAACGAGCGGCCGCCTTACGACCCCTACGCGGCGTCTGACGCCAAGCGACCCCGGCCTGACGCCAATGAGCCAGTGGTGGCGCTGCCGCGCGGCAGGTCGTCGCGGGGTCCGGTCGCCGAGGCGTCGGTTCCTTCCGTCGAAGACCTTGAGGAGCGACTCGGCCGCCATGCCACCAAGGACAGCCCGCTAGGCCAGTCTCTGACAGGTCTGATGCGGGCAGATCCCGGCTTCGATCCAAACCAATTCCTCGACGGCGCCAAGGCTGCGTACGAGATGATCGTCATGGGCTTCGCTCAAGGCGACGACGCCACCTTGAAGCCGCTACTCGGCTCGGACGTTTATGACGGATTTGAGCGCGCGATCCGTGAGCGCGAGAGCCGCGGCGAAAAAGTCGAGTCGAGCCTGGTCGGCATCGACAAGGCCGATATCATTGAGGCCGAGGTGAAGAACCGCACGGCCTATGTGACTGTGAAGTTCGTGAGCGAGTTGATCTCGGTGACGCGCGATGCGGAGGGCGAGGTGGCCGAAGGTGATCCCAAGAAGGTTCGCGAGGTCACCGACATCTGGACCTTCGCCCGCGACATCACCTCCAAGAATCCGAATTGGAAGCTTGTCGCGACCGAAGCTGCGAATTAGCTGGTATTCGCCAAAGCTGTTATTGCCGCTCGCGGCAATCGTCGCCACGGTTCCGCTCCTCATTTGGTGGTGGTGGTCCTCCGTGGACGAACAGGCGATAAGGCTTGAGCCCATCAGCTTCAGCGCGATCGAGGGCTGGACCGCGGACGACCAGGCGGCGGCCTTCCCGGCGCTCATCAAATCCTGCCGCAAGAAGCCATCGGCTAGTTCGGCTTGCAAAGACGCGTTGGCGCTAGGCGACAAAGTCGACCGCGATACGGCGCGGCGCTTTTTTGAAACTCACTACATCGCCTATCGTGTCGAGCAGGCGCACCCCGGGATGGTGACCGCGTATTACGAGCCCGAGCTGAATGGCTCGCGCGAGCGAACGGACAAATTTCAGGTTCCCGTCTATCGGCGCCCTGATGACCTCGTGCAGATGACGCCCGATGTTTTACGCGCGTTCTACAATGACAGCCACAGCGTGTTGCGCCGAAGCGGCGAAGAGCTTGTGCCCTATTACACGCGTGCGGAAATCGAGTCGGGTGCGCTCAAGGGCCGAGGGCTCGAGCTGCTTTATCTCGACGACCCCGTCGAGCTTTTCTTCATGCAGATCCATGGCTCGGGCCGCGTGCGGCTAACCGACGGCTCGTGGGTGCGGCTCGGCTATGCGGCGAAAAACGGCCACTCCTATGTATCTATCGGCAAGCTTCTCGCCGAGCGCGATGATCGTCCCAAGAACTTGACCATGGATGGGTTGAAGAGTTGGCTCAAGGCCGATCCCGCGCGCGGGCGAGCCCTCATGCAGCAGAACGGGTCTTATGTCTTCTTCCGGGAGCTACCGCAAACAAAAGCTGGCGATGGTCCGATCGGCGCTCAAGGCGTGGCGCTCACGCCCGGCCGGAGCCTCGCCGTCGATGCTTCGTATCATGCTCTTGGCACGCCGATCTTCGTCACAGCGCCAAAACTAAAAACGCCCGAAGGCGCGCCGTTCCGGCGGCTGATGATTGCGCAGGACGTAGGGTCTGCAATCAGAGGGCCTGAGCGCGGCGACATCTTCTGGGGCACCGGCGATGCCGCGGGAGCCATCGCCGGGACCATAAAGCAGAAGGCGCAATTTTTCGTGCTGCTGCCGAAGCGTTAAGAGGCGTTGCGTTATGCTTATAACATGGGCAAGCGCGGACATGACCACGGGAATGACGCGGAGCTTTGGGAGCGTGTCGCCAAGAGTCTGAAGCCGCTTGGCAGGCGGAAACCGGCGGCGGCACCGCAGCCCTCAAAAGCGCCCGCTCAGCAACCGGTCAAAACATCGCCACGTCAGACATCTGTGAAGACTCTGCCTAGGGCTGCCCCTGTCGCAAGAGGCGAAGCCCTAGATCGGGAGACAGCGCGTAAGCTCGAACGCGGGCGGCTTGCCATAGACGCGCGGCTCGACCTGCATGGCATGCGCCAGCGCGATGCCCACGCAGCGCTGCGTCGCTTTTTGAAGTCAGCCCAGCACAAAGGCTACCGCCATTTGCTGGTCATTACCGGCAAAGGCTCGGAGCCCGACCTTCGGCGGAGTTTCTATGACGAGGACGATCGCGGCGTGCTCCGCCAGGCCGTGCCGCATTGGCTTGCCGCGCCCGACCTCGCCGCGGTGGTGGTGAGCTATTCCGAAGCGCCGCGTCGCCTCGGCGGCGAAGGCGCGCTCTATGTGCGACTGCGCCGTAAGTGAGATCCAGATACGTAGTTCGGCGAGGCGTGCTGCCGTGGCAGGGTGCTCAGGCGGGGGAGAAGCGGGCGCGGTAGTCGCTCGGAGCGACGCCAAGTTTCCGCAGGAATGCACGACGCATTCTCTCGTCATCGCCAAAACCACACATAGCCGCGATATCCTTCACGGGACGGGTGGTTGCACTCAAGGCACGGCATGCCGCCTCGACGCGCACAGCCTCGACGAGCTTGGCCGGCGTAAGCTTGTCGGATCGTTTCGCCAGCAGGCGGGCCAGGGTTCGCGGCGCCACACCGGCTTCGCGCGCGAGCGCAGTCACCGATAAATCGCCTGCCAAGTTTTCGGCGATGAAGGCGCTGAGAACGTGCACCGGATCGTCTCGCTTGGCCGAAGCGATCTGTGCGCGAAGCGGGGCGCTGAATTGCGCCTGGCCGCCCGGACGCTGGACAAAGACGACCATGGCTTTGGCGACTGCGCTTGCGATGGCGCCGCCATAGTCGTTGCGGATCAGCGCAAGCGTGAGATCGGTCCCCGCAGTGATGCCGGCGGACGTCCAAACGCCGCCGTCGTGGATGAAAATCGGATCGACCTCGACACGAACGGCGGGAAAAAGAGATTGCAGGAGTTCGCACGATGCCCAATGCGTGACCGCCCGCTTGCCGTCGAGAAGCCCCGCGGCGGCGAGCAGAAAGGCGCCGGTGCATATAGAGCATATGCGGCGCGCTTTGCGCGCCAAGAGCTGTACCAAGGGGATGAACGACGGCTCACGAATCGTGTCTTCGACGAACGGACCTCCGGCGACGACCAACGTATCGAAGCGCGACGAGAGAACATCCCCGGCGGGCTTTGTGTGCACGACCAAGCCTGCGGCGGTCGTTACCGGTCCGCCCTTGGCCGAGACGTATTCCAACTCATAGAGCGGCTTTGGTGCGATCAGATTGGCTAGGAAGAATGCGTCGGCCGATCCCATCAAGTCGACCCCGAGAAATCCCTCGAACGCAAGAAAAATCACGCGCTTTGGGCGCCGAGACGACGTGCGGACCGGTTTGGCCGAAAACGAGGGCATAAAGACATTTATGCCAACTGCATGCGCCTGTAAACGGGCTGACGACGGAACGAACACGGCCAAGAACCAAAGCCGTAAACATGGAGGGATTCGAAAGATGAAACTGGTGATGGCGATCATCAAGCCATTCAAGCTCGATGAGGTGCGGCAAGCCCTCACTGAGCTCGGCCTGCAAGGCATGACCGTGACCGAAGTGAAGGGCTCCGGCAGGCAGAACACTCACACGGAAATCTATCGAAGCGCCAAATACGCCGTGAACCTCCTGCCGAAGATCAAGATCGAGGTGGTGGTTCCCACCAAGCTGGTCGACAAGGCGGTGGATGCCATCGTTGCCGCGGCCAAGACCGGGCAGATGGGCGACGGCTAGATCTTCGTCGTTCCCGTCGAACAGACGGTGCGCATCCGCACCGGCGAAACGAATGAATGGATCTCTCGGTCGTCGAAGCAAATACCCACAAGACCGACAATCATGGCTTCACCTTGATCGACGACGTGAACGGGACGGCAAGGGCAGCCTTCGAGATTTCGTCAACGCAAGCCTCCACAGCAGCGATTTCGTCCCGTAGGACGCTTGGCGACGTCGCACGGCGGCCAATATCCAAACTGACGGTACAAAGAAGATGGTGGAGATGGTCGACAGGAACTGGACGATTCACGGACGCGAGTTCCTAAACTGCAACTGCTCTTACGGCTGCCCCTGCCAGTTCAACGGATTGCCTACTTATGGTCATTGCCGAGCAGTAGCGGGCATGAAGATTGAGCAGGGTCACCACGGAGCGACGAAACTTGATGGTCTGAAGTTCGCCGCCATCTTCCGTTGGCCGGGCGCCATTCATGAGGGCAAAGGTGAAGCGGCTGTCGTGGTCGATGAGAGGGCTACCAAAGCTCAGCGTGAAGCGCTGTTGCGCATTATAACCGGACAGGACACGGAGCCGGGGGCAACCATCTTTAACGTCTTCGCATCGACGTTGGAGAAGCTGCACGATCCAATTTTCGCTCCGATCGATTTTCAAGTCGATGTTGCAGGCCGTCAAGCGCAGCTCGTCGTGCCTGGTGTAACAGAAGGCCGCGGCGAACCAATCCTAAATCCAGTGACAGGCGCACCCCATCGCGTGCGCATCGACATGCTCGATGGCTTCGAATACACGCTCGCCGAGATCGGACGTGGTTGGACCAAGACGGCTGGGCCAATCAAGTTCGAGCTTGCTGACAGCTATGCCCAATTTGCCGAGATCCATCTCTGCCAAACCGGCATCATGTGCTGAACACACACGATCGATACCGCCATTGGAGGCATGCTGCGGCAAGATCGTGCAATCGTAGCAGCCGCGCTCTTTGTGCTGACTGGGCTCGCCTGGGCATACCGCACGCTGCGGTCGGTCGCAGCGGTGATCAGCTATTGAAACTACAAAATAAATTTTGAGAGGTCGGCGTTCTTGGCGAGGTCACCGATGTGACCGCGCACGTAAGCGGCGTCGATCACGATCTTCTCGCCGTGCTTGTCGGCGGCGTCGAAGGAAATCTCATCGAGGATGCGCTCCATCACCGTGAACAGGCGGCGAGCGCCGATATTCTCGACATTGGTGTTCACCTCAACCCCGATATCGGCGATGGCCTCGATGGCATCCTCGGTGAATTCGAGATCGACGCCCTCGGTCCTCATCAGCGCCACATATTGCTTGATGAGGCAGGCCTTGGGCTCGGTGAGGATGCGGCGGAAATCATCGCGGGTGAGCGCGCGCAACTCGACGCGGATGGGAAGCCGCCCCTGCAACTCGGGCAGAAGGTCGGACGGCTTGGCGAGATGGAACGCGCCCGAGGCGATAAATAGAATGTGGTCGGTCTTGACCGGCCCATATTTGGTTCCGACCGTGGTGCCTTCGATCAGCGGCAAGAGATCGCGCTGAACGCCTTCGCGCGAAACATCGGCGCCAACCCGCTCAGAGCGCGCGCAGATTTTGTCGATCTCGTCGAGGAACACGATGCCGTTATTCTCGACGTTCTTGATCGCCTCCTGCACGATCATGTCGTTGTCGATCAGCTTGTCCGACTCTTCGCCCATAAGGATGTCGAAGCTATCCTTGACGGTGACCTTGCGCGGCTTGGTGCGCGTGCCGAGCGCTTTGCCGAGGACATCGCTCAAATTGATCATGCCGACCTGGCTGCCTGGCATGCCCGGGATCTCGAAGGACGGCATGCTCGGCGTGTCGGTGACCTGGATCTCGATTTCCTTGTCGTTGAGCTCGCCGGCGCGCAGCCGCTTGCGGAAGGCCTCGCGCGTCGAGATCGCCGCACCGACGCCGACCAGCGCATCGATTACGCGCTCCTCGGCATTGAGCTGGGCCTTGGCCGACACTTCTTTGCGTTTGGCGTCGCGCACGAGGCCGATGCCGGCTTCGAGCAGGTCGCGGATGATCTGATCGACGTCGCGGCCGACATAGCCGACCTCGGTAAACTTGGTGGCCTCGACCTTGATGAATGGCGCTCCGGCGAGCTTTGCGAGCCTCCGCGAGATCTCGGTCTTACCCACGCCGGTCGGTCCGATCATCAGGATATTCTTGGGCAGCACCTCTTCGCGCATCTCGTCGTTGAGCTGCTGGCGCCGCCAGCGGTTGCGTAAGGCAATGGCGACCGCACGCTTGGCGTCGCGCTGGCCGATGATGTGGCGGTCGAGCTCCGAGACGATCTCGCGGGGGGAAAAGCTGGTCATTAAGTCCTAAGCGTTACTTCGAGGCATCGAGGCTTTCGACGACCACCTCGTCATTGGTGTACACGCAAATCTTGGCGGCAATAGCCATGGCCTTGCGCGCAATCTCCTCGGCGCCGAGCGGGCTATCGAGCAGCGCGCGCGCCGCAGCAAGTGCGTAAGCGCCGCCCGAGCCGATGCCCATTACCGCATCGTCAGGCTCAAGCACGTCGCCAGTGCCGGTAAGCACTAGGCTCTCATCGGCATCGGCCACGATCATCATCGCCTCGAGGCGGCGCAAATAGCGGTCGGTGCGCCAGTCCTTGGCAAGCTCAACGGCGGCGCGCTTAAGCTGGTCTGGGAAGCGCTCGAGCTTGGTTTCGAGCCGCTCGAACAAGGTGAAGGCGTCCGCGGTCGAACCGGCAAATCCGGCGATGACATTGCCGTTGCCGACACGTCGCACCTTCCGCGCGCTGCCCTTGATGATGGTCTGGCCGAGCGTGACTTGGCCGTCGCCGGCGATCACGACCTTGCCGCCCTTGCGGACGGTCAGAATCGTGGTGCCATACCAGGTGTCGGGGGAGGAGTGGGATGGACCCATTGCTCACGCGATATCGGAAGAGTGGCGGCGTTCGTCAAGTTATTGAGGCGTTAACGCTCTGATAGCACTCCCAAGCCTCCTCGCGTATAAGCGGGCTGCGCGAGAAGCGAATTGCTAAGGCCCTTGCGCTAGTGTGGCTCGCATGCAGAAGCACAGCAAAGATACCGAGGCACGGCAGGCGACGGTCAAGCGCCGCACCAAGGAGACCGCGATTAGCGCGTCGGTCGACCTCGACGGGACCGGTGCATATGACGTCGCGACCGGCGTCGGCTTCCTCGATCACATGATCGAGCAGCTCGCACGCCACTCCTTGATCGACATCGCGCTCAAGGCCGACGGCGATCTCCATATCGACCAGCACCACACCACCGAGGATTCAGGCATCGTGCTCGGTCAGGCGTTGGCCAAGGCGCTCGGCGATAAGAAGGGCATCGCGCGCTACGGCTCGGCCTATCTGCCGATGGACGACACGCTCACCCGGGTCGCTCTCGACCTATCGGGACGGCCTTATCTCGTGTGGAAGGTCGCCTTCACCCGCTCCAAGGTGGGAGAGATGGACACCGAGCTGTTTCGCGAGTGGTTTCAGGCCTTTGCCCAGCATGCTGGGCTCACGCTGCATGTCGAGACGCTCTACGGCGAGAACAGCCACCACATTGCCGAGACCTGCTATAAGGCGCTCGCCAAGGCGCTGCGTCAGGCCGTTGCCATCGACGAGCGCCAGAAGGGCAGCGTGCCCTCGACCAAGGGCCAGCTCTAGAGCTTTCGATTCACCAATGAAAGGGCAGCGTGAGGCGCCGTGACCGTCTATTCCGTCTATGAGCCGAGAACCGAAGCGGCAGACCCTGTCGCCCGCGCCGAGCGGCTTGCCTTCGTGAAGGAAGGCTTTTCCTTGATCGCTTTCCTGGTTCCGGCGCTCTGGCTGATTTTCTACCGCATGTGGCTCGAGCTGATCGTGTTCCTGGTCGGGTTCGCGGCGCTTGAATGGATGTTCGGCACGAGCGATTCCGGCAAGACATTGTTCGGCTGGGTGAGCCTCGGTCTCTTCGTTCTGTTTGCTTTCGAGGCCAACGAC
>JBKPSQ010000174.1:0-8621 GCA_046735075.1 Pseudomonadota bacterium
GTTGAGGTTAGTTCTGCAACGTGACGCGCCGGCCCGAAACACTCTGAAACCGTTGTCGATCTGGTTCGAGTCCAGTACCGCCCACCATTCTTTCGTATCGCTGTTCCGGAAGCCTAGCGCTCGATTTTGATGGCGTTGGCGAACAGCTCCTCGCCCCATTTGTAGAGCGGCCGCTGAAAATCGGACTCGGTGTGAATGCCCCTGCCCTTACGCTCCGTCCATTTGCGCCCGTAAGTCTCGAACGGGAAATGCTTGATGTAATAGTCGCAAGTCTCCTCCCAGTGATCGACTGAGAGCGACTTGCCATAGTGCTGGCAGTAGAGATCGGTCCGGATGTTTTTCAGCCCGCCGGGCTCACGCGCGTGATGCTCGGCGAAATGGATCTCTGGTCGGTTCCGCCACAGCATCAAGATGTCCCTCTGCTCCGGGCCGAAATAACGGCGGAAGTCGAGAAGCTCGCGATTAGGGCTGTAAGGCTCATAGTCGTCCGGCGTCATATAGGCGTCGAACAGCTGCACCCTGATGCCGTCGCATGCGTCACCTTCAAGCGCCCGCAGCGAACTGCGGAGATCGCCGGTCACGCGCTCGTCGGGATCGAAACAAAGCATCCAGTCATAACCAAGCTCGGCGCGCGCGATCTCAAGCAGGAGGCCGCGGTGACGGCCCTCGGCGAGCCGTCGCGCCGCTATGTCCCTCTCCCAGGCGCTGTTGGCGATCACGAGCGCGACCTTCGGATGATCGCGAAGAATCTCGACGCTCTCGTCGGTGCTCGCATCGTCATAGGCGATGATCGCATCGACATGTTTGGCCAGATAGTCGAGCGTGTCGGGAAGGATCAGCGCTTCGTTGCGAATGCGCGTCATGGCGACGAGGAAGTGCTCGCCGCCAAGCAACTTTTTGTTGCCAGGGAGGATGCGCTCGGAGTCGCGGAGCTGCCAGCGGCCTGTCTCATTCATGGGAGACGTTCCGGGAGGCGCTGGAGGGCTTCAGGCTCTGGCCGTCCTGAACGCCACGAGTGGCTGCTCTTCTTGCGCCGCATACATTGACAGCATGGGCTCGTCGGTCAGCAGCACTTCATCGTAGTCGCCGAACCCATTGAAATGATTCGCTAGCACCCGGCCATAGGCGCCTATCTGCCCAATCTCGATATAGTCGTCCTCCTGCACGCATTCCGGCAGCAGGAATGGCCCGGGCAGGTAGTCCGAGCTGTCGCAGGTGGGGCCATACAGAGCGAATTCGGCCTCGGGTTTCATCTTGCGACGGGAGCTCGTGACCAACCGCGCAGGGAATCGGAAGCCCGAATAGGCGGCATCGAACAGCGTGCCGAACGCGCCATCATTGACGTAGAGCGCATTGCCGCGACGCGCGTCGACGCGAATGATTACCGACTCGGCCTCGGCCACGAGTGCGCGGCCGGGCTCGCATAGGAGCTCGCAGGAGTGCTTCACCGCAAGCTCGTCGGCGGCGCGGACGATCTCCTCCATGAAGCTTTGAAGCTCGGGCGGATCGGAATGGGGATAGCGGCTCGGAAAGCCGCCGCCGATGTCGATGGCATCGACCAGCACGCCGGACTCGACGATGAGCTGGCCGATCTGCCTGAGCGCCTCGCCGAATGCGGCTGGAACCACGGCTTGGGAGCCGACATGGAACGTGATGCCGAGCCGGCGCGCGACCTGGCGCGCGCGCAACAGGAGCGCGGGGGCCTCAGCGCTCGGCACGCCGAACTTGCCTTCGAGCGGGATGAGGCTATGCGTGTTCGGGCAAGCGACACGCAAGAAGAGGTTGAGATCAGCCGCCCTACCGGTCTCGGCCACGACCTTGTCGAGCTCGTCGTCGCTGTCGAAGGCGAAGCTTCTGATGCCGAACTCGCGATAAGCGCGGGCGATCGCCTGGCGCGACTTAATCGGATTCATAAAGTAGACCTCGGCGCCATCGACCGGCGCAAGCCGCTCGATCTCGACAAGGGACGCCACGTCGAAAGACGTGATGCCCGCGTCCACAAGAGCCCTCAAGATCTCGGGCGCATCATTGGCCTTCGCAGCGTAGAGCACACGTCCAGGGAAGTTGGCGAGGAACCAGTTCGCGGCGCGGCGCGCGGCGTGAGGCCGCAAAGCTAAGACTGGCCGCTCCGGGTGGCGATCACGCAGAAACTCTGCGGCAGAAGTGAAAACGTCCATCCCATGTCTACTCCCACACGAGATTGCCGATGTCATGCTGCCCTTGAGCGAAATCGCCTACGAGCCTTCTCGTCCCGTATGAAATCCTCGCCTCCTTGTAAAGGGATTTTGATGTGCTCCCCCAGCAATTTGTCGCACTCGGCCGCGGAAGGTTCTGAGCGGCGACCTCAGTCGGCGTTGCGAGCGACCGGGCCGGTACTGGTAAGCACGGGTGAGGCGGCGCTGGAATAGACGGGATTTTGCAGCAATCCGAACGTCTTGCGCGCGGCGAGCTGGACCATCGCGGCGCTGTAGGCATAGATCTCCGCGCTGTCGAGCGAGCCGTCGCCATTGCCGATCGGGCGGAGATCGGCGCTGCCTGCGAGCCCCTCAATTAAATAACGCGTGAAGAGCCCGATATCATAGGTCGAGTCGATGAGCGTGCGCTGCCCGCGGTCAGAGGCGACCAAGACAGTGAGATTCGGAAGCGGCGCTCGTGGCAGCGCCTGATTGGTATTCTCCGGCAGATTCGGCGGCAGCACATTGGCGCCATGATCTTCGCCGAACTCAGTCTCGAGCAGCACGAGCACCGATTTAGCATCGAGCTTGGCGAGATTGGCGTAAAGCGTCGACAGCTTGTAGCCGGTCTGCTCCTCACGGTAGGGCTCGGCGTCCACCGGCAGCAGATAGCTGTCGGTCTCCGCGCTGTCGGTACCGCCATGGCCCGAGTAGTAGACGAGCACGCGCGTGCCGGGATTTGATCGCACGAGGCGGGCCAGATCGCCGTCCACCCCCGGAGCTGCACCGAACAGCCGTTCGATGTCCGCCTTCTTGGCATTTCGCATGTCGATGATGTTGTCAGGGCGGATGCCCATGTGCTCGGTGAGGAAGGCGTACATCGCGCCGGCGTCGTTCTGCGAGGTCTCGCTGGGCGGGAGCTTGGCGTAATCGCGATTGCCGATGATCACGGCGACGGTGTCGTTTTCGTCCGGCGCCGGCGGCAAGGAGCGGTAAAGCTCGCGCACTTTGGTGTAGGACTTAATTGGCTCACCAGGAGGCACGCCACGCCGCGGGAGCTGCCGCGATGGGGTCGCGCAAAGCTCGATATTTCCCGCCCGCTCGATGTGCTTAACATCATCGAGGGCGAGATGGCCCGAGAACGGCACACAATTACGGCACCACACGATACCGAACTTGGATTGGATCTCGTCGAGATGCGACTGGGGCAGCCCGGTCGGCGGAGGCAGGCATGCCTTTTCACACTGCTGGGCGGAGACGCCTGGCCCATGAGCGCGGCGAAGGACCGTGATCAGATCTTCCGGCAGGCAATAAATGTCGAGCCGCGCAGATGACGGGGGTGGCACTTGCTCCTCGGCATCGGGGGCTGCCTCGATTTCTGGTGCCGCCTCGCTCCCGTGCGTTGCATCAGTCTGGGGCGTGTTGGTCGCCTGAAGCTCGGTCGGCAGCGCGGCGGTCGTATTCGGCTCTTTGCAGAGGGAGGAAAATTTCTGTTGCACGGCATCGGCCAGCAAATCGCTGTAACCAGAGAGCCCGTTATCATGCTTGAAGTGCCAATAGGCGGTCCAAGTCTCCTTGCCCCGCTTGCCGTCAATCGTGCCCTTGTAATAGCCGAGCTCAGTGAGGCAGCGCTGCGCGCGCGAGATCGCTTGCACCTGTTCCGGCGAGAGCGCGGGTTCCTGCTCATCCCCGGTCTTGGCAGCCGCCTCGGCCGATGGAACTTCGTCGGGAAGTGGGGCTGCAACGTCGGTCGGCGCCGCGATAACATCTGGGGGAGCAACCGGGAACACAGCATCAAGAGACGGAGGCTCCTCCGGCGGCGGTGGAGTGACGACGATCTGAACAGGCTCGGCAACCACACAGGCATCGCCTTGCCGCTTGAGCCCCTTGTCGCAGACGCAAGCGCCCCGCTTCGGCGACCAACGCTCGTCATCCCGGCACGATACGGTAGTCAGGTCGCGGACGCACTTCCCACCTTGCAGCGTGTAGCCGTCGTTGATGCAGATGCAATGGCGCAGCGCCCGCGAATAGCTCCATGGGAAGCTGCACGTGGTGGGTTGACTGACCGCCTTCGTCTTGGCGCCCTTTTTTTCCTTCGGCGCGGCGACAGCCTTCCCTTTAGACCGCTTCTTGTCTTTCGGCGCGCCAGCCGCCTTCGGTTTTGGAGCGGTAACTTCCTTCGACTTCGAGCGCTTTTTCTCTTTCGCCTCGGTAACTTGCGAGACGTCGGGAACGGCCTGGCCGCGATGCCACCTCGGCTCGGCCACCGACAATGTCGAAAGCGCCGCCACGACGGCGGCGGCAAGCACGAGCCCTATCACCAGGGCCCGCGCGGCTCCCAGTCTCCCCGTCATGGGATACCTCGATGCTCCGGCCCGCATCGCCTAACCTGAAGCGCGCCTACTCTACCACATCCCCGCCACTGCCCGGAGCGAACGCTAACGAGGCACTGGCGGTGCCCACTTGCACTACAAAACGGCGTTATTGCGGAGGTCGATCACCGCGGCAGCTCGCTGCCAAATCCTATTTGACCACAAGCTTGATCGCCGTGCGGGACAGGATGTCGGACGTTGGTGCGCCGGGCACGCCGCTTGCGGCCGGCTTCTCCTCGGTCTTGCCCTCGGCGATCTTCTCGGCGCCCTCCACGACGATCTGCCGCGTAAGGAAGTCGCGATAGTTGCCAAGCTCGGTGAACCCACGCTTCTTGAAGTCGTGCTTGATGCCGTCGGCCTCCTTGCCGGTCGCGTTGCAAATTGCGACCACTGTCTCTGTCCCAGGATCCTTGAGCCGGAATTGGAACGGCGCGCTCGCCCCTGGGAACTGCGCCTCCTTTCCTGCCGGCAGGAAATTGTCTTGCTGGAATTTGTTGGGGAAGATCACCGTGCCCTCGCCTTTCGCATCCACATTGATCAAGGTGAGGTGGCAATCCTCCTTCGACTTGATCGAGAACACCGGCAGGTCATTCACCTTGTAGTCGGACTTATCGGAGGTGAGAGCGAGATCGAAGTCGTGGGTCTCCTCCTTGGTCTTGCCCCCGACCTTTGCCACGGCGGCACTGGCAGCAATGTCGATCGGCTCGTTGTCGGAGACCTTGACGATCAGGTCCTTGAACTCGGCCTCCAGGATCTCGCGCGGCAGCACGCCTTGCTCAAGCCTGCGCTTGATCTGCCCCGCCTCCCCGCCGGCATCGGCCAGTCCCTTGGCAAAGGCTTCGGCCGCCAGACCGTACTCCGCCGCCGCGATCTTGAGATCGATCGACTTCTCGTAAGCCTTGGAGAGATAGTTGATGCTCTCGACGCCCACCTTCTGCGAGTCGAGCTCGGGATCGAGCCCGGCGCGGATCATGGCATTGCGGAAGCGCGTGGCGTCTTCATCGAGCTGCGCCTTGAACTCCTCTGGCGTGGGATAAAGCGCCTCCACCTGCTCGCGCACAGTCTTGGAAAAGGTGCGGTCGTTGATCACATGCGGGCGGATATCGTCGGTCGCCTGGCGGATGCCCTGGTTGTGGCAGCCGAAGCAGGAGATGCCGTCGGTCACTGCCCGGTCGAGCTGACTGTCGTCGAGCACGATCTCGGTCGGGCCTTTGTCGAGCCGATCGCCTTTGGCGGTGTTCAGGTAATAGGCCTGGAAGCCGTTTGGCAGGCTGAAGATAGTCTCGCCCCCGTCATGCCTGAAGCCATCGTCTCCGCCCGGACCGAGGGGATGAATGAATAGACTTTGGTCGGGCTTGTCGCCTTTGAAGTCATAAGACGTCCAGAAATAGCCGGTCGGGATCGCATGTCGCTCGATGAGCCGGTTGTGCTTCGACACGCCGGACTTCTGGAAACCTGCGCGTTTGACCAGGAATTTCTCGATGTCCGACTTGACGTCGACATCGGCGGTCTTCTCGAGCTCGGCGAAGGTCGCCGGCAGCTTGAGCAGATCGTAATAGAGCGGCGGCCGCGACGCGGTGAAGCCGAACCAGTCGCCTCTGATCCAAGGCAGCGGCGTGCCGGTGAGCGACACTACCGTGTCGTAGACGGTGGCGTCGGGCTTCATGGCATAAGGATAAGTACCGATGATGCGGTCCCAATCCTCCGCGGTCCAACCGAGATCGTCGAGGTTGAAGGCGATGATCGTCTTCTCCGGATCGATCGTGCGCAGCTTCACCACGTCAGAGTTGCGGCTCAAGCTGTTGAGCAGCTTCACCACGCCTTGGCGGTACCGCACCATGTCGGTCTCTTCGACGCAGTGATTGTAGAAATTGGACAACGTGATGTAGCGCATGCCCTTGCGGCGATGCTCCTGCTGCTGGTCGAGATCGGCGGCGATCGCGGTCACGATCGCTTCCTCGTCGATCACCTTGCGGCCGGCGCAGGCAGCCACGGCAATCTCGCCGAGAGCCTTGATCCAATTGTAGATGGCCGTGACTTCCTGCTCGGTCGGCTCGGCCTTGCAGTCGAACTCCTGATAGCAGTCGTACGGCATCTCCTTCTTGGCAATCTGGATGAAGAGATGCGAGCCGTCGGGATTGCCTGGCAGGACGAAGTTCGGATCGCGCGCAATCTCATCGAGATGCAGGATGTTGCCGAAGTTCTTGGCGGGCTTGTTGCGTTTCAGCGTGGGGCCGGCTTGATGGCAGCGCGAGCAATTCTTCTCCAGCGCATTGAACGCGGCGAGGGCTACAGGATCGGTGGGGACCGGGATCTCGCCCGACTTGACCTTCTCGGCCGCGGCGTCACTGTCGACCGAGGCTTGCTGGGATTCCGATTCCTCCTTCGACTCAGCCTTCTCAGCTTCTTCTTTCGACCCCGCTTGCTCGTCGGATGCCGCGGGAGGGGTTCCTTCGGTCTTGTCCTTCTCGGCTGATGAGTCCGGCTTTTCGTCTTGAGGCTTCTCCTTTGCACCAGCGGTCTCATTTCCCGGGTCGGCCTGCTCAGCACTAGCGCCGGCTGGGGGCTCGGCAGGCTTTGCGCCTGTGTCACCCTGCGGGGAGGCGTCCTCGGATTCGTCTTTGCTCGCGGCTGGAGCGCCTTCGCTTTCGGCGCCGGCGAGCCTTAGCGCTGCTTGCTCATCGGCCTTGGGACCACTCGAGGCCAATAGCAGAGAGGCGAGCGCGACGCCTGCGAGCGCGGCGATCGAAACCGTCCAACGCAAGGTCATGGAAAACCCTCCCTTTGCACGGAATGCTGGCAATCTTCTCCCACTCCCTAGCGGCGAGCAACTGAACGCTGCATGAACGGAAAAATCGCCGGGTTTCGGCCCGCTACGCCGCTTTCGCATGACGCACCTCGCCTTCAATAGTCGGATTCCTCGGACCCCTTTGCGCTCCCTCCACCCTGGCCATCCTTCTTGTCTTCGTCCTTCTTCTGCTCCGACTTGGGAACAGCATCGGCTCGCGGCGGCAGCGATTTGATATAGGCGGCGATGGCCTTGCGATCTTCAGGCGTCAGCTTCGCCATGTTTTCCTGCACCGGGCCCATGTTCTCGCCGATCACATCGAAATCGGGTGTGTTTCCTGTCTCGAGCAAATAGGCGATGTCGTCCTCGCTCCAGTCGCCAATGCCGTCGTCGCTCGGAGTGATGTTCGGCACCGTGCCTTTGCCTTCGGGATTCTTGGCGCCGGCAAACTCTTGATCCTTGATAATCCCGCCCAGAATGTTGCGTGAGGAGTGACACTCGGCGCAGTGCCCAGGACCGGTTACCAGATAGGCGCCGCGGTTGAGCTCGGCGCTTGCCTTCGGATCGGGCGTGAAGCTCTTGCCGTCGACATAGAGCTTCTGCCACAGCCCGAGACCACGCCTGATGTTGAAGGGGAAAGACAGCTCGTGCGGGGGAACTTCATTCTTAACGGCGGGCAGAGTGTCGAGATAGGCCTTGAGATCGATCAGGTCCTCATAGGTCATGCGCTGATAGGAGGAATAAGGAAACGCCGGGTAGAGGTGCTCGCCCCCGGGCGCGATGCCGTGCTTCATGGCATTGACGAAGTCGACCGTCGTCCAATTACCGATGCCGGTTTCCTTATCGGGAGAAATGTTAGGCACGTGAAAAATGCCAAACGGCGTCTTGAGGCAGCGTCCCCCCGCTAGTGCCTCCTTCTCTTTGGTCTTCAGGTCGTCGCACTTCTTGAGCGGCGCAGCATGACATTCCGCGCAGCCGCCGGCGGTAAACATATATTTCCCGTTGCCAAGGTCAGGGGTATGGGCGGGCAGCGCCGAAGCGGGCTCAGTGGCCGGCAGGGTCAGCAGGTAGAAGGCGATCGCGCCTGCAATGACGAGGGCGAACAGCGCCAGCAGCGCTCTACGCAACTTCCTCCTCCCCTAAAGCAACGCGGCATGGTCAAGCCGCCACACAGACTTGACTACTTCTCTTCGATCTTTTCCCGAAAGGTTTGATGGCAATCCTTGCAGACTTTCGTCATGTCGGTGAAGGCCGCCTTGAAGGCGGCTTCGCCTTGCGCTGCCGCCG
>JBKPSQ010000175.1:0-4823 GCA_046735075.1 Pseudomonadota bacterium
TCTCTATACTGGTCAACGTTCTGCGGATCTCATCCGTATGGGCCGCCAGCACGTTCGCGATAACAAAATCAATGTCGCTCAACAGAAGACCAAGGCTCGACTCTGGATACCCTTGGACCCTCGGCTGCTGGCTATTATTGAAGCTACGCCGTCAGATCATCTGACATTTATTGTGTCAGAGCATGACAAGCCATTCGCCAGCGCACAGAGCTTCGGCTTCCGCATGAGGACGTGGGCTCGTGAAGCTGGACTCGTCGGATGTCCCCTGCACGGCTTGCGCAAAGCGTGCTGTAGGCGTCTGGCAGAGTCCGGATGCTCAGAGAAAGAGATCGCCGCGATTTCGGGTCACAAGTCGATCGTTGACGTCGCCAGATATACCCACGCGGCCGATCAGAAGCTCCTGGCCGAGCGGGCCATAGCTAGAACGTCTACTACCCACACCCCGGGTCCGCACTACCCACAGGAGAAAAAGGCTTGAGATTTCCGTACCTTAGATTGGGCCTTGTGCTCGCCATGGAAGCACGATGCTATAGAGGGGCGGTTGCCTGCAATGGGGGCGGAAGCCGTGTTTCGCTGAAGCGCGAGACATTTATGCTCCCGCGCCGGAGACGTGGATGTGAACAAGATCAAGGTGAAGAACCCGGTGGCAGACCTTTCCGGGGACGAAATGACATTGGTCATCTGGCAGATGATCAAGGAGAAGCTGATCGAGCCCTATCTCGATCTGCCTCTGCTCTTTTTTGATCTGTCGATTCAAAACCGCGATGCGACCGATGACCGGGTGACCATCGAGGCGGCCCAGGCCATCCAGGCCTGCGGCGTGGGCGTCAAATGCGCCACCATCACGCCTGACGAGGCGAGGGTGAAGGAGTTCGGTCTGAAGAAGATGTGGAAGTCGCCGAACGGCACCATCCGCAACATCTTGGGCGGCGTGATCTTCCGCGAGCCCATCATCTGCAAGAACGTGCCGCGGCTCGTGCCGGGATGGACCAAGCCGATCGTCATCGGCCGACATGCTTATGGCGACGTCTACCGCGCCACCGACTTCCGCGTGCCGGGAAAAGGCAAGCTTACCATCAGCTTCATCGGCGACGACGGGACCAAGATCGAACACGAGGTGGATGAGTTCAAAGGCGGCGGCGTGGCGCTGGCCATGTTCAATCTCGACGATTCCATCCGCGACTTCGCGCGCGCTACCTTCAATTATGCGCTCGCCCGGCACATGCCGGTCTACCTCTCGACCAAGAACACCATCCTCAAAGCCTATGACGGCCGCTTCAAGGATATCTTCGCCGAGATCTTTGCTGCGGAGTTCAAGCCCGAGTTCGACAAACGTGGATTGACCTATGAGCATAGGTTGATCGATGACATGGTCGCGTCTTGCCTGAAATGGTCAGGCGGCTATGTCTGGGCGTGCAAGAACTACGACGGGGATGTGCAGTCGGACACCGTGGCCCAAGGATTCGGCTCGCTCGGGCTGATGACAAGCGTATTGATGACGCCCGACGGCAAGAAAGTGCTCGCCGAGGCTGCGCATGGCACCGTGACCCGCCACTATCGCCAGCACCAACAGGGGCGCGCGACGTCGACCAACGCCACGGCGTCGATCTTTGCCTGGACCGGCGCGCTCAAGCATCGTGCCAAGCTCGACGACAATGCCGAGCTCCTGCGCTTTGCCGAGACACTCGAAGAGGTGGTGGTGGACACGATCGAAGCGGGTTTCATGACCAAGGACCTCGCCCTTCTCGTCGGCGCCGATCAGAGCTGGCTTTCGACGAGCGGGTTCCTCGACAAGATCGACGACAATCTACGGAAAGCGATGGCCGACCGCGTTGCCGCCTAGCTCGTTGTGCTCGCCTTGCGTTTGCGGTCTTGTCGTCTCGGCGCCTCGTCGTCCAATGCCCGCGACTCGGCCATCTCGCGGATGCGCTGCAGGATCTCGGGATGGCGGCGCCCCAGTCGGCCCAGCGACATGCTGTCGAGCACATAGACGCGGCAGCGCGTCTTGGCGACCACGTCATGCTTGTGGCGCCTATGCTCAAGCAGCGCCATCTCGCCGAAGAAATCGCCTTCTTTCAGAATGACATGCTTGTTTGGGCTGATCTCGACCACGGCCTCGCCGCTGCCAATAATGAACATCGCATCTCCAGCGTCGCCGGTCCGCATCATGGGAACTGCAGGCATGAACGTTCGGGTGTAGAGCACCCTGATGATCTCGGCGATCTCGCTGTAGTCCATCGACGCGAACAGCGGCACGCGGGCGATCATGCCCCACGTGACTACGAACTGATGGCGGCTCGATTCCTGGCTGAAGCCTGTGGCGATGATGGCGACGGGGAGCGCGATCATACCGACACCGAGAAGCATCACCACACCGCCGAGCATCTTGCCTAGAGGCGTCACCGGCACGACGTCGCCATAGCCGACGGTCGTCAGCGTGGCGAGCGCCCACCAGGCGGCTTGCGGAATCGAGCCGAACTTATCCGGCTGCACGTGGCGCTCGATCAGGTACATGCCCGCCGAAGCGAATAGTAGCAGGATCATGATCACGAGCAGTGCGCCGAGCAGCGCGCGATATTCTTCGGCGACGACTCGGCCAAGCGTCTGCAGCGCCGGTGAGTAGCGCACGAGCATGAGCAGGCGGAACAGCCGGAATACCCTGAGAAGGCGAAAATCCAGCGGATACAGCCAGTGCAGATACCAGGGCAGGAAGGCGAGCAGGTCGATGATCATCATCGGCCGCACGGCGTATCTCAGCCTCGCCTGCCAGCGCGGCAGCCGGCTTAGCATCGGGATTTCGACGGCACTCCAAAGCCTCAATCTACGAGCACCGAGAGCAGGTTGAACGCGGCAAACTCCCACGCATAACGATGCGCGAGCTCCGGGACCGTGTCGGCGGCAAAGGCGATGGCGTTGA
This sequence comes from Pseudomonadota bacterium, assembly GCA_046735075.1. Lineage (GTDB taxonomy): Bacteria > Pseudomonadota > Alphaproteobacteria > Rhizobiales > Methyloligellaceae > Methyloceanibacter. Next base: position 2,918 of record JBKPSQ010000175.1, read on the forward strand.
GAAAGATCAGGACGATGATGAAACCATTGACGACGCGGCCCATGGGATGGGCATCGCCACCGACCTCAAGCACGTCATGAACCTCGCGGCGCAAGCGCCGATACGCCACCGTAGTTCTCATGCCTAGGCGCGCCCGGCCCGGCGCTTGGTGTCCGCGTTGTCTTTCGGTGAGCCCGCCGCGGGGGCGCTCCCTTGGGCCGCGATCCGCTCTGCTATCGCTTCAAGCGCCTCATTGGCACGCGATCCATCAGGGCCCCCCGCTTGCGCAAGATCGGGGCGGCCGCCGCCCCCCTTGCCGCCAAGCGCCTCGGCGCCGATGCGGGCAAGCTCGACGGCGTCGTAGGTTCCGGTCAAGTCAGCCGTGACGCCAACGACAAGCGCCGCCTTGCCCTCCTCGCTTAAGCCAATAATGGCGGCGATACCCGAGCCGAGCTGCCGCTTCGCATCGTCGACAAGCCCACGCAGGTCTTTTGGCGCGATGCCCTGCACGCTGCGGGCAAGAAGCTTGATGCCGCCAAGCTCGCGCACAGTCGAAGCACCACCATCGATGGCTCCTGCTCCGCCGCCAAGTGCAAGCTCGCGCTTTGCGTCAGCGAGTTGACGCTCCAGCTTGCGTCGCTCGTCGATGACGGCGGCAAGGCGGTTGATCACCTCGTCGGGCGAGACTTTGAGCAGCTCCGCCGCCTCACGCACACGCTCGTCCTGCGTCGCAAGATAGGCGCGAGCGGCCTCGCCAGTGAGCGCCTCGATCCGCCGCACGCCGGCGGCGACCGCACTCTCACTTACGACCTTGAGCAGGCCAATATCACCGGTGCGGCGCACATGCGTGCCGCCGCAGAGCTCGATGGAATAGGCATGCCCCGCCCGCGTGCTCTTGTCACTTTTGCCCATGCTGACGACGCGGACCTCCTCGCCATATTTTTCCCCGAACAGCGCGAGAGCGCCCTGGGCGATGGCGGCCTCCGGCGTCATGAGATGAGTCTCGACCGGCTCGTTCTGCAGGATCATGGCGTTGACCAGATCCTCGACTACGCGGATCTCTTGGTGCGTCATCGGCTTTGGATGCGAGAAGTCGAAGCGCAGGCGACCGGGTTCCACCAGTGAGCCTTTCTGCGCCACATGGGTCCCCAGCACCTGTCGGAGCGCTTCATGTAGGAGATGCGTTGCCGAGTGGTGGCCGCGGGTAGCTGTGCGCCGCGCGTGATCGACCTCGAGCGTGACTTCATCGCCGATCTTGAACGAGCCCTTCTCCACAACGCCGGAGTGAAGAAACAGGCCGTGCAGCTTCTTCTGGGTGTCTGCCACCTCGAAGACAGTGTTCTTGCCGAGCGTGAGCCAGCCGCGATCACCGATTTGCCCGCCCGACTCGGCGTAGAATGGGGTCTGGTTGACGAGGACGATGCCGCGCTCACCTTGCTTGAGCTCCTTCACGCGCGCACCGTCCTTGACGAGGGCCACGATCTCGCCGGAGGCGGTCTCGGTTTCGTAGCCAAGGAACTCGGTGGCACCGATCTCCTCTTTCAGCTCGAACCACACACTGTCGGTCGCCGCCTCGCCTGATCCGGCCCAGGATTTGCGCGCCTCGGCGCGCTGGCGCTCCATCGCGGTGGCGAAGCTCTTTGCATCGACACCGATGCCGCGTGCCTTCAGCGCGTCTTCGGTAAGGTCGTAAGGAAAGCCGTAAGTGTCGTAGAGCTTGAAAGCGACCTCTCCCGGGAGCGTATCGCCGCTCTTCAGAGTGCGGGTCTCCTCGTCGAGCAGCTTCAGGCCGCGGCCGAGCGTCTCCTGGAAGCGCGTCTCCTCGAGCTTGAGCGTTTCCTCGATCAGGTTCTGGCCGCGTTCGAGCTCGTGATAGGCCCGGCCCATCTGATCGATCAGCGCGGGCACGAGGCGGTAGACCAGAGGC
>JBKPSQ010000176.1:0-6101 GCA_046735075.1 Pseudomonadota bacterium
CATCGCCTCGCTCGGCTCTTACATCGCCTTCGCCGGCCTGCTCGTGTTCCTGTACGGCATCGCCCAGGCCTTTGCCCGCCGGGTGCATGCTCCTGCCAATCCCTGGGGCGCCGGCGCCACCACGCTCGAATGGACGCTGCCGTCGCCGCCGAACTTCCACAGCTACGAGACGCTGCCGCGCATCAAATGAGCAAGGTGGGTGGCGAGATCGATTTGAGTGAGTGAAGCATGGCCGACGGCGGACTGCCCGTAGCACGTGAGGCGTTCGAGGCCGACGCCGGAGGCGACATCGCCGACTATATCGCGTTGTTGAAGCCACGGGTGATGTTCCTCGTGGTGTTCACCGCTCTGGTCGGTCTTGTCGCGGCCCCCGGCTCGATGCATCCGGTGCTCGCCATCGCCGCGCTGATTTGCATCGCGGTCGGGGCGGGCGCGGCCGGCGCGCTCAACATGTGGTACGACGCCGATATCGATGCCCAGATGGCGCGCACCGCGGCGAGGCCAGTCCCGCGCGGAACGGTGAGCCGGCTCGAGGCGCGGGATTTTGGCGCCGTGCTCGGCGCGGGCTCTGTGATCTGCCTGGGGCTGATGGCGAATTGGCTGTCAGCCGCGCTGCTCGGGCTCACCATCGCTTTCTACGTGTTCGTCTACACCATGTGGCTCAAGCGGGCGACGCCGCAGAACATCGTAATCGGCGGAGCCGCCGGCGCCGTGCCGCCGATGATCGGCTGGGCCGCGGCCACCGACAGCATCAGCCTGCAATCCTTCGTGCTGTTCCTCATCATCTTCGTCTGGACGCCGCCGCATTTCTGGGCGCTTGCTCTGCTCCGTACCAAGGACTATGCGCGCGCCGGCGTGCCGATGCTGCCAGTGGTCAGCGGCCCCGACGCCACCAGACGCCAGATCCTGATCTACAGCCTGATCCTCGCGCCGCTCGGCATGGTGCCGGCGATCATCGGCCCCGGCGGCACGTTCTATGCGGCCGTCGCCTCGGTGCTCGGCGCGCTGTTCGTGGTGTTCGCCTTCGACTGCTATTGGGAGAGGGAAGGGGAGAAGGCCGACCGCGCCGCCAAGAACCTGTTCGGCTATTCCATTCTCTATCTCCTCCTCCTGTTCGCTGCCCTCCTCGTCGAGCAGGCCTTCACCATCAGCGGCTTACCGCCGTTCCCCTGGACGCCGTAATGCAAGATGCGGAACAAGAACGAAAACGCCGCCAACGCATGCGATCCCTTGCCATCGCGTGGATCCTTGCCGCGCTCGTCGTGCTGTTCTTCATCGTCACCATCGTCAGGCTGGGCGGCAACGTCGCCGAGCGGCCGCTGTAATCGCGCTTAAAACATGACCGAGCCCGCATCCGACAAAGCCAAACAGAAGCGTCATGGACTGCTGGCGCTTTCCCTTGCCGCTCTCGTTGCTGCGATGGTTGGCGCCTCCTTTGCCGCCGTGCCGCTCTACCGGCTGTTCTGTCAGGCGACTGGCTATGGCGGCGTGCCACAGCGCGCCGAACGCGCGCCAGGCGAGGTCCTCGACCGCACCATCCGTGTGAGGTTCGACGGCAATGTCGACGGCGCACTGCCCTGGACCTTCGCGCCGGATCAGCGCGTCATGTACGTGAAGATCGGCGAGGTGGCGCTTGCCTTCTTCAAGGCGACCAACAAGACAGGCGCGCCGATCAGCGGCACCGCCGTATTCAACGTGGCGCCGGAGCTTGCCGGCCGCTACTTCACCAAGATCGAATGCTTCTGCTTCAAGAAGCAGACGCTCGCCGCCAATCAGAGCGTCGAGATGCCAGTGACCTTCTTCGTCGATCCCAAGATCGTCGACGACGAGGACACCAAGAACATTACCGACATCACTCTGTCCTATACGTTCTACCGCAGCGACAACGATCCCGGCACGAGTGCCGCACCGCAAGGCTAGATTCTGGAGGAAGGGAAAGCACGATGGCCGACGTCCACGCGAGGCAACACGATTACCATCTCGTCAATCCGAGCCCGTGGCCGATCGTAGGCTCGGTCGGTGCGTTCACGCTCGCCATCGGCGCGCTGCTGTATTTCATGTCGAAGAAGGCCGGCACGCCGCACCTCTGGTACGTGATCCCCGGCTTCCTGCTCGTGATCTTCACCATGTTCGGCTGGTGGCGCGACGTGATCAGGGAGGCCCACGAGGGCTACGAGACGCCGGTCGTGCAGCTCCATCTCCGCTACGGCATGATCCTGTTCATCGCCTCGGAGGTGATGTTCTTCGTCGCCTGGTTCTGGGCCTATTTCGACGCCGCGCTCTATCCGGACAGCGCCATTACCTATGCGCGGACGCAAGTGCTCGGCGGGCAGTGGCCGCCGGTGCCGAGCGCCGACACCGATGTCACCGGTCTCGGCTGGTTCGCCCACACCTTCAATCCCTGGGGCTTGCCGCTCGTCAACACGCTGATCCTGCTCACCTCGGGCACCATGGTGACCTGGGCGCATCACGCGCTGCTGCATAACGACCGCCGCGGGCTGAAGCTCGGCCTGCTCTGCACCATCATCCTCGGCGTTCTGTTCACGACTGCCCAGGCCTACGAGTATTCCCACGCGGGCTTTGCCTTCGCCAACCACATCTACGGCTCGGTGTTCTTCATGGCGACCGGCTTCCATGGGTTCCATGTCATCGTCGGCACGATCTTCTTGACCGTATGCCTAATCAGGGCGACACGCGGAGACTTCACGCCGAAGCAACATTTCGGCTTTGAGGCTGCCGCTTGGTATTGGCATTTCGTCGATGTGGTGTGGCTGTTCCTGTTCACCTGCATCTATGTGTGGGGTGGAGGCAGCAACTATCCCGCGGAGTAGCGGCGGCTCTCGCCGTCTTTGGAGGGGGCGGCCGCGTGGCCGCCCTTTCGCTTTTGAGGACCCGAAATGGCTCAAGAAATCGCCCAGGAGGTGCCGTCGTTAGGCTCGACGATTCTCGCCGGCATTGCCGGCCGCTGCCCCTCCTGCCACCGTGGCAAGCTCTATGACGGCTATCTCGCGCTTGCCCCGCGCTGCGATGTCTGCGGCCTCGACTATCGCTTCGCCGATTCGGGCGACGGACCCGCCGTGTTCGTGATCCTGGTCACGGGGTTCATCGTGGTCGGCGCCGCCCTGATCGTCGAGATTGTTTATTCGCCGCCTTACTGGCTGCACGCGGCATTGTGGGGTCCTCTCGCCATCATCCTGCCCCTCGTCCTGCTTCGGTCCTTCAAGGGCGTGCTCATCGCGCTTCAGTTCAGACACAAGGCCGAAGAGGGCAAGCTCGCCTCGGAATAGGCGGGGATGCAGACCAAAGGCCTCATAGGCTTCACCGCGCTTGCTCTTGCCATGCTCGCCGTGCTGATCGGGCTTGGCGTCTGGCAGGTGAAGCGGCTGCACTGGAAGGAAGGGCTGATTGCCGCGATCGATGCGCGCACCAAGGCTGAACCCATCAGCCTCGATCAGGCTATTGCGCTGGCAAAGGAAGGACAGGATCCGACCTATTATCGTGTCCGCGTCGAAGGGCGCTTCGACAACAGCAAAGAGCTCTATTTGTTTTCGCAATCGATCTCCGACGGCACGCCCGGCTGGCACGTAATCACGCCATTCACGACCTCCCAAGGCGAACTTGTGCTCGTCGATCGCGGCTTCGTTCCGGATAACCTCACGGATCCATCCATGCGCGCCTCAGGACAGATCGAGGGTGTGACCACGGTCACGGGGATCGTGCGCGCTCCGGATACGCAAGGCCTGTTCACCCCCAACAATGAGCCCGAGGCCAATCGCTGGTTCTGGCGCGACTTAAACGGCATGGTCGCCTCGATGTTTTCAACCGCCACGCTTGACGTGCCGCCCTTCTTTCTCGAGGCGGAGAAGAGCGAGGTGCCAGGTGGCTGGCCTCAAGGCGGCCAGACGCGGCTCGAGCTTCCCAACAACCATCTGCAATACGCTATCACCTGGTTCGGGCTCGCCGCGGCCCTTGTTGTGATCTATGCCTTCTACGTGCGGAGCCTCTACCGGCGAGAGCACGCCGAGGTTTAATTGGTCAGCCTTGTTGCGGGTCGGGGCGCCGAACGCTAGTTTCCGCTCCAAAACCCCCGCCTTTAAGCCAAGAGGCCAGTTTTGAAGTTCGTCTCGACGCGCGGTGAAGCGCCGCCGCTTCCCTTCGAGGGCGCGCTCCTTGCCGCGCTCGCCCGCGATGGCGGGCTCTATATGCCCGAAGCTTGGCCCCAGCTCGCCCCCGACGCGATTGCTGATCTTGCCGGCCTCGACTACGCCGACGCGGCCTATCGGGTGATGCGGCCTTACCTCGAAGGCGATGCTTGCCTTGCCGACCTCGAGCCGGTGCTGGAGGAGGCCTATGACAGCTTTCACCACCCCGCGGTGGCGCCGCTGCGTCAGATCGCGCCGAACAGCTTCATCCTCGAGTTGTTCCACGGGCCGACGCTTGCTTTCAAGGATCTCGCCATGCAGGTTGTGGCGCGGCTCATGAACCGCGCGCTGTTGCGCAAGGGCGTGCATGCCACAGTGATCGGCGCGACCTCCGGCGACACTGGCGCTGCGGCGATCGAGGCGTTTCGCGGACTCGAGGCGATCGACGTCTTTATCCTGCACCCAAAGGGGCGGGTCAGCGACGTGCAACGCCGTCAGATGACGACTGCGACGGAGCGCAACGTCCATAACATCGCGCTCGAAGGCACCTTCGACGACTGCCAGGTGATCTTGAAGTCGCTGTTCGGCGATGGCGACTTGCGCGACCGGTTAGGCCTGACCGGCATCAACTCGATTAACTTCGCCCGCATCCTCGCGCAGGTTCCCTATTACTTCACTGCAGGCGTCTCCCTTGGCGCACCCCACCGCGCCGTTGCCTTCACTGTGCCCACTGGAAATTTCGGTGATATTTTCGCGGGTTACGCCGCCAGAGCGATGGGACTTCCGGTCGCGCGCCTCGTTATCGCCACGAACCTCAATGACAGTCTTCCCCGCGCGCTTGCCTCGGGTCAGTACGAGCCTAAGGGCGTGATCGCCACTTCTAGCCCGAGCATGGACATTCAGCTTGCAAGCAATTTCGAGCGCCTGCTGTTCGAGCTTTCAGGCCGAAGCGCGCAGCGGGTGAGAGCGCTGATGGACGAACTCCGTAAGACCAAGACCTTCCGCCTCGATAAGGATGAGATTGACCAATTGCGCTCACTGTTTGCGGCGCACTCGGTTGGCGAGCACGACACCGAGATGACCATTCGCGGGCTGTTCGAGGAGACGGGTGTGCTCACCGATCCGCATACCGCCGTTGCTGTGGCCGCGGCCGGTCGCGAAGCGGGGCATGCCGCTACACCGATGGTCGTACTTTCTACGGCTCATCCCGCCAAGTTTCCCGATGCGGTCGAGCGCGCCACAGGTCGCGTGCCCGAGCAGCCCGAGCGCTTGCGGCTGAGACTGGGCCAGACCGAGCGCTGCACCACGTTGCCCAACGACTTCGCTACTGTCGCCGACTTCATCGAAAGCAATGCTCGCGCACGGGGCAGGGGCATGAACCCGCGCGCCCGCAAGGTAGAGGTGCGGGCGTGAGCGTCGAGCGGTCCGAGCTTGCCAATGGCTTGACCGTGGTCAGTCACGCCATGCCCGAGGTGGAGACGGTGTCGCTTGGCTTGTGGATAGGTGCGGGGAGCCGTAGCGAAGCGTCGGCCGAACATGGCGTCGCGCACTTCCTCGAGCACATGGCTTTCAAAGGTACGGCGCGGCGGAGCGCGCGCGACATTGCCGAGGAGATCGAGGCGGTCGGCGGTGAGCTCAACGCCGCGACCGGCGTCGACTCGACGGCGTATTATGCGCGGGTAATGCGCAAGGACGTGGCGCTCGCGCTCGACATTCTGAGCGACATCATCTTGGCGCCGCGCTTTGATCGCAGCGAACTCTCGCGCGAACGCGATGTGATCCTGCAAGAGATCGCAGCGTCAATGGATTCGCCGGAGGACATTGCCTTCGACCTCGTGCAGGAGGCTGCCTTCCCGGGCCAGCCAGTGGGGCGGCCGATCCTCGGCACTGCAGACAGCGTACGAAGCTTCAGACGCACTCATCTCGGCGCCTATCTCTCCGCCCATTATCATGCGCCGA
>JBKPSQ010000177.1:0-22445 GCA_046735075.1 Pseudomonadota bacterium
CTGCTGGACCTTTCCTTCGAACTTGACCTCGGGGTAGGCATCGACGCTGAAGGTGACGGTGTTATCGCTCGCGATCTGGCCAATATCCGCCTCCACCTGCGCCTGGATCTGCACCTGCGAGAGGTCTTGCGCCATGGTGAACAGCTTGGGCGCCGAAAGACTTGCCGTCACTGTCTGGCCGACCTGCACGGTGCGATCGATGATCACGCCGTCGAGTGGCGCCCGGATATAGGTGCGCTCGAGATCGATGCGGGCGCTGTCGAGCGTCGCCTCGTTCAGCGCAACGTTGGCCTTGGCGTTTTCAAGGTTAGCCTTGGCGCTGTCGAGGTCGGCCTGTGCGCTCTGCTGCGCGGCGAGCGCGGTGTCGAGAGTGACCTGAGCACCCGCACCTCTGACCACCAACTCCTGGGCGCGATGCAGATCGAGATCGGTCTTGTGCAGATTGGCCTCGGCGCGCTCGACCGCAGCCTGCTGGAGCGCAACGTTGGCCTTAGCGACGGCAACGGCAGCCTCGCCCTGGCGCACGCGTGTCTCGAAGGTCGAGGGCTCGATGCGGGCGAGCACCTGATCCTTCTTTACCTCGGTGCTGTAGTCGACATTGACCTCGCTGATATTGCCGGAAAGCTGTGAGCCAATGTCGACGCTGATCAGCGCGCTGACCGCGCCGGAGGTCGAGACTACTCGGCGCACGTCGCCCTTCTTGGCGGCGACGGTCTGGATATCGAGCTTAGCGTCGGTCTGATGCTGCCAATAATAGTAAGCGCCTCCGGCCGCCAGGCCGGCGACGGCGAAGATCGTGAGCCAACGCGATCTCATCTTGTTGTTTTTGTCCGTATTTTCCCTCGGCCCCTCATTTTTAGCACGGGCGCAAGCGCGCCACCCGTTACAAAACGGCAATGAGATAAACCCAGTAAGGCGGGCGGGAATTAAAAGCCGAAAGGATAGGTTTCGTCGGGGCCCGCGGCGGCATAAGCGGCGGTTTTCTGCGCGGCGACCGCGCTCGTCTCGGTGAACCAGATCCAGGCGTCGAACTGCCGCGACAATTCGGCCTGGAAATAGTGCGACAGCAGCTCGGTCTCCGGCCGGTAGATCACTCCGATAGCGCGTTCGAGCAGCGGCTCGGCCAGATCGGTGCGGACACGCTCGCTCTGCCCAGGGCCGGTCTCGAGGAAGAAGGCCGGGATGTTAGCCTCGCGGGAGCGGCCCTCGTAGGAATCGTCGCGCGCTGGCCGCACGCGCTTGATCTCCATCGGCCCATCCCAATCCGACGCTGCGGCGACCGTACCGCGATCGGTGCCGAAGCCGATCAGCGCCGCGCCTTCGCCGAAGCGCTCGCAGGAGAGTTGGCCGATATTGTGCTCGCCTCTGACCTGGCCCATCTCCGTGAACTCGGCGTTGCCGACATGCGAGTTGTGCGCCCACACCACGGCTTTTGAGTTGGGCCCGCGATGGGCGAGCAGGCGGTCGAGCGTATCGAACATATGCTTGTCGCGCAGATTCCACGACACGGCGTCGCCATAATACATCACGCGGTAATATTGCTCCGCTGCGGCGACGATGCGCGCATTCTGCTCGGCCTTGAAGAAGTCCTCACCGTCACGCTGCAAATAGTCGAGCCGCTTGTGAAGCAAATCGGTCAGCGCGTCGATCACCGGCTTCTCGCATACCGCGTAGCCGCGCGACAGAGCCATGCGCCCGTAGCGGACCGGCTCGGCGCGCCAAGGTGTGAGGCAAGCATAGCGCTCGCGCGCCACACGCCCCGCCTCCGGATCGACCGCGTCGAGATAGAGGAGCACGGCCTCAATCGAAGCGCCGAGGCTGTACACGTCGAGGCCATAGAAGCCGCATTTCTTGTTGGGGTCGCTAATCGTTTGGTTGATGGCTTTAAGGCCATCGAGGAACCTGGCCACCTGCTCGTTGCGCCACATCCAGGTTGGAAAGCGGATGAAAGCCCGCTTCGGCACTTTCGGCCGCGGCAAGCCCCGAACAAAGGCGTCGTAAACTGCCGCATCCGGCCAATCCGCCTCGACCGCAACGATGTTGAAGCCATGCTCTGCGACCAGCAATTCGGTGATTGCGGCGCGCGCATCGTAGAACTCCGCTGTGCCGTGCGTGGCCTCGCCAAGCAGCACTACGCGCTTTTCAGCGAAGCGCTCAGCAAGTCGCGCAAGCTCGTCGAGATCGCCGAATGGCTCAGCCGCCTCGGCGATGAGGCTGCTGATCTTGGAGCGGACGAGGCGCGCACGTTGCGAGGGAACGAGCATTCCGTCGGCGAAACCCGAGGTCTCGGCGTCGATCTTGGTGGCCTTGGCCTGCTCAGGCTCGACCCAGCCTTCAGCACCGATCAGCGGCACGAAGGTGACGGCGCCATAGTCCTCTTGCTCGAAGGTCCTTTCGTCGAGCCGGCGCACCAGCAGCAGCGTCTGGTGAACGTCGCGCCCGACCGGAATGACGAGGCGGCCGCCGATCGCCAATTGCTGCCTCAGGGTCTCGGGCACCCTCGGTCCGCCGGCCGAAACCAGGATGGCATCGAACGGCGCCTGCCGTGGCAGGCCCTTGGTGCCGTCGGCGCAGATGATCTCGACATTGTCGTAGCCGAGCGCCTTGAGCCGGGCGCTGGCGAGGTCGGCGAGCTCCGCGTGGCGCTCGATGGCGTACACCCCGCTCGCAATGCGGCTCATGACTGCCGCGGCGTAGCCGGAGCCCGCGCCGACCTCGAGCACTTTGTTGCCGGGCGCAAGTTCCAGCAGCTCGATCATGCGGGCGACGATATAAGGCTGCGAGATGGTTTGCCCGGCTTCGATGGGCAGCGCCGAATCCTCGTAGGCGAATTCCTTGAGCGGCTCGGTGACGAAGGCCTCGCGCGGCACCTCGCCCATTGCGCCGAGCACGAGCGGATCGGCTATGCCACGCGCCTCGAGGTGGTGCGCAACCATGATGGCGCGGTCGCGCGCGTGCTTGTTTTGCGGCGCGGGTGTTTTGGCGGCGGGAAAAGCCATGCCAGATAAACTACCGCCAAACTGGCGGGTTCGGTTATTTCAGCTCCCAGGTCACTTGCACCTCGATATTGGTGTTCTGGGTGCCGGCCTCGATTGGCACCGGGCGCGCGGCCTCGGCTGAAGCCATCTTCGGAGAAGCGGGGTAATACGGCACATAGCCACCTTGCTCGCTGATGGTCTGCACAGCGCCAAGCTCGGCGCCGGTCGCCTCCGCATAGAGCTCGGCCTTGGCGATGGCGTCTTCGATGGCGAGCTTGCGCGCCTCCTTCTCGAGCTCCTCGGGCTTGTCGACGCTGAAATAGACGCCGCCGATCGAGTTTGAGCCGGCCTGCACGAGTTGGTCGAGCACGCCCCCGATCTTGGCGGTGTCGCGCATGGTCACGTAGACCGTGTTATCGACGCTGTAGCCCACGATACGTGGCGGCTTTCGGTCGTCGTCACGGTCGGCATATTGCGGGCTCACCGAGAAATCCGTGGTCTGGATGTCCTTGGGGTCGATGCCTTCGCTCTTGAGCGCGTCCACCACGCGGGTCATGGCGGCGGTGTTCTTGGCGAGCGCGTCCTTGGCGGTCGGGCTTTGCGTCTCCACCCCGGCGCTGACCGTGACCTTGTCCGGGGCCGATTTGACCACGCCCTTGCCGGACATGGTGATGGTGCGCTTCGGCGGTTCTTTGTCGTCGGCGACCGCAACCTGGCTTACGGCCGGGGCGGCAGCGGCAAGGAAAGCAAGCGTGGCAAAGAGGTACTTTCGCGCCATCGATGTCATGGATGTCATTGGGGATCCCTCGCGAGTTTGGGCGTTGAGCTTCGATGAGCCAGCCCGAAGCATCGCCCAGAGAGCGACCCCCCGCTTCGATCTGTTCGCGCGCGAGAGGAATCCTGCTATGAGGCGGAAATTAGGACGCGCGAATTCGCCCTTGATGCGGCAAGGGATTTGCGCGCGACTTAGGATTTCGCGAGCGTCTTGGGGCCCGTAGCTCAACTGGTTAGAGCCGACGGCTCATAACCGTCTGGTTGGAGGTTCGAGCCCTCCCGGGCCCACCAGCCTTCGCTCGCGAAGCGACGCGAAGGCTGCCGCGCCGGAGCCCGAAGGGCGTAGGCAGGCAATCGCTTCCGCGAGCTACGGCTCGGCAAGCCAGCAGGGAGTATCCAGGTGATCTACGTGTACATCCTCCGGAGCATGGAATCTCCGGAAACGGTACTATGTCGGGATCACTAAAGATCTGCATACTCGCCTAGCCAAGCACAATGCCGGCGAGGTTTCACACACTTCCAAATATGCCCCGTGGACGGTTAAGACCTACGTCGCCTTTTCGGACGAGAAGCAGGCCTTTGCGTTCGAGGCCTATCTGAAATCGGCGTCCGGCAGAGCTTTTGCGAAGAAGAGACTCTAGAAGCGGACGTTGCTTAGTCCACCACTCAGAAACCGTAGCCCAGCAGGGTGATCTCTGGCTGATACCAGTCGGCGACCTTCTCGCGCGTGTCGGGCGAGTAGTAGCTGCGATAGCCGCGATCTGAAGCCTTGTTGGGCGTGACATTGGTGCGGGGCACTCTCACGCCGCAGCCGGCGAGGCCCGCCTTCTCAAGCGCCGCATTGAGATCCTCCTCCAGCCGCTCGTAGCGGCCGACGAAATCGACGGCGAGCGCGCCGTCGATGGTGTATTGAGCGTAATTGGTGACGAAGGCGCGGCGGCGGTCCTGCATGAAGCGGTCGAAGCTCGGCCGCGCCCGTTTCGATTTCGTCTTGTAGAAATACCAGGAGACCTGCCGGTCCCAGGGGTTGCGGTCGAAGGCGAACTTGAAATAGCTCCGCCATACCTCTTCGCCGACATAGTCGCGCACGCGCCAGGCCGGCATGTGCTCATAGAAGCCGACGCTGTGATGATAGTAGCGCTCCGGCCTGCCGAGCAGCTTCCGCCACAGCGGCCGCTTCGGCTTGAGCGGATGCTCGATGCGATAGTTCTGCGGGGGGCGTCCTTTGCGGTCTTGCTCGCTCTCCTCGCGATAGGGCGTGATCACGTCTAGCGGACCGCACAGCTCCGACAAGGCGGCCTCGATCGCGGTGCCCGCCGTCTTCTTGGTCTTGAGGAAGATGAATTTATGCTCGTGCGAGATGATCATGTCTGAGCCGCCGCTTCAGAACGCATAGTCGAGAAGGTCGATCTCGCGCGCATACCAGTCGCCCACGATGGCGCGGGTGTCGCCGTCGTAATAGTCGCGGTAAGGGGCCGAGCTCCGCCGGAAGGTGGTCTTGGCGCGGGGCAGCGCCGTGTCGAGCTTGAGCCCGACCTGATCGAGCGCGCGCCTTAGGTCCACTTCCAGGCTCTCGAAGCGCCCGACGAAATCGACCGCGAGCCCTCCGTCGATGGAATAGATGTCGTAATTGTTGATGCGCGCGCGCTTGTCCGAATGCATGAAGTCGGCGAAAGGCGGAGGCGCGTCCTTACGGCGATAGCGGTGGTGATACCATGAGACCTGCCGGTCCCACGGATTGCGGTCGAAGGCGAACTTGAAATAGCTCCGCCACGCTCTGTCGTCGCCGAGCAGCGCCTTGGCTTCCGCGGCCGGCATGTGATTGTAGAAGCCGTAATCCTCGGCGGTGAATTTCAACCAACGCCGCTTCCATAGCGGGCGCGCGCTGTCCCACCAGCCATGCAGCCGCCAATTCTGTGCACCGCGCTTGCCGGCGCGCTGCGCCTCGTCGATCTCCGTCAGCGGCGTGATGACGTCGTCAGGCCCGCAGAACTCGCTCAAGCCGAGCTCGATGCTGGTCCCCGCGGTCTTCTTGGTCTTAAGGAAAATGAATTTATGGGTGTGGGAAACGATCATGCACGGCTGCCTGCAAGCCTCTGCAAAGCAAATTTATTCGCCGAGGAGGGGGATATTTGGATAGGGTTATCACGACAATCTACCTACTTAGTCTAGTATGTCACCTGGATGACGGGGACCTCAGCGGGGAGGGGGAATTGACCAATACAATAGCGCTTCGTTCGAACCTCTCGTTCGAGAGGCCAACGCCGGCTCGGAACGAACGGCGCGAAGTGCGCGTCGCGGCTGCACGCGGTGATCTCCAGCACATTTTTCTCATCGCTGGGCCCTCCGGCTCAGGCAAGAGCACCGTCATGCGCGAGTTCGTGTATGACCGGCTGCCCCGGGACATCTCAAATTACCTCCCGCCGGAGGCCAAAACCTGGCAGCGTACGAGCGGCAACGAGCTGTCGCGCCAAGGGCTTGCGCGCATCCGTGCCCGCCGCGGCCGCACGCCTGGCCTCGTGGTCCACTACGATATCATGCGGCCCTTTGCTAGGCGCTTCGACGGCTACGCGAGCGATCCCGCCATCAAGGAGCTGACGGCTTCGGGCGCGCCCCTGACGGTGCTGACCTTGGCGCCGAACCGGGAAATTCTGCTAGAGCAGTTCCTCAAGCGCGCGGCCGATCGCGACTATGTCGAGTGGTGGGACAAGCGGCGCTGGACACGTCCGCTCAAGCGCAAGATCCGCGAGACGATATATCGGATCACCGGCAAGAAGCCGAAGCTCCTGAAGGAGGAGCAGCTTCGCCTGCTCGGCCTCTATGCCTCGAAGAATGGACTGAAACGCTGGCTGAACGAGTGGGAAAATTTTCTCGACGGCGTGCGGCGAGATCAAGAGGATGTCCATCTCGTGTTCGTGACACCCGAGCAATCAAATCCCGGCCAAACGCGATTCCGCCTGTTGCGACACATCTGAGGGGAAGAACGGCATGACTGCGGCGGTCATTGAGGGCCTCACCTCTTATCCCGAGCGACGACGGCGGCGGTCGCTCGGGAGCCGGGTGAGAAAAGTGTTGCGCGGTCTGCGCTGGCGCTTCGCGCTGCGACTAATCGAAGCTGCGTTTCACGTGGCGAAGGCGGGGGGCAGGACTTACCAGCCGGTCGAGATCGGGGGAAAGCGATTTGCCAATGTCAGGGACACCGACGAGCGTTGGCGGGCGGTCGCCGAGGTACTGCGCCAGCATGGCGTGAGGAACGTGCTCGATATCGGCTGCGCCGAGGGCTGGTTCGTCCGCCGCGCCGCCGCGGATCTCAACCTGTTTGCCGTCGGCATTGAGGCGACTGATGTCGGCATTGTCGGCGAGCTGGCGCGACTGCATGACCGTGTTCCGCGCGCGGCAGTGGCGAGGGCCTTCGTCACGCCGGAAGCAATCCGCGGTCTGCCGCAATTCGATGCGGTGCTCTGCCTGTCGGTGCTGCATCACGTGATCCGCGGCTTCGGCCTCGGCGTGGCCGAGCGATTCCTCCAGGTGCTTGCCACCCGCGTCAGCAAGGTCCTCGTGTTCGAGATCGGAACGGCCGGCGAGAGCTCATGGACGGAGTTCCTGCCCGAGCAGAGCCAAGGGCAAGAAGCCTTCGTGCGGCAGCTGCTCGAGCGCGCCGGCTTTCGCAATGTGCGCGTGATCGCCGAAAGTGCCGCCTATCACCGCGAGGTGCAGCGCCTGCTGTTCGTGGCCGAGCCGGCCCAGGCCGCAAGCCAAGATGCGTTCAAAAAGCTTGAGGTGGCTTGAGCCCTAGCTCTTCTGCTGCGCGAGCGAGATGGCGACGTCCTCGAGGATCGCGCCGAAATGAATCTCCGGAACTTGCAGCGCTATGGCGATATCCTTCAGCTTCTTGCGCTCCTCTCCGGCGATGCGACCATCGGCAAGAAGCACGAGATACGCTGAGCGGATAATTTCTTCCTTGGTCTCTCGCCGCATGCTGCCTGAGATGGCAGCGAGTTCCGCGAGGATATCTCGCTTGGTGGCGTAGACCGCGGCTGCGCTGGCGACGCCGCTCACATCGACCGCACGCCCGGTTCGCTCCTCAAAGACTTCCTGAATTAGTGTGACTTCGCGCGAGTCGAGCCTGCCGTCGGCCGCGGCGACCGCGACCATCGCCCTGAGGATCCAATCCGCCTCGGTCGGTTGCTCTACCATTGGGACTGCTCCTGACTACTTTGCTGCCGCGCCAATTCTGCGGACGGGAGGACGGTTTGCCAAGCGATCAAAAAACGATCCTTTGAAGCTTGCTGCAAGTGTGCGCTATGACGCGGGGCCTCGTCCTTGTTCTCGCACAACAGCATGCCACTAACCTCGTGACGCCGCTTAGAATCATTTTCCTCGCCGATACCCGGCCCGGGCATTACCACCTCGCTCAAGGGGTAATCGCCGCGATTGCGCGGCGTCGTCCGGTCGAGGTTACCCGCATCGAGGTCAAGCGCAAGTGGATCGTGCCGACACGCTGGTTGCGCGCGCGCATCAATGCCAAGACCTTCTTTCCTCCGCGCATGCTGCGCATGTCCTATCGCATCGACGCTTACGCGTTGCCCAAGGCCGATCTGGTGGTCTCGGCTGGCGGCGAGACGCTGATGCCGAATATCTGCGTGAACCGCTTCCTCGGCATCCCGAGTGTCTATTGCGGATCGCTGCTGCGCGGCCTCGGGCCTGAGAATTTCAGTTTGATTATCTCGTCTTATGAGCGGAACGCCACGAGCCCGCAGCACATGGTGGCGCTCAAGCCCTCATCGATCGATCCAGACGCGCTCGGTCGGCCTGCGGTCATCCCCCACTATGGGCCTGAGCTGCATCCGCGCCTTGCGGGGCTGCTGATCGGCGGCAATGCCGGCCCCTTCCGCTACCGCCAAGGAGAATGGGATCGGCTTATTAACTTTGCCGCCGATGTGTCGCGCGCGTGGGGCACCAAGTGGCTCGTCTCGACTTCGCGGCGAACGCCCGCTTCAGTCGCCGACAAGATCGCTGCCTTTGCCAAAGACGAGAACGTCATCGCCCGATTCATCGATTACCGAACCGCGGGCCCGGGCACGCTTCCCGAAATATTCGGCAAGGCCGAGGTGATCGTTTGCACCGAGGATTCGAGCACAATGATTTCGGAAGCTGTGTCGGCGCGGCTCCCCGTGGTAGGCGTCGCGCCGGCCGCTCACCGCTTCACCGACGAGGAGCAGGACTATCGCAATTTCATGATCGCCAACGGCTGGTGCCGAGTTCTGCCGATCGCCGAGCTCACACCGGAGTCATTCGCGGCGGCGCTATCGGAGATCGAGCCTCTGCGCGACAATCCACTCGACGCGCTCGCCGACAAGCTGAAAGCGCGCCTTCCCGACCTGTTCTCCGAATCGAGCTAACTGGCGCCGGCTATTGCGCAGCCGGTTTGCCGCTTTCCAGAGATTGCGCCGTCTGCAGGTGCTTTTGCAGCGTCGGCAACGTGTCCTTGGCGAAGCTCGCCACGTCGTCGGTGCCCTTGGCCTGCGCCTGGAATTCGGCGATGTCCTTCTTGTGATCGGCGACCATGTGTTTGGCGAATTCCTTGTCGAACGCCGCGCCGTTCAGCTTCGACATCCGGTCATACTCTTGCTTTGCCTCGGGCTTAGGCGCGGTTGGCGGAGTGACGCCCTGCGTTTGGGCGAGCGACATCGCCTTCTCATTGGCCGCTGAGTGATCCTGGACGAGCATCTGCCCGAATGAGCGCACGCCGTCACTGCCTCCATTCTTCTGGGCAAGCTGGCCCATCGAGATCTCGGCGAGGTTTCCTTGAATGGCGTCGTTGAGGAAGGCCTGGTTTGGCTTTGCAGAGGCCGCTGCGACCGATCCAAGCATGACCAGCCCGGCTCCCATGGCGATAATTGATTTCGTGATCATTTCCAAACTCCCTGTCGTGGATAGGACCGCCTTTCGGCGTTCTCCTGCGACAAACTCTGGGCGCGAGCGGCCGTTCCGATTGGTCGATTTGACGCTGGATTATGGCTCGCAGGGCCGTTAGACAGGGCGCCTTCCAGCAAATTTGCGATCGGATTCCCATGGCCACCCCTCAATACGTCTATGTCATGAACAAGCTGTCCAAGACCTATCCGGGCGGAAAGCAGGTCTTGAAGGAGGTGACGCTTGCCTTCCTGCCCGGCGCCAAGATCGGCGTGGTTGGCGTGAACGGCGCAGGCAAATCGACGCTGCTCAGAATCATGGCTGGCGAGGAGAAGGAGTTCCTGGGTGAAGCCTGGGCCGCTGACGGCGTGTCGGTTGGCTATTTGCCGCAAGAGCCGCATCTCGACGAGACGAAGGACGTCATCGGCAATGTCATGGAGGGCGTGGCCGAGAAGAAGGCGAAGCTCGACCGCTACAACGAGCTCGCCATGACTTATTCCGACGACATCGCCGACGAGATGGCGAAACTCCAGGACGAGATCGATGCCCAAGGCCTATGGGACCTCGACGCCCAAGTCGAGCAGGCCATGGATGCGCTCCGTTGTCCGCCCGGCGACGCCGATGTGAAAACGCTGTCGGGCGGCGAACGCCGGCGGGTGGCGCTCTGCCGGCTACTGTTGTCGAAGCCCGATATCTTGCTGCTCGATGAGCCGACCAATCATCTCGATGCCGAGAGCGTGGCCTGGCTCGAGCATCATTTGCGCGATTATCCCGGCACCGTGATCATGGTCACGCACGACCGCTATTTCCTGGACAACATCACCGAATGGACGCTCGAGCTCGACCGGGGGCAGGGCATTCCCTACAAGGGCAGCTACTCGTCATGGCTCGAGCAGAAGGCCAAGCGGCTCGAAGTCGAAGGCAAGCAGGACGAGGCACGCGAGCGGACGCTTACCCGCGAGCTCGACTGGATCAGGGCGAGCCCAAAGGCGCGCCAGGCAAAGTCGAAAGCGCGCATCCGCGCCTATGAGGAGCTTCTGGTGGAGGCCGGAAAGGACCGGACGGGCAAGGCCCAGATCACCATCCCTCCGGGTCCGCGGCTGGGCGACGTCGTCATCGATGCCGAGCATCTCGAGAAGGGCTTCGGCGAGACGCTCCTAATCGACGATCTCTCCTTCAAGCTGCCTCCTGGAGGCATTGTCGGTGTGATCGGTCCCAACGGCGCCGGCAAGACCACGCTCTTTCGCATGATTGTCGGCCAGGATAAGCCCGACGATGGATCGATCCGCGTCGGTGACACGGTGAAGCTCGGCTACGTCGATCAGTCGCGCGACGCACTGGACGGCAAGAAGACCGTGTTCGAGGAAATCTCGGGCGGCAACGACCTAATCAAGCTCGGCAACCGCGAAGTTCCGTCACGCGCTTATGTCGGCTGGTTCAATTTCAAAGGGCCAGACCAGCAGAAGAAGGTCGGCCAGCTCTCGGGCGGCGAGCGCAACCGCGTGCATCTCGCCAAGATGCTGAAATCCGGAGCGAACCTCATCCTGCTCGACGAGCCGACCAACGATCTCGACGTCGAGACGCTATCCTCGCTCGAAGCGGCGCTTGAGGATTTCCCAGGCTGCGCGGTCATCATCAGCCACGATCGCTTCTTCCTCGACCGTATTGCCACCCACATCCTGTCCTTCGAGGGCGACAGCCACGTCGAGTGGTTCGAGGGCAATTTCGCCGATTACGAAGAAGACAAGAAGCGAAGGCTTGGCGAGGGCTCCGTGCTTCCCAAACGCATCAAATACAAGAAATTCGCCCGCGCTTAAGGGCGCCTCATCGCGGGGGTCTTGAACTCCCTTCCGAGAAGATATAAACATATCTTTATGTCAGATGGCGAAACCCCCCGCATTTCCTTGCCAGGGCTGTCGCGTGCGCAAAGCCTCGCGGCGTTGCGCGCTGCCGGCGAGGCGACACGCCTGCGCATCCTCGCCTTGCTTGCGAATGGCGAGCTGAACGTCAAGGACCTCACCCAAATCCTCGGACAAAGCCAACCGCGCATCAGCCGGCATTTGAAGCTCATGGCCGAGGCCGGACTCATCAGACGCTTCCGCGAGGGCTCATGGGTCTTCTTCCGGCTCGCGGACAGCGGCGCGGAAGCCGCCCTGGCGAACGCCATCGTGGCGAGCCTCGATCAGAGCGATCTCACCTTGGCCCGTGACCGCGCCCGCGCTCAAGCCGTGCAGAAAGCGCGGGCCGAAGCTGCGCAGGCTTATTTCAAAGCCCATGCCGGCGAGTGGGACAAGATTCGCACGCTTCATATTGCCGAAAGCCAGGTCGAAGCGGCCATGGACGAGGCGCTCGGGCAGGGGCCATTCGATCTCCTCGTCGACCTTGGTACCGGCACCGGCCGTATCCTCGAACTGTTCGGCGCCCGCGCCTCACGCGCGCTCGGCTTCGATCTCAATCATGCCATGCTTGCTTACGCGCGTATGAAGCTCGAGCGGGCAGGGCTCTCCCATGCACAAGTCCGGCATGGTGATCTGCATAATGTGCCGCTACCCGATGGTGCTGCCGATGCCATCGTGCTGCATCAGGTTCTGCATTTCCTCGACGATCCTTCGGCGGCGATCGCCGAAGCTGCGCGCCTGCTCAAACCCGGCGGCAAATTGCTCGTGGTCGATTTCGCCCCGCATGAGCTTGAGTTCCTGCGTGAGCAGTCTGCCCACAGGCGGCTCGGCTTTGCCCGCGATCAGCTCAGCCGCTTGTTCGAAGGCGCCGGGCTTAAGCTCGAGCGCTTCAGCGAACTGAGCCCGGAACCTGCTCAAGGCAAACTCACCGTCTCGCTCTGGCTTGGGCTGAAACCGGTGGCGCTAAAGAAGAAAAGAGTTGGGGCAAAAGTGGAGGTCGCTGCGTGATGCTCGCATCCACCGAACATAAGAGCCGCCTTTTGGGCCGCGGCGCGATCGATGTGTCGTTCGAGTTTTTCCCGCCGAAGACTGCGGCCATGGAGGAGACGCTGTGGCGCTCGATCCGCCGGCTCGAGCCGCTCCGTCCAAATTATGTATCGGTTACCTACGGCGCGGGCGGCTCGACGCGCGAGCGCACGCACGCGACGGTTGCGCGGATCTTGCGCGAGACCACGTTGAAGCCTGCGGCACACCTCACTTGTGTTGCGGCGACGAAGCCCGAGCTCGATGAAGTCATCCGCGATTATTGGGATTTGGGCGTGCGCCACATCGTGTCGCTGCGCGGCGATCCGCCTGGCGGCGTTGGCGATTGCTACCAGCCGACGCCCGGCGGCTACATCAACGCCGCCGACCTCACCGCCGGCATCAAGAAGATCGCGCCGTTCGAAATCTCGGTCGCCTGCTACCCGGAGAAACACCCCGAGTCGCCGAGCATCGAGGCCGACATCGACATGCTCAAGGCGAAGATCGATGCGGGCGCGACCACCGCCATCACCCAGTTCTTTTTCGACAACGACGCCTATTTCCGTTTCCTCGATCGCGTGCGGGCGCGCGGCATAGTGGTTCCCGTCGTCCCCGGCCTCATTCCCATCCATAATTTCAAGCAGGTAGCCGGTTTTGCCGCGAAATCAGGTGCGAGCGTCCCCGATTGGATCGGGCACAGATTCGAAGGCCTGGATGAGGATCAGGAGACTCGTTATTTGGTCGCGGCTGCTGTGGCGGCAGAGCAAGTTCTAGGTCTGGTCGACCAGGGGATCACCGAGTTTCATTTCTATACGTTGAACCGGGCCGACCTCGTCTATGCCATCTGCCATCTGTTGGGCCTTCGCCCGGCCAAGGCCTTCACCGAAGTAAAGGCTGCGTCATGACCAGAGCAGAGCGTATCGCGGCACTTAAGCGCGAGGCCAAGGAGCGCATCCTCATTCTCGATGGTGCCATGGGCACCATGATCCAGCGCTACAGGCTGGACGAGGCTGGCTATCGCGGCGAGCGCTTCAAGGATTTCGCGCGCGACCTCAAAGGCAACAACGATCTCCTCGTGCTCAGCCAGCCCAAGATCATTAGCGAGATTCATAACGCTTATCTCGAAGCCGGCGCCGACATCATCGAGACCAACACCTTCAACGCGCAAGCGATCTCGCAGTCAGACTACGGTCTCGGCGAGATCGCTTACGAGATGGATGTCGCCGCGGCGAAACTGGCGCGCGAGGCAGCCGATGCTTGGACCAAGAAGACGCCCGACACGCCGCGCTTCGTCGCGGGCGCCATCGGCCCGACCAACCGCACGGCATCGATCTCGCCGGACGTGAACAATCCTGGCTTCCGCAATGTGAGCTTCGATGCGCTGGTGGAGGCTTATGCCACCCAAGCGCGCGGACTGATCGAGGGCGGTGTCGACACGATCCTGATCGAGACCGTATTCGATACGCTGAACGCCAAGGCGGCGGGCTTCGCCGTGGAGCAGGTGTTTGACGAGCTTGGCGTGGAATTGCCGATCATGGTGTCAGGCACGATCACCGATCTGTCGGGACGCAATCTCTCAGGCCAGACGCCTGAGGCCTTCTGGTACTCGATGCAGCACCTGAAGCCGTTTTCCATCGGGCTCAACTGCGCCTTTGGCGCGGAACAACTTAGACCTTCCGTCGACGAGGTCGCGCACGTGGCCGACACGCTGGTCAGCGTCTATCCCAATGCAGGGCTTCCCAATGAAATGGGTGAGTATGATGAAAGCCCAGCACACATGGCCGCCACGCTGGATGAATGGGCCAAGGACGGGCTGATCAATATCGT
This sequence comes from Pseudomonadota bacterium, assembly GCA_046735075.1. Lineage (GTDB taxonomy): Bacteria > Pseudomonadota > Alphaproteobacteria > Rhizobiales > Methyloligellaceae > Methyloceanibacter. The sequence goes on from JBKPSQ010000177.1 coordinate 14,417, forward strand.
GGGCGGTTGCTGCGGCACGACGCCCGACCACATTCGCGCCATTGCCGCGGCAGTCTCCAAATATAAGCCGCGTCAGGTGCCGCAACTTGCGCACAAGATGCGCCTTTCGGGCCTCGAGCCCTTCGTCCACGGCTAGGCCCAGCGCAGAATGACAAACGGCGCGCAGAATTTCGTCATGGTTGGCGAGCGGACCAACGTCACCGGCTCCGCGCGCTTCCGTAAGCTGATCGAGGCGAACGACTACGCCGCCGCGCTCGAAGTCGCGCGTCAGCAAGTCGAGAACGGCGCCAACATGCTCGACGTCAACATGGACGAGGGCATGCTCGACTCCGAGAAGGCCATGACCACTTTCCTCAATCTGTTGGCGGCCGAGCCTGATATCTCGCGCGTGCCGATCATGATCGACTCGTCGAAATGGTCGGTGATCGAGGCGGGCTTGAAATGCGTGCAAGGCAAATCGGTGGTGAATTCCATCAGTCTCAAGGAAGGCGAGGCGCCTTTCCTCGATCACGCCCGCAAAGTTCGCCGCTATGGGGCTGCAGTCGTGGTCATGGCCTTCGACGAGAAGGGCCAGGCCGAGACGGCGGAGCGCAAATTCGCCATCTGCCGGCGTGCTTACAAGCTGCTGACCGAGAAAGTCGGCTTCCCGCCCGAGGACATCATCTTCGATCCCAACATTTTCGCGGTCGCTACCGGTATCGAAGAGCATAACGACTACGCTAGCGCCTATATCGAGGCCACGCGCCGCATCAAGGCCGACCTGCCTTACGTGCACGTGTCAGGCGGCGTCTCGAACTTGTCCTTCGCCTTTCGCGGCAACGAGCGCGTGCGCGAGGCGATGCACTCAGTGTTCCTCTATCACGCGATTCAGGCTGGCATGGATATGGGCATCGTCAATGCCGGCCAGCTCGCGCTGTATGACGACATTGACCCGGAGCTCCGCGAGCTGGTCGAGGACGTGATCCTGAACCGCAGGTCCGACGCGACCGACCGGCTGCTCGAAGCCGCCGAGCGCTTCAAGGGCGAGGGAGCTCAGAAGAAAGAAGTCGATCTTTCCTGGCGCGAGAAGCCGGTCGAAGAAAGGTTGATCCATGGGCTGGTGCACGGCGTCGGCACCTATGTCGAGCAGGACACGGAGGAGGCGCGGGCGAAGGCCGAGCGTCCGCTGCACGTCATCGAAGGCCCGCTGATGGCCGGCATGAACGTGGTCGGCGATCTGTTCGGCTCAGGCAAGATGTTCCTCCCGCAAGTCGTGAAATCGGCGCGGGTGATGAAGCAGGCTGTTGCCTATCTCATGCCCTTCATGGAGCAGGAGAAGAAGGACCTCGGCCTCGCCGATCAGCCATCAGCCGGCAAGATCCTGCTCGCCACAGTCAAAGGCGACGTGCACGACATCGGCAAGAACATCGTGGGCGTCGTGCTCCAGTGCAACAATTACGAGGTGATCGACCTCGGGGTGATGGTGCCGGCGCAGAAGATTCTCGACACGGCACGCGAGCGCAAGGTCGACATTATTGGCCTCTCGGGGCTGATCACGCCCTCGCTCGATGAGATGTGCCATGTCGCGGGGGAGATGGAACGCCAGGGCTTCGACCTACCGCTTCTCATTGGCGGCGCAACCACAAGCCGAGTGCATACCGCGGTCAAGATCAGCCCGAACTACCATAAGAGCCAGGCGATCTACGTCACCGATGCGAGCCGCGCGGTGGGCGTCGTGTCGGGTCTCATGTCGGCCGAGGAACGGCCCAAAGCGATTGCCAAAGTGCGTGAGGAATATGCGCGCATGGCGGAGTCCTACGCGCGGGGGCAGGCCGAGAAGGCCCGCACCTCGATTGCCGATGCGCGCGCCAACCGGCTCAAGCTCGACTGGGCGAATTACACGCCGCCCAAGCCGACGTTTCTCGGCACGCGCGCCTTCAAGGCTTACGATCTTGCCGAGCTTTCTCGCTACGTCGATTGGACGCCGTTTTTCCACGCTTGGGAACTCAAGGGAACGTTCCCGCGGATCCTCGAGGACGACAAATATGGCGAGGCAGCGCGCGACCTCTACGAGGACGCGCAGGCCATGCTGAAGCAGCTCATCGAGGAGAAGTGGCTGACCGCAAATGGGGTGGTCGGCTTCTGGCCCGCGAACAGCATCGGCGACGATATCGAACTCTATGCCGACGAGACGCGCAGCAAGCGCCTTGCCGTCCTCCACACGCTGCGCCAACAATTGGCGCGCGAGCCAGGGCGACCCAATCTGGCACTCGCCGATTTCGTCGCGCCAAAGAATTCAGGTATTCCCGACTATATCGGTGGCTTCACCGTTACTGCGGGCATCGGCGAGGAGGACGTTGCGCGGCGTTTCGAGCGCGCCAACGACGATTACTCAAAGATCATGATCAAGGCGCTTGCCGACCGTCTCGCCGAGGCCTACGCCGAAGCCTTGCATGAGAAGGTGCGCCGCGAGCTGTGGGCCTATGCGCCGGACGAGAAGCTCTCAAATGAGCAACTCATCGCCGAAGATTATGCCGGTATCCGGCCGGCACCGGGCTATCCCGCCCAGCCTGATCACACAGAGAAAGGCACTCTGTTCAGGGTGCTCAATGCCGAGAAGACCGCAGGTGTGAAGCTTACCGAAAGCTACGCCATGTGGCCGGCTGCCGCCGTTTCGGGACTCTATTTCTCGCATCCCGAAAGCCGCTATTTCGGCGTGGGCAAGATCGGGCGCGATCAAGTCGTGGACTATGCTGGCCGCAAGGGCTGGAACATCCAAGAGACCGAGCGCTGGCTCGGTCCTATCCTCAATTACGATCCCAAGCTGATGGCCGACGCAGCAGAGTAGAGTAGGCAAAATGCGCGGGAGGCGTTCCCCAGTCATTCTGGAGAACGCCTCGACCGAGAACTTGAATTTCCGAAGGGCCGTTAAGGCCCTAGATCATCCCCAGAAGAATTGCGGCGAGAAAGCCGAACGACACGATCGCCATGACGGCGGTCGCGGAGGCTGTGAATTCCATCGGAAGCTCCTTCCGGATCGGAGGCACCCCATACTTTCGGCACGGAATCCCTCCCATATCACCGAGACTGTTCCCCCCTTTTTGCATTGCACAACCGTCTTAAGCGCAATGCGAGCTAGATAACGCCGCCGCATAGTTTCGGTTCGCCGCTCCGATCGAGATTTTTCCTGGACCACGAAACAGTTTCAGACGGTGGCGACGAAGATGGTAAAAGGCAGCCTCCAGTCCGGCTGCACAGTTTGGCCGCCGGGCCAACACAATCCGGGCGCTGTTGTGGGCTAGGCCCGGCGCCCAAGCACGAGACGCGGCGGGGGCCCGCCGAAAGGTCGCTGTCTTCTAGAGGGAACTCAAGGATGAGGACCATCAGCATTTTGAGCCTTGGGGCACTCGGCGTGCTGTTCGCCCTTCCGGCGGAGGCGCTCACCATCTCAAATATGGATGCCGACTCCCACACCATCACCGTGACCGTGAACGGCGGCAGCAAGGAGCTCACCGTCGAGCCGCAAGCCCAAGTCGATGCCCCGTGCGACAAAGGCTGCACCATAAGTCTCGATAGCGGCGAGCAATATGAGATGAAGGGGGGCGAGTCCGCCTCGATCGAAGACGGCACGCTGTTCGTCGATTCAGCGCCAGACGAGGGAGATGACAGCACCGAGGCCGGAGCTGGCGACGAGCCTCAAGGCGCAAGCTCGAAGGCGCAATAGCCCGCAGACTCACCCTCGATCATCACCGCCGCCGAGCGGGAACTTGCGCAGCAGGATCTCATCATAACCATCCACGACAAGGCCGGGCAAGCTTACGGCTTGCTCGAAACCGTGTCGCTCGTAGAAGCGCAAGGCGCGCGTATTGAACGACGAGGCGCACACCCAAAGATTGCGCGCACCATGCTGCAGCGCTTGTCGCTCGAACCACCCGAGAATTGCGGAACCGATGCCTCGACCTTGCGCGGTCGGCAATAGTGCGAGCAATTCGAGATAGGGCCCTTTAAGCCAAGGTGTGCGCACCGACACCGCGCCCATCTGCGTGCCATCGATCTCGACCGCATAACGCGACACACAGCCGTTAACCGCCGCGAGGAATCGCGCCATCGCATCGGCGGGATAGTTCATCACCGACCAGGGGGGCATCGCCACGATCGCGGCTGCAAGTCGCTCAGAGTGGCGAGGATCGAGCGCTACAAGGCTTGCGCGGCCAAGCTCAATAGGGGTGGTCGAAAATTGAGAGGGCATCGGGAACGCCGTCACGTTTCGCAGCGTGAGCGACGCGCGTATTGTCGCCAGGCCTGTTCAGGTAGCAGCCCGCCGTAATTACGGGCTTGCCCGCCTTGAGCAGCTCGCTCACCGTAACGAAGCTATACCCTTCTTCTTTGAGCTTGGGGATGGCAAGCGCAAGCGCGTCGGCGGTATGCCAGCCGCGCCCGTTGGCATGAGCGACGATGATGGCTCCGGGATGGACCTTGGTCAGGATCGTGTTGGCAATAGCCCTTGCCGAGCGATGCGGATCGGGATCGCCGGTGATCAGGTCCCATTGGATAGCGAGTAATCCTGCATCGGCGGCCGTGGCGAGCGATTTCGCATTGCATCGGCCATAAGGGAAGCGCATCAGACTCATGTGCTCGGGAATGGGACTTTGCGGAAGCGTAGCCGCGGCACACTGCTTGGTGAGTAGGCTCTTCCGGGTCTCGCTATAAACTGCCTCGGTCAAGCCGATCTCCTCGTGGAGCGTTTGATCGCTCACACGCGATAGGTCGAGATGGCGCAATCCGTGGCTGCCGATCTCGAAATTGGGATCGGCGATTAGCTGCTCCGCCCGCTCTTCATGAGTCTCCATCCATTTGCCACCGGCGAAGAACGTGGCCTTGACGCCCTGCGCCCGGAGAAGATCGACGATGCGGCCGTCATAGCCCGCGACGTCGCTACCGGTCTCGCACAGATCGAAGGTCAGCGCGATGAGCTTTTGCCCCGACGGCAGTTCGACGCCTCTGATCGAGCCGCGCAACTCTGGTGGTACGGGTGTGACTGCCGGAAGCGGCACCTGCTTCAGCGCCGGAAGGTCAAGATGGAAGGGAGGCCTCGTGGATTTCAGCTCCCGCTCGGTGCCGGCTAAAGCGCTCGACGTCCAGCACTGCTTGAGAAGGCCCTGATCCTCGGCGGAAGCTCCATTCGAGCAGCAGGCGACAAGCGTGAGGGCCGCAATTACAACTGCGTGGCGCATCTCTTACAGGTTTCCTCACCTCTTGCTCTGCCCATAGAAGCCCGCTTCGTCCATTGAACGTCAACGGCTCAAAGGTCGCGGTTGAAAAGCGGAGGGTTTGGGTGGGCTTCCAGGTGCAAAGCAAAATTTCTACGCCAAGGGGGATTCCGAACCGGCCCTTTGCGCGTTTTGAGTTCGACCGTCTCGGTCGAACCCTGAAGGAGGAAGCCATGCGGAAAATATCATTTGCTGTGGCAATCGTTGTCCTCGCCGCAGCTTGCCCTGCCTATGCCGCCGATCTCTGCACCGACGCGCATATGAAGCAGATGGATAAGATGATCGCCGAGATGACCGACGCGACGAAGCAGAAGGAGGCGACCGCGGCTTTAGATCAATCCAAAACGGCCATGGAGAAGGGCGACAAAGCGGGCTGCATGAAGCACATGGCCGACGCCCATAAAGCCATGGGCATGTGAGCCAGCGGCTTACTTGGTGAGTGAGGTAGGCGCTGCCTGCGAGACCATGGGGCAGTCGAGGGTTTTCTCGAGCGCCTCGACAAGCTCTTCCTCGCTGTTGGTCTTGATGTAGAGGCCATGGTTCTCATTGGCCAAGCACATCAAGTCCATGACGCTATTCTCGCCGGTCCATGAGAAGCTGTCGTAGCGGAAGCCGATAACATGGACAGTGAGCTGTTGAGCCGTCATCTGGAGCTGCTTGGCGAGCGTGCAGGGTGAACGCCCGCAGGTCTCCTCGCCGTCGGTCACGACCACAACGACGCCCGGCTTCTTCTTGAAGTCGAGCACCTGGGCAGCTTGCTCGACGGCTTGAGTGAGCGGCGTCTTGCCGGCCGGCACCAGCGCGTTCACCGTGCTCATGATGGCTTGGGCGGCGTCGGGGGTGGGTGGAAACTCGACCTTGACGTTGCATTGGTTGTAGGGACCAGGGCCGTAGGTGACGAGACCGACCCTGCGGAACTTGGTGACGCTGGGCAGGACCTGAGCGAGTGCGGCCCGCACCTCGTCGATGCGGGCTTGGGAATTGGGGATACCGAGCGTCTGGTTGCCTGACATCGAGCCCGAGGCATCGAACACGATCATGGCGTCTTCGGTGCAGGGCGAGGGTTTCTTTTGCTCGTCGCTTTTGCCAACGCCGCTACTAACCGTCAGCGTGCATAATACTATGATGAATAAGGAAAAAATACGATAGATGGCATAACGATTGCAGACACGCTCAAAGGCCATTGCTCAAGTCTCCCAATCAGCGCGGGGAATTTACCGCAGGAATATGCCGCGCAGATAGCTTTCGTGTCGCAGGCGGGAAGCTTTTTGGAAGAAGCTTGTGGGCTTAGCCTTTGCCCTTCGTGCGCGTGTTATGCGGTGCGGCATGACGCTCGAGGAACTCGATGATGGGGGTCGCCACGTCGATGCCCGTCGCCTTCTCGAGGCCTTCGATGCCAGGGGATGAGTTGATCTCGAGCACGAGCGGCCCGTGTTTGGAGCGCAGCATATCGACGCCGCATACATTGAGACCGAGCGTGCGAGCCGCTCTTACCGCCGCGCTTCGCTCTTGCGGGGTGATACGCACCTTCTCGCCCGAGCCGCCGCGGTGCAAGTTCGAGCGGAACTCGCCAGGCGGTCCTTGCGGCTTCATGGAGGCCACCACGCGGTCGCCGATCACCAACGCGCGGATATCGGTCGAGTCGGCCTCCTCGATGAATTGCTGCACCAGGATGTTGACGTTCACGCCCTGAAACGCCTCGATCACCGACTTCGCCGACTTCACCGTCTCGCCAAGCACCACGCCGATGCCTTGTGTGCCCTCGAGCAGCTTGATGACGACCGGGGGGCCGCCGACGAGGTCGATGATGTCCTCGGCCTGTCGCGGATCGTGGGTGAAGGCGGTGACAGGAAGGCCGATGCCGCGCCGGGCGAGCAGCTGAAAGCAGCGCAATTTGTCGCGCGAGCGGCCGATGGCGACCGACTCGTTCAGGGGATATACCCCCATCACCTCGAATTGTCGGAGCACGGCAAGACCGTAGAACGTCACCGATGCGCCGATGCGCGGAATCACCGCGTCGAAATTGTCGAGCGCTCGTTTGCGGTAGTAGAGCGCAGGCTTGCGCGAGGCGATGTTGATCGACACGCGCAGCGTATTGATGATTTCGATGTCGTGCCCGCGCGCGCGCGCCGCCTCGCAGATGCGGCGGTGACTGTAGAGGTGCGGGTTGCGGGCGAGCAACGCGATCTTCATGAGATGTCTGAGGCTCTGTTGTTACCTCAGCAATTTGCTGGGCTTGAGGGGACGAATGCGCCGGCGCCGCGCCCTCGGCGGACGTGCGCCGAGGAGATAGGAGCGGCCGGGCTCAATCAAGGCGCGGCTCTGGAGCGCAGTGCGTCCGAGCAGCATGCGGAAGCCCATCTGGTCGCGATTGGCAAGTGCAAGCTCGATCGGCCAGGATTGCTCTCCGAGTTTGACCAGCGTCTTGATGATGTAGCGTCGTTCCACGCCCCCGCCCGAATTCCGCACCGTGCGCTCGTCGATGGCGCGAGCCTCGCATGCGACTTTTGCTGCTTCGCTTCGCTGCAGTGGGTGCAGCTCGAAACGAAGCCACACCATGCCGCCGCGGCGGAACGGCTCGATGCGATAGGCATGGAGCGCGCTCGTGCGGGCGCCGGTGTCGATCTTGGCCTTGATGGCGTCGACGTGGAGGTCGGGAAGGCTCACCCATTCGCGCCAGCCGATTTTGAGCGGCTCTTTTGGTTTGAGGCGGGCTTCCATGCGAGGCGGCGAGAGAAAGCGATGTGGTGTTCAGCCCCATGTAGCACACGATCAAGCGC
>JBKPSQ010000178.1:0-18752 GCA_046735075.1 Pseudomonadota bacterium
GATGAACATTGACCAGGGTGTCGACGAAGAGCCCGCCTCGGAGATAGGTGGCGTAGCCGCCGACTTGCCCGCCATCGAATGAGAACAGGCGGTTGATGGCGTCATAGTCGAGATCGGAATGGATGAAGCCGCCAAGGGCCCCGAACACCAGGATATCGTTGTCTGACAGCAATCCTCGCTTGCCGAGGTCGATGCCGCCCTTGAAGTCCTCGGTCTCGAGGTCGCGGTTGAGGTTGTATTTGTAGCTCCTGCCATAGGCGCTCACGTTCTCGCTGTCGTCGCGGTCGAGGAACCCGCCAGCGCCTCTGACCCACACCGCAGGGGTCATATTGCCGGAGGGTGCAGCGCCTGGGGCAGCATCAGGACCATAGGCGAGCGGGGCCCCGCCGCCGCCATTGAGCAGCACCCGTAAGTCCGTGCTGCGGTCGAACCAGGTGTCCGAGCCCTGATGCCACATGTCCTGCATCGCCGTCTCGAGCTGCGGCAGCACGAAGGCGCCTTGGCCCAAGAAGCTTCTGAGCTCGAACACGCCGCTTCCCGTCGGCCGGAAGAACAGGTCGTAATTGAAGAAGCCGGTGTCGATCGGGTTCGGCAGGAAGAATTCGTTACCCTTCACGTTCCCATTCACGAACACGACCGGGATGCCCTGCTTGTTGAACACGCCCGGACCAGGGTTGGTGTTGTTCACCGTCACCCTGGTCTTGCCCGACACATCTCCGTCGATGATCAGATTGTCAGCGGTTGATCCTGGCCCGCCGAGGAACGCATCGATGGCCAAGGTCGATTGCCCTGAACCGTTGAACTGGAGCGGGGGAGCGCCAGCATAGACGGTGTAGCCATAGGCGGTGACGAAGCTGTTCGAGATATGGAAGGTGTCTCCCACCTGCCCGTCTTGCAGCGAGATAAGGCCCTTATTCTCGAACCGCTCCAAGCCGACGAAGGAGCTAGACTCGGCAATGCTCGGGTTGGTCGCCGCGAGCACCGTGCCGCCCTGCTCGTTCACGAACACATCGTTGCCATAGCCGAAGAAGCTGGTGAGCTTCGTCTCGAACACACCGTGGTTCTGGTTGATGAAGGTGTCGCCATATTTGGTGAGGCCGACAAAGCCGGTGATGTGGCCGGAGTTGTAGATCGTGGCGGGGCCGCCAATGACGCCGATGGCAAACTGCGATCCGGCCGAGATGTCGCCGGAATTGACGATAGTGGTGCCGCCGAAGCTGAAGGCGCGAATACCGGACAAGCCGCCATAGAGGCTGCCAGAGTTGTTGATATAGGTCGTGCTGCCGTAGCCCGCCGCGAGGGCATAGATGCCGATGCCGGAATAACCCGATGCGTGTGCGGTCCCACTGTTGTTGATGATCAGGCTGCTTCCGGCGCCGTCGACGACTCCGATGATGGCTGCCGCGCCGTAGACGCCCTCGCCATTTGAAGTGACCGACCCGCTGTTCACGATGCTGACCGGGCTGTTGGCGCCGTAGCTGACCCCTAAAATGCCGATGCGGCCGGCTTCGATGTCGCCCGAATTCTCGATGGCGATCGGGCTGTTCGGGGCATAGGTCCTGACGTCGATGCCGGTATCTGGATCGATGTCGCCGCTATTCTCGACGGCGACGGGACTATTTGCGCCATAAGCCAGGACTTTGATGCCGTAAGACGCGGAGACGTAAGGTACCCCTGTATCGACCGATGCGATCTCGCCGCTGTTCTCGATGGCGATCGGGCTGTAGGGACCATCGGCACGAGCGAAGATGCCGAAGGCATTATCCCCTGTCGTGAATGTCGACACATCACCGCTGTTCCGGATGGCGATCGCACTATAGCCCTCAGTGCGGGCGAAAATGCCGAAGGCATCGTCGTTGACTGCGGTCGAAACGATGGCGCCGCTGTTGTCGATGGCGATGGGGGAACCGGTCACATCGGTGCGCGCGAAGATGCCGAAGGCATCGTCCGCGCTGCTCGCCGTGATGCCGCCACTGTTCGTGATGGCGATGGGATTTGCGGCGCCCTCGACGCGGGCAAAGATGCCGAAGGCGACGTCCGGGCCACTCGCTGTCAAGTCGCCGCTATTCGTGATCTCGATGGCGCTACCGGGCGCATAGGTCCGGGCAAGGATGGCAAAGGCCTCGTCCTCGGCGCTGGTCGCTCGAATAGCGCCGCTGTTGTCGATGCTGAGCGGACTGCCGGGCGCAAATGTCTTTATTTCGATGCCGTGGGCGTAGCCGGTGCCGGCGTTCGCGGTGAGGTCGCCGCTATTCTCAATGCTTAAAGGGCTGCTTGCAGAAGCGCTGGACGCTCTCAAGGCGATAGCATACTCCGCCGCACTGACCACGATGTTGCCGCTGTTCACGACGCCGACAGGGCTGCCGACACCGAAGCCCTGCACATACATGCCAAGGGCAATGTCAGTACCGTTGAGCGCCATGTTGCCGCTGTTCTCGACCGTGATCGGGCTGGAAGCGCTAAAGGACCGCGCAAAGATGCCAGTGGCGGTACTCAGACCGGTGGCGGTGATGTCGCCGCTATTCTCGATAGCCACCGGACTGGAAGAGCCAGCGCCGTAACTGTTCGCCGAAATCCCGAAGACATCATAGCCAGCGACCACTGTGATAGGGCCGCTGTTCACGACGGCGACGCCGCTTCCGCTCCCATAAGTGAATGCCTGAATGCCGAAGGCATCGTTGGTATCGCTGGTGCCCGTCGCTGTCACCGCGATGCCGCCGCTGTTGTTAATGCTGATCGGGCTATAATCGAACGAGCGGGCAAAGATGCCCGCGCTCGGGCCTGGGCTGCTTACGACCAGGTCGCCACTGTTGGCGATGGCGATGGGGCTGTATGCCTGATTGGCGCGCGCGGAAATGCCCCTGGCATTACGGACCGTGGTGATGGCGACGATATCGCCGCTGTTGACGATACTCATCGAGCTGTTGACGTCTTCGGTATAGGTATAGATGCCGAAGGCATCGAGCCCAGTGCTAGTGGCGCTGATATTGCCGCTGTTTTGAACTGTGATCGGGCTTCCAGCGCCAAAGTTCACTCCGCCAATGCCGAAGGCGCTGGAGGTGGTCGACGTCACCGCAAGGTCGCCACTATTCACGATACCGATGGGGCTGGCGTCGCCGCTTGTCAGAGTACGAATGCCATAGGCAAGCGAGCTCGCGCTCGCAGTAATGTCGCCGAGATTCTGGATGGCGACGGGGCTACCGCTTGGTCCGTTCGTATAGCCCTGGATCCCAAACGCGTTGCCGGCCGCATTGGTCGCGGTCAAAGCGCCGCTGTTGTAGAGATTAACGAACTCGTTTGCACCGTTCGTCCTGAGGTCGATCACACTGCCGGCGCCATTGGTGCGGTCGTAGACGTTGACGCAGGAGATGTCGTCGCCCGGGTTGATGATGGCGATGGGTCCTGGCGGCGGAAACGTTCCGGGCGGACAAGTCACATCGGCACGAGCGGGCGCAGGTACGAGCAGGCTGGCGAGGATCAATGTTGAGGCGAGCGCGGTGCCAGTGAGCAGCGATTTGCGATTGGCGCAGGCGAGACGAAGCGGACTGACGCGAGGCTGAGATTTGCGTTGCGCCGCAAGACGGGCGCGGCGAAGCGCGCGCGCCGAAGTAAGGCGTCCTCGATGATGCGGGCGTCCCACCAGTCCCCCCAAGCGCAAACCTGCCGCGGCCCCTGGGCGGCAGAGCAAAGCGTCGTGGGCTCCAGTTTTCGGCTATTTCCCGAGTCGGGACTAGTGCAGCCGGGCAACAGTTCCTGCAAATGTTGTAGGCTGATCATCGGCAGCCGGACCGAGCTTGCCGGCTAACAGATTGATTTGGATGAACGTCCCTAAGCGATTGGCAAGCCGGCTAATGGCATGCTCAGGGCTGGCTCGGCTGCGCCCCAAAACCGACCGAAAGCCCGATGGGAGCCGGAGGCGGAGCCGACGGCCTGGCTGGAGCCGGGACGGCGGCCGCCGTCGGCTGTGTCCCGGCGGGACGCGCAAGCGCACCCTGCGGAGCCTGAATGACCATGTGCTCGTCAGGCCCATTCCCCAGGCCGGGCATCTTCGCCGCGGGGCCGAGCTCAGGCAGAAGCAGCTCAGCTTCCTTCCGCGTCGCGTTATCCGCCTTGGCGAAGGCGTCTTGATAGAGGTCGGCGATCCACTTCGGTTCATCGCCGTCGGCCTTGGCGTTCTCATGGGCGAGCGTGAGGAGGGCAAGACCCCTCGCCTGCCTTTGACGCACCTCGTCGCCCTTCCACAGAAGCTCCCCTAGCGTCGCTTGCGCGGAGGCATGCTGCTTCTTCGCAGCGGTGGCGAGCCAATTGACGGCGAGGCTCGGATTCTTCTCCACCCCCTCGCCGGTCAGATAAAGGCGGCCGAGCTGATATTGCGCCTCGGCGTCGCCGAAATAACTCGCTGCGTGGCGGTAGATGTCGGCGGCATAGGTCGGATTGGCTGGAACCGGGACGGCAGGAATCCCTGTCATGTAATATTGCCCGAGCGCAACGAGGGATTCGCCGACGTACTTCGCGATCGGGCTCGAGGGGCTGATATCGGCATACTGGTCGGCGATCTCCTGGAAATAGGAGAAGGCTTTGGCGTCGTCTTTGGGCAGCTCGCGGCCGGCAACGTAGAGGCGCGCAAGCTTGAGCTGGGCGCCGAGCACGCCGCGCTTCGCGGCATATTCCAGCGCAGGCAGAGCGACCACCATCCGCCCGCCCTTAAGCGCGACCACGCCCTGCCGATACGCTTCCGTCGCCGAGACATAAGGCGGCGGATCGTCGGCGCTGATCGCCACCGGGCCCAGCATCATGAGGGCCACGGCAATTCCGAAGGCGAGCTGGTTAGACGTCCGCATAGCAATGAGCTTCCACGCCGGCGCCAGGATGGGTGACGGCTCCGGTCCGGGCCGGCCCAACCTCGTTTGCGTATTTCCACAAATAGCCGCTCTGGAACGGGTTCGGCCGGGCCTTCCACGCCTTCGCACGCGACTTCAACTCAGCCTCGCTAAGTTCAACGTCAAGCGTGCCTTTTTCGGCATCCAGAACGATCATGTCGCCATCGCGGAGAAGGGCGATCGGACCGCCAATGGCGGCTTCGGGCCCGACATGGCCCACGCAAAATCCGCGCGTCGCGCCGGAGAAGCGGCCATCGGTGATGAGCGCAACCTTATCCCCCATGCCCTGGCCGTAGAGCGCGGCCGTGGTCGACAACATCTCGCGCATGCCTGGGCCGCCTTTCGGCCCCTCGTAGCGGATGACGATCACATCGCCCTCGACGTAGCGCTTGCTGCTCACGGCGGCGAAGGCGTCCTCCTCGCAATCGAAGCACCGCGCCGGCCCTCGGAACCGGAGTCCTTTCATGCCGGCGACCTTGACGATGGCGCCGTCGGGCGCGAGCGAGCCCTTCAGGCCCACAACGCCTCCGGTCGGCGACAGAGGATTGTCGGCAGCCCGCACCACATCCTGGTCAGGGTTCCACCTGACCTTGGCGAGATTCTCTTTCATGGTCCGGCCGGTCACGGTGATGACGTCGCCGTGCAGGTAGCCGTGATCGAGGAGGGTTTTCATCAGAAGCGGCACGCCACCAGCTTCGAACAAGTCCTTGGCGACATAGCGGCCAGATGGTTTCAAATCCGCGATATAAGGTGTCCGTTTCAAGACCTCGGCGACGGCGAAAAGGTCGAAGTCGATGCCGCACTCGTGGGCGATAGCAGGGAGATGCAGCGCGGCGTTGGTCGAGCCGCCGGTGGCCGAGACGATGGCTGCCGCATTTTCCAGCGCCTTGCGGGTGACGATGTCGCGCGGGCGGATATTGAGCGCGATCAGGTCCATCACCTTCTCGCCCGCCGCCATGCAGAACCGGTCCCTGATCTCGTAAGGCGCCGGCGCCCCGGCCGAGTAAGGCAGAGCAAGCCCGATCGCCTCCGAAACGCAGGCCATGGTGTTGGCGGTGAACTGGGCGCCGCACGCGCCAGCCGAAGGACAGGCGACATGCTCGAGCTCGTCGAGATCCTCGGCCGACATCTTGCCTACGGAGAACTGACCGACTGCCTCGAACAGATCTTGCACCGTCACCGGCCGGCCCTTGAACGACCCTGGCAGGATTGAGCCGCCATAGATGAAGATCGACGGCACGTTGAGGCGGCACATGGCCATCATCATGCCGGGGAGAGATTTGTCGCAGCCCGCCATGCCGACCAGCGCGTCATAACAATGGCCACGCATGGTGAGCTCGACGGAGTCGGCGATGACCTCGCGCGAGGGAAGCGAGGACTTCATGCCCTCGTGCCCCATGGCGATCCCGTCGGTAACAGTGATGGTGCAGAATTCCCGCGGCGTGCCGTTGGAGGCGGCGATGCCTTGCTTCACCGCTTGCGCCTGGCGCATCAACGCGATGTTGCAGGGGGCGGCCTCATTCCAGCAGGTGGCGACGCCGACGAAAGGCTGATGGATCTGCTCCTGGGAGAGACCCATGGCGTAGTAATAGGAGCGATGCGGCGCGCGCGACGGCCCTTCGGTCACGTGCCGGCTCGGCAAACGGGATTTGTCGAACGTCTTCGCGTCCATCTGCTAACGCCCGGATGAGGTGCGAAGGGAAATATGTATGGCGTGAGCCATCGCTCCCCAATGGCTCGGCCCGCTTTCTTCTCCTGCTCGTCCCCCGAATTGGAGCAATGGGAAGTGCTTTGGGCCGACGCTCCTCCTGCGAGGCCGATGTCCCAAAGTTTTATGGCGCAAACGGGGCGAAAATGCCTCAGCCTGTTGCAATTTAGATACAGTCGATTTTAGATGAACTTCTTCTAGAGCTAGCTAGACCGAGACAAAGCCCCAGCAAGAAAGATGCGCGAGCGGGGGCGCTGCGTGTCGCCGAACTGTCATTTGGCTACGCTCATTAAAGCCAGCCGGAATAAGCTACGACAACGACCCTCTATTCTCGTCGTCACAAAATAGTCATTGTGGGACAAAACAAAGGTGTGCCGTCGACTTGGGCGGGAAGGCACGACTCGCGGGGGAACGTCCATGGCCAAGTCGACTGGGGATTCGGATGAGTTTCAGTGGTCCGAGTTCCGGCTAAACGCGGCCGTCAGCCTTTGCGCGCTTTGGGTTGCGACCTGGTTTCTGCTGCTCCTTCCCGACATTGCGCTTTACTGGGGCGGCTACGCCGTCCAAGCCGCCACCAAGCCAAAGCAGCTACTCGTCGCCGGGCTCATTGCTCTCCTCATCACGACCGCCAAATTGCGCAGCTTCCGCATAGCGGCCATCGCCTTTCTGCTGATCAACCAGCTCGTCTGGACGGGGTATGCCGTCTATTTCGGTGAGGCTTTGAGCCCCGAGCACCTTCTGCTGGTGCAGGAGGAAGCAAGCGACACAGCCTTAGGTGCGCTGGCGGAGTGGCGGTCCCTATTGCCTTGGCTTGTTGGTCTGCTCGCGATAGGCGCAGCGCTCGTCGCGCTGCAATGGCGCCAAGGTCCCAACGCGCCGTGGCGCTGGCGCCTCTCCGGCTGGATCCTCGGAATCCTCGTCGGCGTCACGACCGCAGCCTGGATGCTGCATCCCCGGATCGATGCCGCCTTCCCCGGCAAGCATACGAGCGCTATTTACGGCGCCTATCAGGCTGCCGTCGGCTCGCTTCGTCTCGGCCTGACCAACGTGGCCGCCGCTAACCTGAACATCCGCGGGCAAACACAGGAGCCCGCCCCACTTCCAGCCGAGCCTGTCACGGTCGTGTTCGTGATGGGCGAGAGCGTCAATGCCTCACGCCTATCGTTGTATGGCTTCCAGGGAGACACAACGCCCAACCTCGCGAAGTGGAGGACGAGCCCGCCCGAGGGATTCACTTTCATTCCCAGAATCGGATTTTCCGGGGGACTCGATACCTATGCCAGCGTTCCTGCCTTCTTGCGTGCAGCCTATTGGCCCGTGAAAGCGCAGAAATATGGAGTGAACTTGTTCGAGCTCGCGAACCGGCAAGGTTTCAAGAGCTGGTACCTAACCGCGCAGACCCTGAACTTCCTAAAGGCCGCGGGTGGCGCACCGCACGCCGAGCGTGTCGCAATTGCGGAAAATGACGACGAGCTTGCAAAGCTTGCCGCCGAGGTGCCTGATCGCGGCGAGAACAGCTTCGTCTTCTTGCACGAGCGGGTGAACCACAGCCCCTACACGACGAACTGCTCGCCGCCCCTTGAGGATCTGTACATCTTCAAGTCCGAGACAGGGTCAGCCGACGACCGTCGGCGCGCGACTTATGACAATGGACTGAGATGCTGGGACCGACAATTCGTCGCGCTCATCGCCCCATTCCTTCAGCGGAGGGGCGCGGTACACATCTTCTATATGTCGGACCACAACGAATTGATGGCCGAGAATGGACGCTGGGGTCATGGCTTCACCGATCTCCGCGTCGCCATGGTGCCCATGATGCTGTTGACCAATAGGCCGAACTCCGACGTGGCCACCCTGTTCAAGTCTTGGTCGCCGCCGACGACCTATCATCTCGCGCAGACGGTTGCCCTTGGCTTCGGGGTACACCTCGCGACACCGGACATTTCCGCCAACCGGTTTTTCCTGAACAGCACGATGCCCTTCGCCCTGGCCGGCTTCATGGAGGTTGAGCAACTCGAGCCCGGGAGCTATCGGGTAAAGCGTTATGCGCGGAACGGTCAGATCCGAGGACAAGAAATCACCAATCTTCCAGAAGTCGCGGCGGCCAATCGCGGCTTGGGGCCCGGGCAAAATACCGTTCCACAGGCGGCACTCTCGCTCCCTGAGGACAAATCTCCTAAGGCGAGCGACTGATCGCTAGAACAAGGCCATGGATAGCAAGGCGACAGAGAACCCGCACAGAAGTGAAGCCAATCGGGCCTTCCCGAGGTCGCAATCGGCGATGCCGGGCCGCGGCGGTCTCGCCAGGATCAGAGCGGCCTTCTGGAATACCGTCGGCGGTATCAGGGAAGGACTCGCCACCGAGGCTGCCATCAAGCAGGAGGCGGCGATCGCCATTGTCGCGTTGCCGCTCTCCTTCTTCATCGCGCGCGACCTATGGACATGGGTCGCTTTGATTGCGAGCCTCCTCGTCGTCCTGTCCATCGAGTTTCTCAACACGGCGATCGAGCGGCTGTGCAATCACATCCAGCCCGACAAGCATGATGCCATTCGCATTATCAAAGACCTCGGCTCGGCCGGCGTGTTCTTTGCGCTTCTCCTCGTGGCTCTAGTGTGGATCGCGGCCGCAATCGCCCGCTTCGCGCCTTGAGAAGGGGTGGCAGTATGCTGAAACCGATCGGATCTGAGTCCCCGGGCGCCCGAGGTACCGGGCTTCATCTTCCCGATCCCGCGATCGATGGTCCATACCGTCCATTCACCACCGACCCGGGCTGGAGCGAGGCATGGTGGTGGCTCGCCGGTCCAGTGCTGGTCGCTGTCTGGTTGCTCCTGACCTGGCAGATCGCGCCGGACTGGTATTCGAAGTGGGTCATTCCCGAGGGCTACGGGATCCTCGAATTCTCCCAGTTCGTCACCATGCTGGTCGCGCTTTTCCTCGCCGTGCGGCTGTTGTTCCGGCCCTTCGTGCGCAAGCGCCCGTTCGTCTTCGCCATCACCATCATCAGCGCGCTGAGCTGCCTCTATATCGCCGGCGAGGAGATGAGCTGGGGCCAGCACTTCTTCCATTGGAACACGCCCGAGTACTGGGCCATGGTCAACCGCCAGGAAGAGACCAACCTCCACAACACCTACGCGGTGTTCGAGAAATGGCCGCGGGCCATCCTCGAACTTGGCGTGGTGATCGGCGGCATCCTCGTGCCGATCGCCGCGATCTTCCTCCCGCGCGTGCGCGCCAATCGCTTGTCGCTGTTCCTGCCACCCGCGGCGCTGTTGCCTACCGCGGTCATCGCCATGCTGTTCAAGCTCATCGACCTCCTCCAACAGGGCAGTCATGCCGAAACGCTGGTGCAGAGGCCAAGCGAGGCGATCGAGAGCTACCTCTATTACTTCATCCTGGCTTATCTGATCGTGTTCACGCGCCGCTTGAACGAGCTCGAAGCCGCCGCGGGCGGTAGAAGGCGCAGCTAGAGCGCGGCCTCAAGGCGCTTTAGCGCCTGCTCGAGCTTGGCGGCGGTGGCCTCCGCTTCAGTCTTCCGCTCGCGCTGCTCCTCGACGACGTGCTCGGGAGCTCGGCTGACGAACTTCTCGTTGGCGAGCTTGGCATCGAGCTGTTTGATCTCAGAGCCGACCTTGTCGATCTCGCGCTTCAGCCGTTGTGATTCCGCGCCGATGTCGATGATGCCGGCGAGCGGCAGCGCGAGCGTCGCTTCTTCGAGCACGATCTGAACGGCGCCGGCCTGCGGCCTGCCGAATTCGAGGCTGTCGAGGCGAGCGAGCCGCTTGATGGTCTCGCCATGAACCGCGACGCGAGTGCGCGTCGTCTCGCTCGCGCCGGCAATGACAAGCGGCACCTTGGCGGCGGCCGGCACGTTCATCTCCGAGCGGACCGAGCGAACCTCTGAGATGAGCTTGATCAGCCAGCCGATCTCGGCATCTGCCTCGGCATTGTCGAGACCACGCGGCTTAGGCCAGGGCGCGAGCATCAAGAAGCTGGCACGGTCTTCGGCCTCGTTTGCCATCTTGGCCCACAGCTCCTCGGTGACGAAGGGCATGAAAGGATGCAGCAGCATGAGCGCCTGGTCGAGCACGTAAGCCGCCATGGCGCGGGTCTCGGCGGCCGCTTTAGCGTCGGCGCCGGCGAGGATCGGCTTGATCAGCTCGAGATACCAATCGCAGTAGACGTGCCAGATGAAATGGTAGATGGCGCCGGCGGCCTCGTTGAAGCGGAATGCCCCGATCGCCTCGGTGACGGCGCGGGCCGTGCGCTCCGTCTCGCCGGCGATCCAGCGGTTGAGCGTGACCTTGGCGCTGGCCGGATCGAAGCCGCACTGCGGCACGCAGTCATTGATCTGTGCGAAGCGCGCCGCATTCCACAGCTTGGTGGCGAAGTTGCGATAGCCTTCGACGCGGGAGGCGCTCAGCTTGATGTCGCGTCCTTGCGCCGCCATGGCGGCAAGCGTGAAGCGCAGCGCATCGGCGCCGTAGGTATCGATCAGGCCGAGGGGATCGATGACGTTCCCCTTCGACTTCGACATCTTCTGGCCTTTCTCGTCACGGACCAGCGCGTGGATATAGACGTCGCGGAACGGCACTTCCTCCATGAACTGGAGGCCCATCATCATCATGCGCGCGACCCAGAAGAAGATGATGTCGAATCCGGTGATCAGGACATCGGTTGGGTAATAGCGGGCAAGCTCGGGAGTCTTGTCAGGCCAGCCAAGCGTCGAGAACGGCCAGAGCGCGGAGGAGAACCAGGTGTCGAGCACGTCCTCGTCGCGCTTGAGCACAACGGCTTTACCGTAGTGCTCCTTGGCGAGCGCAGCGGCTCCTTCCTCCTCCTCGGCGACGAACACCTTGCCGTCGGGCCCGTACCATGCGGGAATCTGGTGACCCCACCACAGCTGGCGCGAGATGCACCAGGGCTGGATGTTCTCCATCCAATGGAAGTAAGTGGTCTCCCAGTTCTTCGGCACGAACACAGTGCGGCCGCGCTTGACCGCATCGATCGCTGGTTTGGCGAGAGTCGCCGCATCCAAGTACCACTGGTCGGTAAGGCGCGGCTCGATTACGGCATTGGAGCGGTCGCCGTGCGGCACGGTGTAGACATAGGGCTCGATCTTCTCCATCAGGCCTTTGGCCTCGAGCTGATGCACGATCAGCTTGCGCGCAGCAAAGCGGAACACGCCGTTGAACTCGAGAATGAACGCCCTGAGCTGCGGCGTCATTTCGAGCTCCTCGACGAAGTCAGGATTAGCATCGAGCAGCAACTTCCCTTCCGGGCTCATGATGTTGATCATGCGCAGCCCGTGCCGTTTGCCGACCTCGAAGTCGTTGAAGTCGTGCGCGGGAGTGATCTTCACCGCGCCTGAGCCCTTCTCGGGATCCGAATATTCGTCGGCGATGATCGGAATGCGGCGGCCGACCAGCGGTAAGACAACGTTTTTGCCGACGAGATGCTTGTAGCGCTCGTCGTCGGGATGAACAGCGACGGCAGTATCACCGAGCATGGTCTCTGGCCGCGTGGTGGCGACCACAATGTAGGTGGAAGGATCATTGGGATCGAAGCGCGTGCCTTCGATTGGATAGCGAAGATGCCAAAGATGACCTTTGGTTTCGATTTGCTCGACCTCAAGGTCGGAGATGGCGGTGAGCAGCTCCGGATCCCAATTGACGAGGCGCTTGTCCTTGTAGATGAGCCCGGCACGGTAAAGCTCGACGAAGACGTTGCGCACGGCGCGCGACAGTCCCTCATCCATGGTGAAGCGCAACCGTGACCAGTCGCAGGAGCAGCCGAGCCGCTTCAACTGACCGACGATGGTGTTTCCCGACTCTTCCTTCCACTTCCACACGCGCTCGATGAATTTGTCGCGGCCAAGCACCCGGCGGTTCGGCTCCTGGCGCTCCATCAATTGCCGCTCGACCACCATCTGCGTGGCGATGCCGGCATGATCGGTGCCGGGCTGCCACAGCACATCACGGCCGCGCATGCGCTCGAAACGGACCAGCACGTCTTGCAGCGTGTTGTTGAGGGCATGCCCCATATGAAGCGAGCCGGTGACGTTGGGCGGCGGAATGACGATAGCGAAGGGCTTCGCGGTCGCGCGCTCGGGCCGGCCCGAGGCGAAGGCTCTCGCCTCCTCCCAAGCGCGATAGATATCGCCTTCGATGTTCTGCGGCTGATAGGTCTTGTCGAGCATGGACGCGTCGCGTTGGCGCGGAAAGTTGCGCGCGTCCTACGCTGTCGGCTTCCACGCTGTCAACCTGATGAACGGCTTAGTCCGTGTCGAACCGCGCCGGATTATCCCGAAGCTCGTCCTTGAGAGCCGCGGTCAGCACACGTGACATGTTCTCGTCGAGCCAACGCTGAAGCATCGGCCGGAGCATGTCCTTGACGCTGTCCTCGAGGCTCTTCGGACCGGCCTCGCCACCCGCGGCGGCGTATGTCTGGTGATTTCCACCGTTCGTCCGCTGCGCCGGATACTCGGGTTCAGACTGGGCCTGTTCCCGCGCCGCCCAGGATGGAGCCCCAGGCTCCCAACCCCGATCTGTCGCAGAATCCCAGCTCCGCTCCACCTCAGGCTCAGGCTCAGGCTCGCTCACCACAACCTCCAGGATCGCCGGCTCCTGCGCCACCATCTCGGCCTCGAACTCGGTCAGCGTGAACTCCGGCTCACCCTCGGCCTCGTAAGCCGGTTCAGAGACCGGCGCAGGCTCAGCCACTTGCTCCGGCGTAGCCTCGGCTTGCGCGGCAAATTCCGGCTCAGCTTGTGGCGTGAACGGCGGTGGCTCGTAGGAGAATATCGGGGAGGTTGGGAGCTGACCTGCCCTCAAGGCTGCGATCGCCCGCTCAAGAGCTGACGCTGCCTCTTCGCTCGCCGACATCACCTGCGCGGTTTCGGCGGGCTGCTCGGCAACCTGCTCTGCCTCGGGAGAAGCGACTTCGGGCTCCCGGACTTCCTCTGCCACCGGCTCGGGCGCGGGCTCAGTCTCCGGCTCCTGAAACTCCGGCTCAAACTCCGGTTCAGGCGCCAGCGCCTCGGCCTCCGCTAGAACCTCTACGGTCTGGGTATCCTCCTCGACGGGCTCAAGACCGCCAAGCTCGGCTGTCAAATCAAGGATATCCTCCTTCTCTTCGACGGCCTCGACTGGCGTGGGCGCGCCGCCGCTCAAAACACGCGCAATGTCATTGATGATCTTGTCGTCGGCCTCGACTTCCGGCTCGCCCTCGGAAAGCTCAAGAGCCTCGTCGTCATCTTGGCTTTGAGGTGCTGCGCTACGCTGCTGTGCCGAATTCGACTCGTCATCCGAGATAATCCGACGGATAGAGGCTAGGATCTCCTCCATTGTCGGTTCAGGAGCACGCTCGGTACTGCTCATGACTTGATCCCTTGCCGCCATATAAACCCCCGCAATACCCGGCGGTCATACACCAGGGCTGCACTTGGGTTTGTAACTTAACACAACGTTAAGACCCAAGTCTCGATTTGGATAGATGACCGCTCCCGTTGGTTAACGCAGGTTAACGCGCGATGGCCCGCAAGGTTCATTCATCGGGAGCCGGCGGCGGCGGCGGCCTGAGGCCGAACCACTTGTTCTTCACGGTATCATAGTGCTCGATCGGATCATAGTAAGGCACTGATAATCCTAGGGTTTGAGCGTCCATACGGCCCACGGCCGCGTACAACGAGTATTCGGCCACCACCCGGTCGCGGAGCGCCGTGACCAGCCCGATCTGGGAGTTCAGGAGCTCGCGCTGGGCATCGAGCACGTCAAGAGTGGTGCGCTGGCCCACTTTTTCCTCCTCGCGCACGCCGGTCAGGGCGATCTTGTTGGCGTCAACGGCGGCCTGGGCCGAAACGATAGCGGGGCCGGAAGACTGTAAAATACCCCAGTTAGCGATCACGTCGGCATGCACGCGCAATCGTGCGTCCTCGACCTCCTTCTTAAGCTGATTGTTGGTCTCCTTGGCCTGGCGAACGCGCGCCGAGACGCTGCCGCCCTGGTAGAAGGGGACGTTAACGCGACCGGTCACCGTCGTCGTCTCGATCGAGTCGATGCTCTTGCTCTCATCGAAATGCTTGTCGTACTGCGCCTCAAGCGTCACGACGGGAAGGAGCTCGCCCATGATCTGCTGCACGGCATAGAGTGAAGCTTCCTCCTGATAGACCGCGGCGAGGATGATCGGATTCTCGCCGTCGCCAAGCGTCATGGAGTCGTCGAGCGTGCTCGGCAAGAGGTGTCGGATCGAGGGCGGCGTCTCGAGATTGCCGGGCGGATGACCGATGATTTGCTCGTAGGCGGCATTGCTCGTCTTCAGATTGGCCTGGGCGGCCGCTAACGTCGAAAGCGCCTCGGAGCGGCGGGCCTCGGCCTGGGCCACGTCGGTGCGCGTCACCTCGCCCACATCGAAGCGATCCTTGGTCGCCTTGAGCTGCTCGGTGAGCACCTTCACGTCGTTCTCGCGCAAGCGCACGATGGCGGTATCACGCACGACGTTGACATAGGCAGTCACGGCATCGAGCAGCACGGTCTGTTCGACGCTGCGCAAGCTCTCACGCGCGGCCTGCACCGTCGACTTAGCCTGCCTGATGGCGTTCAAATTCTGGAAGCCCTCGAACAGCGGCTGCGTAAGTTGAACCGAGTAGCCATGGGGGTGAGTGACCCCGTCCGAGGTGCCGCCGCCGGAAGCCCCGCCCGTATCGATGGGAAACTGTCCGAGCTCACCGAGGTCAAGAACGGACTGCCGGCGCCGTCCGCTAAGGTCGGTGTGCTGGTTCACGAAATTGGTGTCGGCGGAGCCGCTTATGAAAGGGCGCAGGCCTGATTTGGCTAAAGCGACCTGCTCATCGGTCGCTCTCAGCCTTGCCCGTTCGGCATTGAGGACAGGGTTGATCAGGTAGGCATCAGTCAATGCCTGTTCGAGCGTCTCGGCGCTAGCCGGACGGCCACATGCGGTGATGACGAGGAACGCAGTTACGAGAGCAGCCCCGCCAAGCAGCCGCCACGACACTCCCGCGCAGGACGACATGTCGTGCCTGCCAACGAAGCCTTGCAAGACGCTATTTCTCCCGCAGTTGGTGACGCCCCCCGCCCCCGCTGCGGTCAAAACAATAGAGCAGCATAGTCGGGGTGCGATACCCACGAAAAGTTGCTTTCGGGCGATTTGGCAAAAAATTCAAAGCACTGTGGGATCGGAGCAACAGTGCCATCAGCGGGCAAAGAAACTAGAAGATGAAGGCCGGTTCCGGCGCAAAACCCGGCAGAGGCCTGGCCCCCGCATCGAAATGGACCACCCCACTTGCCTCACCGGCCACCCGCACGAAGAGATAAGCCTTACCCTGGCTTGGGTTATTCGGGTGGCAGCCAATCACGGCGACAAGCCTGCCCCCTTCCCTAAGCTGCGAAAGCAGTCCCGCCGGCGCCTCTGGAATGCTGCCGTTCAGCAGGATCACATCATATGGGCCACCAGAGGAATGGCCGGCGGCCAAGGACCCTCTCACAATCTCGGTGTTGGCGATGTCTAGCTCGCGCATGGCGCGCTTAGCAGCCTCGGCAAGCTCGGGTTCAGGCTCAAGCCCAATCACCGAAAGAGCAACCGCGGCAAGGACGGCGGTCGAATAGCCCGTGGCGCAGCCGACATCGAGCACCGTATCTTGCGGCTCGACGCTTGCGAGTTGGACGAGCCTGGCAAGCACCATGGGCGCGAGCAGAAAACGCGCCAGCGCGCCGTCGATTGACGGGAAGACCTCAAGCGCCTCGTCGATATAGGCGAGACCGCGCAGCGCGGGCGGGACGAAATTCTCCCGCGGAAGTGCACGCATCGCGGCAATGATGCGGCGGTCGGTGACTTCGTTTGGGCGAAGCTGGGATTCGACCATGGCGAGGCGTTGCAATGCAAAATCAGCCATCCCCTGCTTCCCTCAACTCTGCAGCCACCTGGAACTGACTTATCGTATCGTATCGTATGTCGATGTGATGACGCTTCTAGCACCGCCTCCCGCCACGGCGTCAGGCGTATTGCATCCGAGGGGGGCAATCAATTAGTACACGCTTGAGATTGGCCACGTGGCGGAGTGGTGACGCAGCGGACTGCAAATCCGCGTACACCGGTTCGATTCCGGTCGTGGCCTCCATATCTCCCTAGACCCCTCTTGTTGACCGGCGAGCTGATGCGATGCGCCACACGTACCCGTCGGTGCCTCGTGGCAACCTTCCACGACAAGACAGCAGGCCAATGACGGTGCCGCTCCCTCGAGAGACACAGTCGGGGTTTCAGGAGGGCAGCGATGGCCACTGCCTTATCGAGGCACTGACGGCGCGGCAAGTCCAATATCGCTATCTCGAAGAAGGCGAGATTACTAATCCTCGGCATTCGAGGCCGATTATCGGATTTTGGATAGGCGGAGTGCGCTATTATTTTGACGGATGGCTACGACGCGGGGACACGACTGGGATTCCCGCGCCGCATATTCACGGCGAAGCTGTCGACAATTTCGTCAACGATAAAGGCCTAATCAAAGCCTTTCTGCATAGGAATGGGTTTAGCGTCCCCGAAGGCAAAGTATTCGATTACCAGTCGGCCGAGGAAGCCGAACAATTCTTCAGTGTCTTCAATGCCTCGCTCGCCGACGGCGTTTGCCTCAAGCCCGCGAGAGGCGGCTCCAGCAAACAGGTCTATGTCGGCATCAGAGATCTAAAGTCTTTCAGAGCCGCTTTTGCGGACATTGGCAAACGTCGCCGGCGTGTTTTGATCGAGGAAGTAGTTCAAGGCCAACTGCATCGCATTCTTTGCGTGGGGGGACGCGCGATCGCCGCGCTATCGTGGCGGACCATGAACGTGAAGGGAGATGGGAGGCATACCATAGCCGAGCTGATCGAGCTCAAGAACGCCAAGCGTAGACAGAATCCTGCTTATGCCGATTTCCCGCTTAATCTCGGTGCGGAGGAACTGGCATTTCTCGCCGAGGCCGGCCTTAGTCCTGATCATATCCCTCCGGCGGGTGAACGAGTCTTTCTCAGGCGTCAACCGAATGAAGATGAAGCGACGGACGCTACCGAACTCCTTCATCCGTCTTACGGCGAACTCATCGAGCGTGCGATCGGGCTTCTGCCTGTCCTTCCGATTTGTGGCGTGGATCTCATAGTCCGGGACACCAGCGCCCCCGCGAGCCCTGACAATTATTTTATTCTAGAGCTCAATGCACCTGCGCGGTTCGTGGATCACCGATATCCATGGAGCGGCGGGCCGCGCGATGTCGCTGGCGCGATAGTGGACTACTTGTTGCTCGCCGCGCAAAGCGAGCGGGCGGCGCGAGACATACAGGGTTTGTGTGGCGTCCTGCGACCGCTATCGGTTAGCCGGCGTTAGACTTGCGGGCAGAGGTTGGGGTCGGGGCGGGTGCCTCGTTGCTCTTCCTGTCGCGATGCCACCACACCGCGAGCTGGCGGCGCCACCGGCGCACGATGGGGATGTCGATCGAAAGCACGAGTAGCCCGAGCGGAATCATCCAAAAGCCGAGGACAGGCAGAAAGCCGAGCAGTCCGCACGCGATAAGCAAGATGCCGAGGCCGATGCGGATCGGCTTGGACTCCGGCAGATGCCAATGGCGGTTGAAGATGCGGACCTTGGGGGCCATGCGGGTACATTCAGCTAGGCGTTACCTCCAGCCGCACATAGGGATTTGCGGCCGGACCCGCAATTGGCTCCGACGCCGCAATCCTCGCATGTAGCTCTGGAAAGGCCCCGGCCCTTTTGCTATCTACAGCTTGGCGCCGCTTGACGAAGAGCGCGCTCTGCTCCCCGGTAGCTCAGTTGGTAGAGCAAGCGGCTGTTAACCGCTGGGTCGCTGGTTCGAGTCCGGCCCGGGGAGCCAATTCCGTGATGGAGATTAGCTTCCAGGGATTGCTACTGAGTCACTGCTCCCGGCCTAGAGTACTGCATGTATGTTGACGATTGGTGCCGTCGAAGAGCGTCTCTTTCAGAGCTCAAGGCCATCCTGACCGTCTTTCAAGGCACCGAAATCACAATGTTCGAATAGGATTTCCGCGCGCTAACAATTCCGACCGATCTGGCCGCCAGTTCTGGCGGGCAGACCTCTGGACTTTTTGACCGCCCTTTACCCGCAAGACCGCTTCAAACTGATCAGGCAGAGCAAGCCCTTAAA
>JBKPSQ010000179.1:0-4025 GCA_046735075.1 Pseudomonadota bacterium
AGCCGCCAGCATCGCGGCCACGCGCCCCCGGCTGACAGGCGCATCGAGATCGACGCCCAGCAACGACCGGTCATGCCCTGACGGATCCGGCTCGGTCCCGGCGATCACCAGGGCCTGCACTTCGGGGGCGCCATCCGAACGAGGCGCCCAGAACGGCAATCTGGCAACGATATGCAGGCGTGGCTGCTCTTGCTGCAGCATGGCGGTCCACCAGTCGTCGCGCACGCCATTGGTCTCCGACGGCAACGGCAGCACGCCCACGGCCGACAAACCACGGCTTACCTCGGCCATCGCCTGCGAGGACCTGCTGAAGGCATGCAGCGGCGTCAACGCCCCGAAGTGCTCGCGCGCCGCCTGGGTGAATGCGGCGTCAGCATCCGGCTCGTAGACCGAAACCCCGAACGGCCCCTGCATCGCGGTCGTGCCGGCCAGCAACTCGCGCCACAAGCGCACGATCGTCTGCGGCGGCAGCGCCCCTTTATGCCGATGCAGCAGGCGCCGGATGATCGACGCCTCGCGCCCCGGCCGATACGCGCCACGCTTGCCGGACTTCGCCACGTGCTCGACCACGCCGGCGCGCTGCATCAGCAATTCATGCAGGGCATCGTCGATGCGATCGAGCTCATTGCGCAGCGCGGCGAGATCGCCGCGCCAGCCATCGGGCGGTGACGGCTCTTCCGCCGAGGCGGCCGGAGCCGGAGAAGTTTCGAGTGGAACTGGACTGGACATCATACCGGCCGGAACAAGGCCGGCACTGATAGCCGAAGCGGGCTGACGTGCAAACAGCAAGCGGACCGTTGCGGCAGACCAGCGCCCGGCCTATGCAAATGCGAGATGGACACGGCCACGGCACTCGCCGCCACCGAGCACAGCCCCAGCGTCACATTCGAGGACGGGATGGTGCTCGACTGCGGCGCGCGGCTGCAGCGGATGACCGTCGCCTATCGCACCTACGGCACGCTGAACGCAGGGCGGTCCAACGCCGTCCTGATCTGCCATGCGCTCACCGGCGACCAGTATGTCGCCGAGCGCCATCCGAGCACAGGCAAGGATGGCTGGTGGGACAGGGTGGTCGGACCCGGCCTGCCAGTGGATACCGACCGCTACTTCGTGATCTGCGCCAATGTGCTGGGCGGCTGCATGGGCTCGTCCGGGCCACGCAGCCTCCGCGATGACGGGCTTGGCCCATGGGGCACCGATTTCCCGCCGGTCACCATCGGCGACATGGTCCGCGCGCAGAAGATGCTGACGGATCACCTGGGCATTACGCGGCTGTTCGCGGTCATGGGCGGGTCGATGGGCGGCATGCAGGTGCTGCAATGGGTGGCGAGCTACCCCGATGCGGTGTTCGCCGCCTTGCCGATTGCCTGTGCGGCGTATCATTCGGCGCAGAACATCGCCTTCCACGAAGTGGGCCGCCAGGCGATCTTCGCCGATCCCGACTGGGACGGCGGCCGCTACTGGGCGAGTGGTCGGGTGCCGGCACGTGGTCTCGCGGTGGCGCGGATGTGCGCGCACATCACCTACCTCTCCGAGGAGGCGATGACCCGCAAATTCGGTCGTCGATTGCAGGACGCGCCGAAGGATCCCTCCGAGGCGATCGGCCTGTTCGGCGAGATGTTCGAAGTGCAGAGCTACCTGCGCCACCAGGGCTCCACCTTCGTCCAACGCTTCGATGCAAACTCGTATCTGACCATCACCCGCGCGATGGACTATTTCGATCTCGCCGTCGAATTCCAGGGCGATGTGGCGAATGCGTTCCGCGGCACCAGGACGCGCTTCCTGCTGGTATCGTTCACGTCCGATTGGCTGTTCCCGACGGCCGAGAGCCGTGCGGTCGCGCGCGCGCTGAACCGAGCGGGGGCCAACGTGTCGTTTGTGGAGATCCCCTCCGACAAAGGTCACGACGCATTTCTGCTCGACGAGCCGGACTTCCACCGCACACTGTCCGGCTTCCTGGCAGGGTGTGCGATCCACGCGGGATTGGAGGCTTAAGCGCTCCGCTTCACGTTCCAGAACAGCGGGAACGGCGACTTGACGATGCCATCGATTGTTGTGCGGTGGGCGATCGGCTGCAGCCACTGCCCGAGTGGATAGTATGGCGCCTCCTGCCACACATCGAGCTGGATCTCTTCCGCGACCTTCTTCTGCGTCGCCGAATCTGCAGTGCTGAACCACTCGGTGCGCAGCGCCTCCATCCTGTCGCTCTTGAACCAGCCGAACCAGCCCTTCTCACCCGTGCCCGCAATCGGGTAGTGCGCGCCGGGATCGACAAGGTTCAATCCTTCCCAGCCCGTGGCTAATGCGCTCCAGCCGCCCTTTTCTATCGTGTCCTTGTTGTTGCGACGCTGGATCATGGTACCCCAGTCCATGCTTTGCAGCTCGACATTGATGCCAAGCTTCTGCATCAGATCGGCACCGACCAGGCATTCGGCGTTCAGTACCGGATAGTCGCTCGGCGCGATGAATACGACCTTCTCGCCGCTGTAACCGCTCTCTGCCACCAGCTTCTTTGCCAGCGCCATGTCGCGCGGTCCCGTCAACGTCTCAAGGCCCGCCGTGTTGGCCAGCGGCGAGCCTGGCGTGAACACGCCAACCCCGATCCGCGTCAGCTCCGGATCGCCACCCATCGCCGCATTCATGAAGTCAGCCTGGCTGATCGCCGGCCACAACGCGCGGCGCAGCTTCACGTTGTCGAATGGCGGATGCAGCATGTTGAATCGCATGCAGCCGACGATGCCGAAATCATCCAGCCGCTCGACGACAACGCCATTGGCTTTGCGCAGCAACGGCAACAGATCGACGGTCGGTGTCTGCCACCACTCCTCCTCGCCCGACTGGATGGCCGCGGACGACGTGGCAGGGTCGGGGATGATGTTCCACTCGATGCGCTGGAAGTTGGCCTGCTTGCCACCGGCGACGAAACTTGGAGGTTCCTGCCGCGGTACATACGCATCGAACCGTTTGAACGTGGCGAGCGCACCCGGCGTCCATTCGCTGCGATTGAATGCATATGGGCCGGAGCCGACATATTCGTCGATTTGCTTATAAGGATCGGTGGTGGCGATCCGTTCCGGCATGATGAAGCAAACATTGGCGGTGGGCTTGCCAAGACCGTGCGCCAGCAGCGGGAACGGCTGCTTAAGGCGAAAGATGAAAGTGCGGTCGTCGATGGCGGTGAGTTCATTGGTCGCCATCTCGATGCGCTGGGCGAACCCGTCGCGCTTCATCCAGCGGCGGATAGAGGCGACGCAGTCGGCTGCGCGCACCGGCGTGCCGTCATGGAATTGTTGCCCGTCACGCAGGCGGAAGCGCCACGTAAGCCCATTGTCCTCAACGGTGTGGCCTTCGGCCATCTGCGGCTGCGACGACAGATTGATGTCCCAGCCGTACAGCGTGTCCCAAATCATATAGCCGAAGTTGCGCGCCACCGTTGTGGTGGACCAGATAGGATCTGGGTTCTGCAGGTTGCCCTCGGGGATGAACTTCAACGGCTTGGCGACAGCCTGTGCGATGGCCGGTCGCGCCAGCCCGGCTGACATCAGCGCGCCAGCAGCCAGCAATTCGCGTCGCTTCATTCAGCCGCCCCCACTCAGGATCCCTACAGGCTCAGCGTAACCCGCCGGACGCGTTGCAGGAACCGCCGCAACGTCGCCGGCCTGGCGCGATCCATGTCGTAGTGCACGCACCAGCTCACGCGGCAATCTCGCGCGCACAGCGCCCGCACCGCGCGACCGATGATCTTGCGCGCAGGGTCACCGAGTGCCACTCGCACCATCCACCAGGATCCGCCATAGGTGGTCACAACCAGAATGCGCCGCAGTCGCTTCAGCCGGTCGGTTTTGATCGTGCCCTTCGATGTGACGTCGAACGCGACCCCAGGCAGCCAGACGCGGTCGAAATAGCCCTTCAGCATCGCCGGCATGCCGTACCATCAGGAAGGGATAGGCCAGCACCAGCGCCTCGGCATGGCGAGCCGGTCGTCATAATGCTGCACCAGCCGCTCGTTGCGCTCCGTGTTGAGG
>JBKPSQ010000180.1:0-13207 GCA_046735075.1 Pseudomonadota bacterium
CTGGTGAAGGCTTAGCACCCTCTCCCCTCGCGGGAGAGGGTGGCGCGAGCGGGAGCGAGCGCCGGGTGAGGGGGCACTGCCTTCACCCCTCACCCGCCGCAGCCTCGCTATTGCTCGGCTTCGGAACCCTCTCCCGCAAGGGGAGAGGGTTGGTGCATCGTCATGGACACTGCACCAGCCTCTTGGTGATCTTGGCCACGTGATGGCCCTGGAAGCTCGCGAGGTTGAGCTCCTTCTGCGATGGCAGCCGCGAGCCGTCGGGGGCGGCGATGGTGCCGGCGCCGTATGGCGAACTTCCCTTGACCTCGCTGATGTCGGGAAGATCGGGGGCAGAGTAGGGGAGGCCCACCACGATCATGCCGTGATGCAGCAAGGTCCAATGGAAGGAGATAATGGTGGTCTCGTTGCCGCCGCCGGTCGAAGTCGACGTGAACACACTGCCAACCTTGCCGATCAGCGCGCCGCCGACCCACAGCGGGCCGGTCTGATCGAGGAAGTTCCGCATCTGCGAGCTCATATTGCCGAAGCGCGTCGGCGTGCCGAAAATGATGCCATCGTAATTCACGAGCTCTTGCGGATCGGCGATCGGGGCGAGCTGGTCGAGCTTCATGCCGGCGGAGCGCATGACGTCCTCCGGCATCAGCTCCGGCACGCGCTTCACGCTGACATGCACGCCTTCGACTGCGCGCACGCCGTGAGCGACGGCATAAGCAAGTGTCTCAACATGTCCGTAGGATGAGTGATAGAGAACGAGCAGTCGCGCCGTTTCAGCCATGGATGTTGCCCCCGCTTGCCTCGAAGGGACAAGTCATGTCGCCCCTCACATTGGCTTTAAGTGTAGCAGATTCAAAGGTGTGGCGAAGAGACGATAAATCTTGGTGAACTTCGGCGATTTCATGAAACTTGACCAGAGGGGCCTAGGTCGCGGTTCGAACCGCTGGACCGGGCCGAGCCCTTATGATATGGGCCGCCGCCATGTTGACGAGTATCGACCGGCTCAACCTTCCCCGACGACGAGGGCGCGCGCGTCTTGTGCGCACTGCCTAGCCCCTCGCCGCCGACACCTCGCTCCCCATCTAATCTCGCGTCCGGTGCCCACATTGCGGCTGAGGGATCTCCTCTTCATCAGCCTGTTGGGACCATGACCGATGTCCACTTCCTTTGAGATCCGCCACGAAGCTGACGGCGACGCCGAAACTCTCTCACGGCTTTCCGCCGAAGCGTTCGGCCCCGGCCGCTTCGCGCGAAGCGCCTACCGCGTGCGTGAAGGCGTGCCGCCGGTCGCATCGCTCTCGCTCTGCGCCGCGTTCGACGGCAGGCTTCTCGGAGGTATCCGCTTTACGGCAATCAGAATTGGGCCTGAGCACAATGCCGTGTTGCTCGGCCCTCTCGTGGTCGATCCGGCGCAGAAGGGTAGGGGCATTGGACGTGCATTGGTACAGGAAGGACTGAGGCGGGCAAAAGCCGAAGGCTTCGGCCTTGTGCTGCTTGTGGGTGACATGCCCTATTACGGGAGGTTCGGCTTTCAGCCGGTTCCCTTCGGCCAGATCACTCTGCCAGGGCCGGTCGACCCCGCGCGTCTACTCGCGCTCGAGCTTATCCCCGGTACGCTCTCCCGCGCCGCCGGTCAGGTCAAAGCCTATGTCCGCTAGTGACCCTCGCGGAACCAGGTGGCGGCAAGCAGGCCAAGCAGAAGGCCGAGCGCCAGGAAACCGGTGAACAGCGGGAACAGGCGCACGCCCTTGACGTGATAAGCGTCGCGCTTGTGCAGCCCGAGCCAATCCTCGCCGTGCATGATGTGGCCGCCGCGCAGCATCACGAGCCGCGGGATGTCCTTCGCTTCGGCATCGTTGCGGCCAAGCCAAAAGCTGCCGCCGCCGGTCTCCTCGAGCAGGGGCGAGAGCACCTTGTCGGTCGCAGTGACGGCAGCAAGCTCGCGCGCGTTGGCGTTGCCGACGGTGACGACGCTGGCGAGCTTGCCCGAAGCGATCCGGTACACGCCCTGCTCGGAAACGGTCATGGACTTCCGCCACAGTCCGCGCTCGCCCTTGTCGAGTGTCACGGTGTCTTCCTTGCCTGACGGGGCGGTGATGGTGACCGGCTCGATCTCGTCCTTGATTGAGCGCCGCTCGATCTGGAGCGTCTGGCCGCGACTCGTCGCCTTCAGCGTTTCCTCTTCG
This sequence comes from Pseudomonadota bacterium, assembly GCA_046735075.1. Lineage (GTDB taxonomy): Bacteria > Pseudomonadota > Alphaproteobacteria > Rhizobiales > Methyloligellaceae > Methyloceanibacter. Next base: position 2,181 of record JBKPSQ010000180.1, read on the forward strand.
AGATCGGGCTCCTTCATCAGCCAGTGGGCGAGGCGGCGCAGCAGGTCGGTGTAAGGTCCGCCACCTTCATAGCCGCGCGCCCATAGCCAAGCATGGTCGGATAGGATCATGCCAACCCGGCCCTGGCCGCGCTGGCCGATCACGAGCAGCGGGCTGTCCTCGGCGCCCTTCATCAGCACCTCGGCGTCACGCGGGTCGGCATCGACCACGCGGAACCAGCGGCCCCAGCTTGGCTCGGTGCCGGTCGAGCCCGGAAGATCGGTCGTGACCGGGTGCTTCTCGCCGAGATCGGTGAGCTTTGGTTTGAACGGCTCCTCGACCACCCGGCCAGACGGCACAGCCGGCAAGATCTGGCCGAGCGGTGAGCGGTAGAGGCTGAGTGGAGAGGCATAGTCATCGCCGGCAGAAACCAGCACGGCGCCGCCCTTCTCCACGTAGCGGGCGACATTTTCGAGATAGAGCAGCGGCAACACCCCGCGCCGCTGATAGCGGTCGAAGATGATGAGATCGAATTGATCGAGCTTCTCCTGGAATAATTCGCGCGTGGGAAAGGCGATCAGCGAGAGCTGGTTGATCGGGGTGCCGTCCTGCTTTTCCGGCGGCCGCAAAATGGTGAAATGCACGAGATCGACCGAGGCGTCGGACTTCAGCATATTGCGCCAGGTGCGCTCGCCGGCATGCGGCTCGCCCGACACCAGCAGCACGCGGAGATTCTCGCGCACGCCCTCGACCGTCAACACGGCGCGATTGTTAACGGTGGTGAGCTCGCCGGGTGCGCCCTCTGCCTCGATCTCGACGATGTTGGGGCCGGCATGCTCGATATTGACCGGCACCTCGACCTTCTCGCCGACGCGCACGCTCCGCGAAGTCGGCGCCTGGCCTTGATGCGTGACGGTGAGCTTCACCGGCGCTGCGCTCGCATTTGCCGTGTCGACGACCTTGACCTCGATGTTCTGCGAGCTGCCGACAATGCCGAAGCGGGGCGCGCTCAAGACCTGAAGCCTGCGGTCGAACTCATCGGGCTTGCCGGTGAGAAGCGCGTGCACCGGCGCATCGAAGCCGAGCGCAGAGGCCGAGCCCGGCACATCGTGCACCTCGCCATCGGTAATGGCGATGACGCCGGCAAGCCGATCGGGCGGCACGTCGGCAAGCGCCTGACCGAGATCGGTGAATAGCATGGTGCCGTCGCGCTCGCCGTCGGCAGATGTCGAAGTGGAATGCACCCAGCGCACGTCGAGATTGGGAACGGCTTTGAGCCTGTCTTCGAGTCCCTTGCGGATCTCTTCGGTGCGCGCGGTGCGCCCGGCGATCGCCTGGCTTTGGCTGTCGTCCACCACGACGGCCACGACATCGTTCAGCGGCTCGCGATCCTCCTGCTTCAGATGCGGATTGGCGATGGAGAGCAGCAGCAGCACAAAGCTCAGCGCCCGCAGGACCGCGCCGCGTCGCGAGCGCCAGAACAATAGCGCGAGCAGCACGACGCCCGCCACGGCGACGGCCCACAACACCGGCCACGGCACGAAGGGAATGAACTCGACCGACCAGCTCATGGCGTCATTGCCCCAGACGCTCGAGCAGGGCAGGGACGTGCACCTGGTCGGCCTTGTAGTTGCCGGTCAATGCATACATCACGATGTTGACGCCGGCGCGGAACGCCATCTCGCGCTGGACCTCGCCACCCGGCACGGTCGGATAGATCGGCCGGTTCGACTCATCCAATGCCCAGGCACCGGCGAAGTCGTTCGAGGTGATCACGATCGAGCTCACGCCGTCGGTGCGGCGCGAGCGTTCGGTGCGCTCCGCCTCGTCCTGTGGCTCGGCCTCGACCCACAGCGACCCGCCGTCGAAGCGGCCGGGAAAGCTCCGCATCAAATAGAAGGACTTGGTGAGCACATGGTTCTCGGGCACCGGCTCGAGCGGCGGGATATCGAGTTGGCCGATCAGCCGAGTCAGACCCTTGCTTTGCGTGCCGGCACCGGTCAGCTCGGTGCCGTGGTCGCGTGTGTCGAAGATGATGAGGCCGCCTTGCTTCATGAAGGCGTCGATCTTGGCGAGCGTCGCGTCGGACAGAGGCTGCGCATCCTCGCGCACCGGCCAATAGAGGATCGGGAAGAAGGCAAGCTCGTCCTTGTCGATGTCGACGCCCATGGGATCGGCCGGCTCGAGCGCGGTACGCGCGCGCAACACCTTGCTCAATCCCGCCAGGCCCTCCTCGCTGGTGCGGTCGACCTCGGCATCGCCGGTGATGACGTAAGCAAGGTGAGTCTGAAGCGAAGCCTTCAGCGCGAACTTGTCAGCCGCGTTCGCCGCCTTGGGCGCATCCTCGGCGCGAAGCGTGGCCGGGGACCACGGCAGCAGGGCAAGCGCAAGCAGAACGACAGCGCCAGCCGCGGCGGCGCGGCGGCGCAGCCTCCAGCCAGAGCTCAGCACCAGCATGGCGAGAATATCGGCGATGAACAGGCCAAGTGCGGCAAGATAGAGCCACGGCTCGAGCGCCATGGGCTTCCTCAACGTGTAGCCGCCCATTTCGTTCGCGCCCTCGATCTTGGGCAGCGGCTTGAGCACGGTCTTGGCAGTGACGAGGTTGAAGGCGCGCGCCGCGCCGGATGGCCCGTAATAGCCGGGTGGATGGTCGGGGCCCGGGCTCGTGGTGTCGAGCTTGTCGGGCGCGATCGGTGCCGCTCTAAGCGGCGGAGAGCCAAGCTGGCCGTAGCCGTCAAGCGTCTGGAGCGGCGGGAGCGCGCCCGACGACGCCGCGCTGGTCGAGGCTTGTGGCTTGGCTTCCATAGTTGCAGCGGCCTGGTCGCCGCCTTCGATCGAGACCTGGCTCGGCCCAAGGCTGACGACGCGGCGAAGCATCTCCACGAACAGGCCCGACAGCGGGAGATTGGACCAGTCGGAATTCGCGGTGATGTGGAACAACACGATGTAGCCCTGGCCCTGCTTCAGAGCGGTAACCAAGGGCGTGCCGTCGGCAAGCGTCGCCCACACTTCGGCATCGGAGGCAACAGTCGGATCGGCAAGCACCTGGCGATTGATCTTGACGTCTTCCGGGACGGTCAGCCCGCGGAACGGACTCTTCTCGTCGAACGCCGCGAGCGGCTGCGGCGTGCTCCAGGAGAGCGAGCCGCCGAGCGAACGGCCGCCGCGGCGCAAGGCCACCGGCAACAATTCGTCGCCGCCTTGCTCGAGCCGAGGTCCCGCAAAGCGGATGAGCACGCCGCCAGCCTTCAGCCAGGTGCCGAGCTCCTCCTGGGTCCCGGCAACGAGCTTGCCGATATCGGCGAGTACGATGGTGGAGACTCTGTGGCCGATAAGCTCGTGCACGGCGTTGGCGACATTGCCTTCGTTTGGCGAGACAACGTCGGCATAGGGGGACAGCGCGCGCTGCACATAATAGAGCGGCGAGAGCAGCGGCTGCGCCGCCTCGCGCGACTCGCCCGATACGATGCCGACGCGATGCCATTGCGAGCGTGCGTCGAGGAGATTGACCGCTCCGGCGGAGCGCTCGCCCGCGATCTCGATACGCGCCACCTGGTTGCGGATCTCGAGTGGAAGATCGAATCGTGTCGCGGTCTCCCGCGCGCCTTCGGCGATGGAGAATTGAGCTTCGCCGAGTGGCTCGCCGCGCCCCGTGACCGCCTTGACCGTGCCCGAGTGTGGGCCATCGGCAGCGCTCAATATGCGCGCGGTCAGCTCCCCGCCGTCGCCGGAAGCTTGACCAAGAGCAAGCGCGGCGCTTTCCTTCTCGGGACGCAGCACCGAAAAGCTGCCGCTCGAACCCGCAAGCTTGCGCAGCGAGGCGGCGAAGGAGTCGCCCTCGCCATAATCGACACCGTCGGTGAGCCACACCACGCTGAAACCGGTCTTGCCGGCGAGTTGCTTGTCGAGCTCCGCCGCCAGCGCCGCGCGATCCGGCGCGTAAGGCTCGGGCGCAAGACCGCCGACGCGCTCGCGCGCCTGGTCGGGGCTCAAAGGATCGCTCACCGGCTGGCCCGGCGCGGTCGGCGCCAGCACCACGGTCGATCCGTCGCGTCCGGCGCGGTCGATGGCGGCTTCGATCGCCTCGCGCCGTTCCGGCCAATGCGTCGCCGAGGCCCAGCCATTGTCGACGACGAGGAGCAAGGGACCGCCACCGATGAAGGTCTGGCGGTCAGGGTTCAGCACCGGACGTGCCAAAGCGAAAATAATTACCGCCGCGAGCAGCATGCGCAAAGCGGTGAGCCACCACGGGCTATGCGCCGGCGTCTCCTCGCTCGACTTCAAATCCTTGAGCAAGCGCGTCGGTGGGAACACCACCACCTGCGGGCTCGGCGGCGTCATGCGCAACAGCCACCAGATGGCGGGAAGCGCTGCGAGCGCTGCCAGAATCCAAGGCTGCATGAAACCGATTGAGCCGATCGTGATCATGACTGCTGGCTCGCGGCTCTTTCGCCGCTGACGACTGGGCGCGGTGGCCGGTAGCGGTAGTCCCGCTCGAGCCCAGCCAGCCGATTGTGGATGGCGAGCACGACCTCTTCAGCCGGCCGGTCGGTGTGGTGCACGACGAACGACCAGCCGAGCCGGCGCGTCGTCTCGATGAGATCGCGGCGATGCTGCTTGAGGCGCTCCTGATAGCGCTCGCGCAGGGTCTCGGCGCGGCCGGCGATCATGCGGTCGCGGCCTTCGCTTGCGGTGAACTCCGTGCGCCCAGTGTAGGGCAGCGTCTCCTCCGCCGGGTCGAGGATCTGCACCAAATGGCCGCGCACGCCTTGCGCCGCGATCGTCTTCAAGGCATCGGTCGTCTCGGGAACGGGCTCGAGAAAATCGCTGAACAGGAGGCACTCGGAGAAGCGGCTCAATTTCGCCGGTCGAGGCAGGCTCGCCTCGCCGGTGTCGCGCATCAGAACCTCGGCGACACGCCGCGCGGCGTTGCGCCCTCTGAAGGGCTGGCCGCCGAGCACGCCGATGCGCTCGCCGCCGCGGGCAAGAAGCTCGGTGATGGCGAGCGCGAGCACCACGGCGCGGCTCTCCTTCGACACCTTGGCGAGCGGCGAGCGGAAGCGCATCGAGGGCGAGAGATCGACCCACAGCCACGCGGTATGCGCCGCCTCCCACTCACGCTCGCGCACGAAGAGATGGTCGGAGCTTGCCGAGCGCCGCCAATCGATGCCCGATGCCGGATCATTCTGGTCGTAGTGACGGAACTGCCAGAAGGTTTCGCCAGGGCCCGCGCGTCGGCGGCCATGGCTGCCGTGAGCCACGGTATGGGCGACGCGCAGCGCCTCGATGAGGAGCGCCGGCATGCGCGCGGCCAGTCCATGGGCCTCGGCTTCCTCAGCTGGAAATGGCTGAAAAAATCTCTCTCGGTCGTCGGCCAAGATCTACGTCACCCTAGCGGCTCGACGAGCTTGGTCACGACGTCGCTCATTTCGACCTTCTCCGAGCGAGCAGCGAAGGTAAGGGCCATGCGGTGCTTGAGCACCGGCTCGGCGAGATCGATCACGTCATCGATCGAGGGCGCGAGCCGCCCCTCGATCAGCGCCTTGGCGCGCACGGCAAGCATCAGCGCCTGACTCGCACGCGGGCCTGGACCCCAGGCGATCATGTCGTTGAGCTCCTCGTCGATGCCGGTGCCCGGCCGCGCCGAGCGCACCAGCTTGAGAATGGCGTCGACCACTTGGTCGCCGACCGGAAGCTGGCGCACCAGCCGTTGCGCCATCATCAGCTCGTCGGCAGAGAGGATGGTCTTCAGCACCCGATCCTCGACACCGGTGGTGGCGAACAGCATGCGGCGCTCGGCGGCGACATCCGGATAGGACACGTCGATCTGCAACAGGAAGCGGTCGAGCTGGGCCTCGGGGAGGGGATAGGTACCCTCCTGCTCCAACGGATTTTGCGTCGCGAGCACGTGAAACGGACGCGGCACATCATGGCGCACGCCGGCCACCGTCACGTGGTGCTCCTGCATCGCCTGCAGCAATGCCGATTGCGTCTTGGGGCTCGCGCGGTTGATCTCGTCAGCCATGAGCAGCTGGGTGAAGATCGGGCCTTTGACGAAGCGGAAGCCGCGCCGTCCGCCGGCGCCTTCCTCCAGCACCTCGGAGCCCACGATGTCCGACGGCATCAAGTCCGGCGTGAACTGAATGCGCTTGTTCTCGAGGCCGAGCACGGTCCCGAGCGTCTCGACCAAGCTCGTCTTGGCGAGGCCCGGCACGCCGATCAGCAGCGCATGGCCGCCCGAAAGCACGGTGATCAGGGCAAGATCGATGACCCGGTCCTGGCCGAAGATCACCGAGGCCGTGGTCTCACGCACTTTCTGGATCTTGGCGCCGACCTCTTCGATGCGATCGACAAGCTGGGTCTCGTTAGTGGCAAGTGTTGTCATGGCTTAAGTTTCGCTCAATCCTGGGGCTGGAGGACTATAGGGCCAAAGCGCTCTGGAGGTAGAAACACTTTGCGGGGCAATTCGGTCACAATCCTGTTTGCTTCGGGCAGGGTCCGCCAAGCTCTGCTGGCGCGAGGATTGGGGGTCAGAGCGGGTCGAAAAGATGCCTGACCACGAAGAAAGAGACGTTCTCGTAGCACTGGAAAAGGTTCGCAGCAAACCGGGTTCCGCCGCATTGCCAAACGTTAATCTTTGCGGGGATATCGGGCTCAAAATCGCCCGCGATGGAACGTGGTACTACCAGGGCAGCCCGATCCAGAGATTGCCTCTCGTCAAACTGTTCGCCTCGGTGCTCCGCCGCGAAGATGACGGGCGTTATTACCTCGTCACGCCGGTCGAAAAGGTGCCGATCGAAGTCGAAGGCATGCCGTTCGTCGCCGTGGAGATGACGCGAAAAGGTAGAGGCAAAGCACAGGTTCTCACCTTCCGCACCAATGTGGATGACGTGGTCACTGCCGACGCCAGCCACCCGATAGGATTTGAACCCGGAAAGCTCGGTGGCTTCACCCCTTTCGTCACTGTGCGGGACGGCTTGGCCGCACGGCTTGCCCGGCCCATCTACTATGACCTCGCCCCTTTGGCCGTGGAAACTGGCGACAAGGAGAATGCCGGGGTGTGGAGCGCAGGAACGTTCTTTCCATTCCCTGGCCCCGAGCCGAGCATCTAGCGCCGAAGCGGCGCTCGATTTGTCTCGCCACCGCCGCTATGGTGCCGAGCGTTTTCCGTGCAAGAGGCCAAGCCCCCGCGATGTTGCGCATCGCCCTCATCGACATCGCCCTGTTCGCGCTGCCCTTCCTGATCTACGCGGGCTATATGCTCGCGGTGAAGAGGGCCGCGCTGGCAGGGATTTGGCAGGGCGCGCCCATTCTCTGGTTACTCGCGGCCGGCGCCGGGCTGCTGCTCGTCACCATGGCGACCCTCATTCAGTTCTCCGGCGGGAAGCCGGGCGGTACCTATCATCCGCCGACGCTGAACGACGGCGTGGTCAAGCCAGGCGAGATCGACTGACGGCTTCTCCGAGATGACCGAAAAAGCCATCAGTTCGGCGGCGCCTCCTTCGCTCAAAGACGCCGAGTGGCTCAAGCGTCCGGAGACCCGTCGCGTCTTCGCCGCGCTGAGCAGCGACGGCGTCGAGACCCGGGCGGTGGGCGGCGCCGTGCGCAATGCTCTGCTCGGCGAGACGGTGACGGAGATCGACCTCGCCACGACGGCCACGCCAGAGCAGGTGATAGCGCTTGCCAAGAAGGCCGGGTTGAAACCCGTCCCGACCGGGATTGAGCATGGCACGGTGACGGTGATCGCCGACGGTGTGCCCTTCGAGGTCACGACGCTCCGCTCCGACGTCGAGACCTTCGGCCGTCATGCCACCGTGGCCTTCACCAAGGATTGGGAGGAGGATGCGCGGCGGCGCGATTTCACGCTGAACGCGCTTTACGCCGGCAGCGACGGAACAGTGTTCGATCCGCTCGGCGGCTATGGCGATCTTATCGCCGGCCGCGTGCGCTTCATCGGCGATGCCGAGGCGCGCATCAAGGAGGACTATCTCCGCATCCTGCGCTTCTTCCGCTTCAACGCCTATTACGGCAAAGGGCCTCTTGACGAGGCGGGGCTGAAGGCGGCGGTGAAGCTTCGCTCAGGTCTCGACCGCCTCTCCGCCGAGCGGGTGAGCGCCGAGTTGCGCAGCCTCCTCGTCGCGCCTCAGGCGGTACGCGGGGTGGAGGCCTTGTTCGATTACGGGCTGCTCGTGGATTTGCTCGGGGGCGCGCCGCGCCTTGTCCGCTTCGAGCGACTCGTGGCGATCGAGGAAGCGCTCAGCCTAGAGCCCGACCCCATGCTCAGACTCGCCGCGCTCGGCGTGTTCGTGCCGGACGATGCCGTCCGCCTCGCCGCGCGGCTCAGGCTATCGAATGCCGAACGCGGCGTGCTCGAGCTTGGCTCGGCAAAGCGCGACGAGCTGCCGGGCGACGACGCGGCGAAGCACGCGCTCTACCATCTCGGCGAAAGCAACTTTGCCAGCCATGTGCTACTCGCCTGGGCTGATTTAGGTGCCGGTCACGAAGACAAGGCATGGCGCGCTGCACTTGCACTTCCTGAGCGCTGGCAGGCGCCAGCCTTTCCGCTACGTGGCTCCGACGTCATGGCGCTCGATTTCAAAGGACCCGAGATCGGCCAGATGTTGCGCCGGCTCGAAGCCGAGTGGATTGAAGGCGGCTTTGCCGCATCGCGCGATGAGTTGCTCGCGCGCGCCAGTGCGATCAGCCGAAGATCATCCAGGCCAGACCGATAAGGGTCGCCGCGAAGGCGAGCGCCACCGGCAGCAGCGTGGCCTCGATGAGAACGTCACGTCCACTCATCTTGCCGCTTCCCACGCCAACTTCGCTGGTGAGGAACTCACGCAAGCCCGTCGAGCGCGACGGCCAGCGCTGATCCTTCAGGCTATACGACGCCAAGAATAGGAACAGCACGAAGAACATCACGAAGAACATTGTGACAATGACAAGCAGGTAATCGGTCTCAGTTCCGGCAGCGAAGGCAAGCCAAACAACAGCGACAAACCAGAGCGCCGCGCCGATCCCGGTCTGGACGACGATGGGATGAACGCCGGCTTCGCTCGCGTCCGCTCTCTCCGCGCTGTTTGCTTCTGGTGCGCCAGTCGCGACCGCTGTGTCCTCATCCCGGCGATTTTCCGCGGGCGTCTCGCGATCTTCGGGCGCGGCGCGATGTTCAGTATTTCTGGTTGCACGATCTGACATATGGCCTCCAGGCCCCACGTCAGCCAGTAGGTTCAATAGATGCGGGTAGTGATGGTTCCGACTCCCCCGGAGCAATTTCGCCGCGTGTCACAGAACAGCGGGTGCGGTTAAACCAGGCGCTCGATCAGCGCCATGGCTGCGGCAGGAGCGCGCAGCTTCCCTTCATGGATGAAGTAGATGAATACATCGCGCGGTTTCTTTTCGGGCTTGTGCGCGGCATCGACCGCTGCGAGATCCGGAGGAACACCGCCGCCAGCCCAAGTGCGCGCGCGCCCGGCCCATGCATCGAGCGCCTTCGGCGGATAGGCGGTGGGGATCGCGTCATCGCCGCGCTGCAGCCGCGCATAAACCACATCGCCTGTCAGATCGGCGATCGACGGGAAATCCTCGGCCTCGGTGAACACCGGAGCAACGCCAGAGTCGCGCAATAGCGCAATGAACTCCGGCGCGCGAAAGCTTGCGTGCCGCACCTCCACCACATGGTGCAGCTTGCGCCCGTCGAGCTCGCGCGGCAGGTGATCGAGAAACTTGCCGAAGTCTTCCTTGTCGAACCGTTTGAACGGCGCGAACTGCCAGAGCACAGGGCCGAGCTTGTCGCCGAGCTCTGCCAGCCCCGATTCGATGAAGCGCTTGATGAAGCCGCCGGTCTCGGCCAGCACCTTTTGGTTGGTCACGAGGCGAGGGCCTTTCACCGAGAACACGAAACCGTCGGGCGCGGTCTCGCCCCATGTGCGAAAGCTTTTCGCGCTTTGCAGCCGGTAATGCGTGGCGTTGATCTCGATCGAGGTGAGATGTGAGCTCGCGTAAGCCAACTCGTCGGCCTGCTTCAGTCCCTTCGGATAGAACACGCCGCGCCACGGCGCGTAAGACCACCCGCCGATCCCGACGCGGATCTTCCCGGCTGCCGGTGTTGGTTTGGCTTGCGGTTTCTTGGCCATCACCATGAGTGCAATGAAGTCCCGGCAAAAATGCTACTTAACCGAGCACATCATTTTCCTCCAACCCATTGTTCAAATTTGGAAAAAAGCCGCTCTTAAGGGCGAACCTCGCTCGCGCAGAATCGTTGACTCTAAGGCTGGGCGTTGTGGCACGACGAACTGCTAAGGAGTGTGACCTATGAAGAAAAATCTAGCCACTCTGGCAGGGGCCGGCGCAATTGCGTTAGTTGCGCTAGCGTCGGTGTCCACCACTGCATCAGCGCGCCCTGACATCGCCATCGGCGTGGGGCCAGGCTACTATGACTATGGTCCGTACGACTACGGTCCATATCCGTATGGTCCCGGGGTACGATTCCACCGCCACCACGTGTGGGGGTATTAATCGCCCCAAACAATCGGCGCGAGAATGGCCCCGCAAGGGGCCATTCTTTTGTGGAGAGTTGAACGATGTTGCAGGCGGCGTCAGCTTGCGGCCTTCAGAGGCCGCACGTCGCGATCATGCCCGGCGATGAAATCGAGGATGGTGCGGGCCACTTCTTCCGGGGCTTCGCGCTGCGGGAAGTGTCCCACGCCTTTGAGCCCGATGCGCTGATAGCGGCCAGAGAACAGGTCCTGTTTCCCTTCCGAGCTTTCCGGCAGCGTCGCATGGTCGTCGGCGCCGTGGATGACGAGCGTCGGCACGGCGATGCGCGGCGCCGGATTCATGTAGGCTTCGATGCCGGCATAGTCGGGATCGCCCTCGGCCATGCCCCAGCGCTGGCGATAGGAATGAACCGTGATCTCGGCCCAATCGGGATTGTTGAACGATTGCGCCGTCAGTTCGAATTCCAGTTCGGGAAACCGCCACGATGGCGACCAAGTGTGCCAGGCGTGCCGCGCGAGCTCGGCGCGTCTCTCGCGCACCAGCCG
>JBKPSQ010000181.1:0-4697 GCA_046735075.1 Pseudomonadota bacterium
CCAGGGTTCGGACCGGCCTCGCGGCCGTGCCCGTCATCTCGCGTGGACATGGTACTTCCCTCAAACCACCCCCCGCCCCGGTTCAATCTTAGTGAAGCTCGTGTAAGGCTTCGACGCCGAGAATCCCCAAACCCGACGCCAAAACACGCTTCGTGGCAGCCACTAGCGCTACACGAGCACGCGTTAACTCTCGGTCGCTTTCGTAAATAAATCGTAATTGTGGCAAGTCTTTGCCTCGGTTCCAGAGGCCGTGGAAGTCGGCCGCCAGATCATAGAGATAGAAGCTGATGCGGTGCGGCTCGTGGGCCAGCGAAGCCGCCTCCACCACCCGGGGGAACTGTGCCAGGCGGCGGATCAGGGCAAATTCCGCCTCATCGTCCAGCCGGCCCAAGTCGCCCCCCGCCAACGCCCCCTCTCCGATGTCGAGATCGGGGAATGTTTCCCGCACGTTACGCAGAACCGAGCTCGCCCGCGCATGGGCGTACTGCACATAAAATACCGGGTTGTCGCGCGATTGCTCGGTGACTTTGGCAAAGTCGAAATCGAGCGGCGCGTCGTTCTTGCGGTAGAGCATCATGAAACGGACGGGACCTGCGCCCACCTCGTCCACGACCTCCCTGAGTGTCACAAATGTCCCGGCACGCTTTGACATCTTGACCGGCTCGCCAGCGCGAAACAGGCGCACCAGCTGACAGATCTTGATGTCGAGTGTGGCTTGGTTTTCGGTCAGCGCGGCAACCGCAGCCTTCATGCGCCTGACATGGCCGCTATGATCGGCGCCGAACACGTCGATCATGGTCTTGAACCCGCGCTGAAACTTGTCGCGGTGATAAGCGATGTCGCCGGCAAAATAGGCGTAGGTGCCGTCCGACTTCACGAGCGGCCTGTCCATGTCGTCGCCGAACTCGGTCGAGCGGAACAGGAGCTGCTCGCGGTCTTCCCAATCTTCATCGATCTTGCCTTTGGGAGGCGGCAGCCGGCCTTTGTAGATAAGCCCGCGCGCTTCGAGATCGTTGATGGTCTCGGCGATCTCATCGCGCGATCCTTCGCTCAGCGAGCGCTCGGAGAAAAAGACATCGTGATGGATGCCGAGCGCAGAAAGGTCGTCCTCGATCATGGCAAGCATCGCTTCGAGCGCCGCGGCACGCACGATCGGGAGCCACTCTTCTTCCGGCATGGCGAGAAGCTCCTTGCCATGCTGAGCTGCGAGTTTCTCGCCGACGGGCCTGAGATAATCGCCGGGGTAGAGTCCTTCGGGGATATTGCCGATGTCCTCGCCGAGCGCCTCGCGATAGCGAAGCAATGCCGAGCGGGCGAGCGCATCGACCTGGGAGCCTGCGTCGTTGACATAATATTCGCGCGTTACGGCGAAGCCAGTGAAGCCGAGAAGATTGGCGAGAGCGTCGCCGAACACGGCGCCGCGCGTGTGCCCGACATGCATGGGACCGGTGGGGTTGGCCGAGACATATTCGACGTTGATCGCCTCGCCTTTGCCGATCGCGTTCTGGCCATAAGCCTCGCCCTGTTCCAGCACCATGCGCAGCACGCTCGGCCAGAAGGCGTGAGCGAGCGTCAGATTGACGAAGCCTGGCCCCGCGACCTCTGCCTTGTCGACATAGGAATCGGCGGCGATGAGCGGCGCGAGACGCTCGGCAAGAGCGCGCGCCAGTTTGCCCGCCGCCTTGGCGAGAACCATGGCGGCGTTGGTGGCGAGGTCGCCGTGCGAGGCATCCTTGGGCGGCTCGAGCGTAATGCCCTCGATGCTTGCCTCATGCGGCACCACGCCGTCATGCTTGAGCTGCTGAACGGCGGCGAGAACGCGTCCGTGGAAACCTGCAAAGACGTCCATGAAAGCCCCAGAGGATGGAGCCCGCGACTAACGTAAATCAGGGGTGGCGTCAAACAGCCGGCGATGCTCGGCGAGCGCGTAGCGGTCGGTCATGCCGGCGATGAAGTCGGCGACGTGCCGGGCGTAAGCGCGCGTGCCAGGCTCTGGCGCCTGCTCGTGCCATTCGGGGGGAAGTGCCGCCGCTTCGTCGCAATATCGCGCGAAGAGCTGCGCCACCACGTTCTCTGCTTGGCCCATAATGCGCATGATGCGGGGATGGCGGTAGACGCCCGCAAGCAAGAAGGTACGTAGCGCGTCTAGCTCGCTCTGCATCGCCGCGGAAAACGCGACCACCGCGTGCGGTGCCCCGCGAATATCATCGACGCTGTGCGGCTTGAGGAGATCGATCCGCCGCTTGGTCTCGGCAATGGCATCCTCGACCATCGCGGTGATGAGCCGGCGGATCGACTCATAGAGGAGGCGTGGACCGTCGATGCCTGGATAGGCGGCCCGCACCTCGGCAAGGGCGCGGCCGGCGATCGGCACCTCGCCGAGCTCGGCGAAGATGAAGAAGCCGGCGCGGTAGCCGTCGTCGATGTCGTGATTGTTGTAGGCGATGTCGTCGGCAAGCGATGCCACCTGCGCCTCGGCCGAGGCGAAGGTCGAAAGCTCGAGGTCGTGCTTTTCAGAGTAGGCCAGGATGGATTCGGGAACCGGTTGCGTGGCGGTAGGCCCGAGCAGAGGGCCGTTATGCTTGACCAGGCCTTCCAGCATCTCCCAGGTGAGGTTGAGCCCGTCGAAGCTTGCATATTTGCGCTCGAGCTCGGTGACCACGCGAAGCGACTGGGCGTTGTGATCAAAACCACCAGCCGTCGCCATGGCGGCATCGAGCGCGCGCTCGCCGGCATGGCCGAACGGCGGGTGCCCGAGGTCGTGAGCGAGCGCGAGCGCCTCGGTGAGGTCCTCGCCGAGCTTGAGCCTGCGCGCCATGGAGCGGGCGATCTGGGCGACTTCCAGGCTGTGGGTGAGACGGGAGCGGTAATGGTCGCCCTCGTGATAGACGAAGACTTGCGTCTTGTAATTCAGCCTACGGAAGGCGGTGGCGTGCAGGATGCGGTCGCGGTCGCGGGCGAAGGGAGAGCGGGTCGGGCTGGGCGGTTCGGGCACAAGCCTGCCACGGCTCCGGCGGGGATTGGCGGCATAAGGCGCAAGCGCAGCGCCGGGCTCTAGCCCTGAAGCTTCCGGTTTTGGGGGAAAAACCCGCCTTCCCCTACCGCGTTGGTCGATTGACAAGCGGGTCGGCCATCCTATGTTTCAAGCAGAGATTGGCTACACCCAAGATGAGCGAACCGTCCATCACCTTGAGCCCACGTGCGGCGTCCCGCATCGCCGAGTTGCTCGCCGGCGAGACGGCGCCCACTCTGTTCCGAGTGAGCGTCGAGGGTGGCGGCTGCTCGGGTTTCCAATACCGCTTCGATCTCGTCACCGAGACCGCGCCTGATGACCTCCTGATCGAGCGCGACGGCGCGCGCGTGGTGGTCGATCCCGTGTCGCTTCCCTTCATGCAGGGCAGCGAAATCGACTTCGTCGACGATCTGATCGGGGCGCAGTTCAAGGTCAATAACCCGAACGTCACGGCCGCCTGCGGCTGCGGCACCAGCTTCTCGATTTAGCCTCCGCACTCGTCATTCCCGTGAAAGCGGGAATCCAGTAATCACCTAGCCCTGTTATAGCCGGCCGCCCGGTTACTGGATGGTCCAGTCGCGCGGGCCAGTGACAATCGACCCCTATGAAGATCGCCACCTGGAACATCAACGGCATCAAGGCGCGCATCGACGCGGCCACGACATGGCTCAAGTCGGCCTCGCCCGATATCGCCTGCCTTCAGGAGATCAAATGCGCCGACGAGGCCTTCCCCAAGGAGGCCTTCGAGGACCTCGGTTATAACGTCGCCGTGCATGGGCAGAAGGGCTTCAACGGCGTGGCGGTACTGTCGAAGCTGCCATTCGACGACGTCACCCCGCGACTTTCGGGCGATCCCGATGACGTGCAAGCGCGGTATCTGGAGGCCTGCGTCTCGGTGCCTTCAGGGGTGCTCCGCCTGCTCAACATTTATCTGCCGAACGGCAACCCTCCAGGCAGCGAAAAATATGTCTACAAGCTTGCCTGGATGACGCGGCTGAGAGATCGGATCAAGTCGCTGCTTGCCAACGAAGAGCCGATGGTGATCGCCGGAGACTTCAACGTCATCCCGACCCCGGACGATGTCTACAATCCAGCGGCCTGGACCGAGGACGCGCTGTTCCGGCCTGAGACACGCGCGCATTTCCAGGCGCTGGTCAATCTCGGGTTGACCGACGCGTTCCGCGCCTGCCACGACGAGCCGCACCGCTTTACCTTCTGGGACTACCAGGCCGGCGCCTGGCAGAAGAACCAGGGCTTGCGCATCGATCATCTCCTACTGTCGCCGCAGGCTGCCGATCGGCTAGTGGCGTGCGAGATCGACCCCGCGCCGCGCGGCTGGGAGAAGCCCTCGGATCACGTCCCGATCTTTATCGAACTGAACGTCTAGATCTGACGGTTCACCAGGAGACGCGCATGCCGGCCTTGCCGCCGACGCCGTCGCCAAAGGTGACGTCGACCTTGGCGAAGACGCTTGTGTTGGCGCTTGGGTTGAAGAAGTTCACGCCGGCAGAGACTTCGCCCCACACGTCTTCGAGGTCGTCCTCGAGCTTCACGGTGGTGCCGGACGAGACCAGCGTGGCTTGATTGTCGTCGGTCGAGTTGCCCCACAGGCTGCCGATCACGAACGGCTCCATGGTCGTGCCGGTCCACACCGGCATCGAGGTGCCGACCCTGAGGCCTAGTC
>JBKPSQ010000182.1:0-3586 GCA_046735075.1 Pseudomonadota bacterium
ATGTGGCAGTATCGGTGTCAGTTATGCCGGGTCCTGGCTCGGACATCTGTGGTGGGTCTGCTGTTGGCGGGCCAGGTGCAAGCGGCGACGTTGCGGATTGGCCTCAACGAGGATCCCGATGCGCTTGACCCCGCCCGTGGCGGGAGCTTTGTCGGCCGTGTGGTCTTTGCGGCCGTCTGTGACAAGCTGATCGACATCGATTCGCGGAACGAATTTGTTCCGCAGCTCGCGACATCGTGGAACTGGTCGCCAGACAACCTGATATTGACCGTTGCGTTGCGCGACGGCGTGAAGTTCCACGATGGCGAGACCATGGATGCCGACGCGGTCAAGGCCAACCTGGAGCGCTACCGCAGCGCGCCCGAAAGTCTGCGCAAGAGCGAGCTGAAGCCGGTATCCTCGGTGGAGGTGGTTGATCCGCGCACATTGCGGCTGCACCTGGCGCAGCCCTATGCGCCACTCGTCGCTGTTTTGGCGGATCGCGCCGGCATGATGGTCTCGCCCAAGGCACTTGCTCGGGATGTCAGTACCGACCTGCCATGCGCTGGGCCGTTCAAGCTGACCCAGCGCGTGGCGCAGGATCGCATCGTCGTCGATCGCTTCGCGGGCTATTGGAACCCCGGGGCGATCAAACTCGATCGCATCGTCTATCATCCGCAGCCCGATACGACAGTGCGGCTGGTCAACCTCCAGGCCGGTCAGCTGGACATGGTGGAACGGCTGGGGCCGACCGATGTGGCGACGGTAAAAAAGGACCCGAAGCTGCGGCTGGTTAGCCAGTCCGCGCTCGCCTACTACTCGATGAGCATCAATCTGGCAGCCGACACACCGCTCAAGGATCCGGGCGTGCGCGCAGCGCTCGACGCTGCGATCGATCGGTCTGCCTTGAACCAGGTGGTGTTCGACGGCCAGTTCATACCATCAAACCAGTTCGAGGCACCGCGCACTCGTTATTGGGATCCAGACCACCCGGTGCCCACGCGTGATCTTGCCAAGGCCAAGGCGCTCCTGAAGGACGCAGGGCAGCAGCATCCGAGCTTCACGCTGCTGACCGGCAACAGCCCGGTTGAGCAGCAGGTCGGCCAGGTGGTGCAGTCGATGGCCAGCGAGGCCGGCTTCGACGTCAAGCTGCAAACGGCGGAGGCGAACGCGCTTGTCGCAGCCGGACGTGCCGGCAATTATCACGCAACGATCGTGATCTGGAGCGGGCGGCCCGACCCCGATGGCAATGTCGCGATCTGGCTTGCCTGCGACGGCTTTCTCAACTGGGGCAAATATTGCAATCCGAAGTTCGATGATCTGCTGGCGCGCGCTCGCGGCGTGACCGATGTGGCGCAGCGGCAGGCGCTGTATCGGCAGCTGGTCGACATCTATACCACCGATCGACCACACCTTGTTCTGTACCATGCCAAATGGCTGTGGGCGATGTCGGACAAGGTGTCTGGCTTTACGCCGACGCCGGATGGACTGATCCGTCCCCAAGGGATGACGCTCGCACCATGACAACACGCATCGACGGCGACCGGCTGCTTGGCGACCTCTACGCGTTGCGCAAGATCGGCGAATACAAGACCGGCGTGCACCGGCCAACCTATTCACCCGAGGACGTGCAGTCGCGACATTGGCTCGTCGCGCGGATGTCCGAGGCAGGTCTGGAACCTGAGATCGACGGCATCGGCAATGTCATCGGACGTGCGCGTGGCGCGGGCAGGAAGCTGCTGCTGGGCAGCCATCTGGAAACGCAGCCACACGCCGGCTGGCTCGATGGTGCACTCGGCGTGATCTATGGGTTGGAAGTTGCTCGCGCGCTTGGTGGCGGGATCGACGTCGCAGCCTGGGCCGACGAGGAAGGGCACTTCGGCTCATTCATCGGCAGCCGGTCATTCTGCGGCCTGTTGCCCGAGGCGGAAATCGACGCCTGTCACAACCGCGAAGGCACCACACTGCGCGACGCCCTGGCCAGTGCCGGCTTTGCCGGAAGGCCACGGGCAACGATCGACCCGGCGCACACTCTCGGTTACCTGGAAGCGCATATCGAACAAGGCGCGGAACTTGAAGATACCGGCAAGCGCATCGGTGTCGTCACCGCCATTGTTGGCAGTCATCGGTTCCGCATCCTGTTCGAGGGAGTGCAGAATCACGCCGGCACCACGCGCATGGCAATCCGCAAAGATGCCGGCGTCGCACTGGTTCGGCTGGCATCGGCGATCTACGATCGCTTTCCACAGGTGGCAGGGCCGCGCACGGTTTGGACCACTGGCCGCATTTCGCTTGATCCCGGCGCACCCAGCATTGTGCCCGGCGGCGCGGAAATGCTGTTCCAGTTCCGCGACACGGATCCGGCGATGCTGGCAAAGCTCGACCGGGAGCTGGAGGCTCTGGTGGCCGAAGCGAACACCGGGTCATGCAGGGTGACCATCGTGGAGCGCGGGCAATCGACACCGCAGGCGATGGATCAGGGCTTCCAGGATGCGTTGGAGCGAGCGGCGCAAGAGCATGCCGCGGGCCTGCATGTGCGCATGCCGAGTGGCGCCGGCCATGATGCGCAGATCCTGGCGGAGCGGACGAAATCAGCGATGCTGTTCGTGCCATCGATCGGCGGTATCAGCCATCACTACGCGGAAAATACCGAGGACGAAGACATCGTCTTGGGCTGTCAGGTGTTCGCCGAGGCTGCCGCGGATCTTCTGGCGCGATGACAGAGAGGGTTACCTGCCGATCGGCACCCACTTATTCCCGCGCTTGCGATAGCCCCGCTTCACCGCCGCCCAGGCGACCCGGAATGCGCGTTGCTCGTCTCCGCCATATTCGTCCCATGCGTGGTTGAACGCCTCGCGGAAAATGTCCTGCGCGTGCGGCGGCAGATGATCGGCCACGGCCGGTGGTAGTTCGTCATTGGATGCATAGGGCATGGCTTGTCGAGACAAGGTCCTGATGGATCATGGCGCAAGGCACATGACGGTGAGGCGGCGACACCCGCCATCGTTCGCCGCGCCGATGCCGATGGTTCTGCGACATCAGCATCGCTATGGCTCCCACCATCCCTCTCGGCCTCAGTCATCAGGAGCCGCGCCAACTTCAAGGGGGATGCCTGCATGCCCGTGGGCGCCTTGCTTGCTAATTTCTGGCCACGTCAGATGAACCTGTACCCGTCCTGAACCCGGCCTACTGAATATCTCGACAGGAATCGTAACTTTGCCAACATCGTGAACGATGCCGACGATATCAGTGCCCTCTGCAGCGTCTCTGACTAGCCGACTGCCTCGGCGATCGCCCTGGCGAGGCTCCATCATTTTCGATAGCCATCTCGCCAGCGCCGCTCAGCTGGTCACGTCACCGCTCCAGATTGCCCGTCACCCGGCGGTTGTGTCGCCACTCGGTTCCGCCCAGAGCGCTTCGCATCGTATAGGGCGATATCAGCTCGGCGCAGTAATTCGTTGCCCTGCTCGCCCGGCGCCATTTCGGCCACGCCGAAGCTCGCTGTGAGCGTATTAGGCAATGGTCCGATAGGGGATGCGGCAAATGCTTCCCTTATGCGATCTGCAACGGCGAAGGCATTTGCCAGATCGGTATTCGGCATCAGTAC
>JBKPSQ010000183.1:0-11374 GCA_046735075.1 Pseudomonadota bacterium
GCCCGGTACTTCTCCTGCGCCGTGCGATAGACCTCATCATCCTCATCGGCGCGGATCATGTCCATGTTGGTCGGCACCTCGACCACGTCGAGGCCGTAAGTCTCCATGAACTCGTCGGCCTCGGTGACGGCAGTGCCGGTCATGCCGGCGAGCTTCTGGTAGAGGCGGAAATAGTTCTGGAAGGTAATGGTGGCGAGCGTCTGGTTCTCCGGCTGGATCGCCACGTGCTCCTTAGCCTCGAGTGCCTGGTGCAGTCCTTCGGAGTAGCGGCGGCCTTGCATCATGCGGCCGGTGAACTCGTCGATGATGATGACCTCGCCGTTCTTCACGATGTAGTCGCGGTCGCGCTGGAACAGCTTGTGGGCGCGAAGCGCCTGCTGCACGTGATGCACCACGGTGACGTTCTCGATGTCATACAGAGAGTCGCCCTTGAGCAGATCTGCCTTCATCAGCAGTTGCTCGACTCGCTCGTTGCCGGCCTCGGTCAGGGTGACAACGCGCGTCTTCTCGTCGAGCTCGAAATCGCCATCGACCAGTTCCGGAATGAATTTGTCGATAGTGTTGTAGAGTTCCGAGCGATCGTCGAGCGGGCCGGAGATGATGAGCGGCGTGCGCGCCTCGTCGATCAGGATCGAGTCCACCTCGTCGACGATAGCGTAGTAGTGGCCGCGCTGCACCATCTCGGAGGACGCATATTTCATATTGTCGCGGAGATAATCGAAGCCGAACTCGTTGTTGGTGCCGTAAGTCACGTCGCGGGCA
This sequence comes from Pseudomonadota bacterium, assembly GCA_046735075.1. Classification (GTDB taxonomy): domain Bacteria; phylum Pseudomonadota; class Alphaproteobacteria; order Rhizobiales; family Methyloligellaceae; genus Methyloceanibacter. The sequence goes on from JBKPSQ010000183.1 coordinate 763, forward strand.
TATTGCTCGCGCCGCTGCTGGTCGTCCAACTCGTGCACGATGCAGCCGACGGCAAGCCCGAGGAACTCATAGATTGCGCCCATCCATGCTGCGTCGCGCTTGGCGAGGTAGTCGTTCACGGTAACGACATGGACACCGCGTCCGGCGAGCGCATTGAGATAGACGGGGAGGGTGGCGACCAGCGTCTTGCCCTCGCCGGTCTTCATCTCGGCGATGCGGCCTTCATGCAGCACCATGCCACCTACGAGCTGCACATCGAAATGGCGCTGACCAAGCGTGCGCTTGGCGGCCTCGCGCACGGTGGCGAAGGCTTCGGGAATGAGATCGTCAAGCTCGGTTCCGGCTTGCACCCGCGCGCGGAAGTCTTCGGTACGGGCGCGCAGTTGTTCGTCTGTTAGCGCGGCGACCTCAGGCTCGAGCGCATTGATCTTCGCGACGACCGGTCCGTATTTCTTCAGCTTTCGGTCGTTGAGAGAGCCGAACACCTTGCTGGCGATGGTGCCAAGGGAAAGCATGATTGATTAGCCTCTTATGGCAGGACGCTCATCGGCGAGATCACAATCAAACCGGCTGAAAGCGTCGAAAAAATGCCAGGGAAACAAAAGCACTTCGAGACATAAGAGGCGACCAAACCCTTGTCAACGCGACCAGCGCGCCGCCGCATCGAGCCTCATCGCTTGTAAAAGTGTGACATTGACAAGCGTCAAGGCCGCAGATTTCGACGCTTGGCAACCTGCCCGCCTCGGGTCTAAAACGCGGCCCCGGGGGAAGCGAACCCAACCCGCTCGCCGACTCTTCGAACCTGGGCAGTATGGGCGAGCCGAAGATGAGGATATTCTCGTGAAAACCTGGTCAGTCCCGCTGCTCGCGGCAGCCATGATCGGTCTCGCTTCGCTGCCTGCCGCAGCCGACGACGTGGTCGTGGCGCGTGTGAATGGCAACGATATCAAGCAATCCGATCTCGATTTCGCCGCAACCGAAGTCGGCTCGCGGCTCGCAAGCTACACGCCCGCCGACCGCAGGAAGATCCTCCTGCAATATGTCATCGAGAACGAGCTGATGGCCGAGGCTGGCCAGAAGGACAGTCTCGACAAGGCGGCGAGCTTCCCTGAACGGGTCAAATATCACGAGCGGCGCGCGCTGCGCGATGCGTTCTTCGACGCCGGCATCGCCAATGCCGTGACCGAAGACGCCGCCAAGAAGATCTATGACGAAAAGATCAGCCAGATGAAGCCCGAGCAGGAGATTCATGCTCGTCATATCTTGGTCGACACCGAGGCCGAGGCCAAGGAGATCCAGGATCGGCTGAAGAAGGGCGAGGACTTTGCCACGGTCGCCAAGGAGAAGTCGAAGGACGCGAACTCCGAAGGCGGCGACCTCGGCTTCTTCACCCGCGGCACCATGCTGAAGCCGTTCGAGGATGCAGCCTTCGCGCTCGAGGTCGGGCAGATTTCCGATCCGGTCCAGACGCAGTTCGGTTGGCATATCATCAAGGTCGAGGAGAAGCGCGACCAGCCGCTGCCGAGCTTCGATCAGGTCAAGGAAGCGATCATCTCCCAGCTGGTGCAGCAAAAAGCGCAAGAGGTGGTCACGGGCTTGCGCGACTCGGCGAAGATCGAGGTGGTCGATCCTGATCTCAAGAAGTCCATGGACAGCGGCGTGCTCGGCGGCGAGGAATTGCCCGACCTTCCGCAAAATCAAGGCCAGGGGGATGCCGGCGGAAAGCAGTGACCGCTTGGCGTAGGCGCTGTGGGGAAGATTTCGCCGTTTGCACCTGAGCGCCTTGCCGAGCTTCCGCCCATCGAAGGCGTGCGCATTGCGACGGCTGCTGCCGGCATCCGCTATCCCCGTCGCGCCGATCTGCTTTTCGCGCTGTTCGATCCTGGCACGACGGTCGCCGGCGCTTTGACTACCTCCAAAACCGCGTCGGCGCCGGTCGATTGGTGCCGGCAGCATCTCGCGCACGGGATGGCACGCGCGCTCATCGTCAATTCGGGAAACGCCAACGCCTTCACTGGAAGCCGCGGCCGCGAGGCGGTGAAGCAGACCGTGGAGGCGGCAGCGCACGCCGCCGACTGCCTCGAGGCCGACGTCTATGTCGCGTCGACCGGCGTGATCGGCGAACCGCTCGATGCGCGCAAGATCACCGGACTCATTGACGACCTCGCCGGCAAGGCGAAGGCTGATGCCTATGAGGACGCCGCGCGCGCCATCATGACCACTGACACCTATCCGAAGCTCGCCACACGCGAGACTGAGATCGACGGCGTCGAGGTCACCATCAACGGCATCGCTAAGGGTGCGGGCATGATCGCTCCCGACATGGCGACCATGCTCGCCTTTCTCTTCACTGACGCAGCTATCGAGCCCCTCGCGCTTCGCGCCTGTCTCGATCCGGGCCTCGAGCAAAGCTTCAACGCCATTACCATCGACAGCGACACGTCAACCAGCGACACGCTGCTCGTCTTCGCTACGGGCGCGGCGGCAAATCGAGGTGCTCCGCGCATTGCCGTGGCGGAAGATCCGCACGCCACGGGTTTCCGCTTGGCGCTGGCGCATGTCATGCGCGATCTTGCGCTGCAAGTCGTGAAAGACGGCGAAGGCTTGACTAAGTTCGTCACCGTGCGCGTGACCGGGGCCGAGAGCGACGAGGCCGCCCGGCGCATTGCGCAATCCATCGCCAACTCGCCACTAGTGAAGACGGCGATCGCCGGCGAGGATCCCAATTGGGGCCGCATCGTCGCGGCGATCGGCAAAGCCGGCGAGGCAGCCGACCGCGACCGCATCGCCATCTGGTTCGGCGACATCCCGGTCGCAGCGGAGGGCGAGGTGGCTCCGAACTATCGCGAGGCCAAAGGGGCGGCCTATATGAAGAATGCTGAAATCTCGATCCGCGCCGAGGTCGGCATCGGGAGAGGCACGGCAACGGTTTTTACCTGCGATCTCACCAAGGATTACATCGCTATCAACGCGGACTACAGGTCTTGATGCCCGCAACTTTTCGGATGCGGTCATGAATGTGGGAAGCGCGCGCCCGATCATGATCGTTGCCGCCGTCGTGCTGCTCAACGGAGAGGGCAAGGCGCTGATCGCCAAACGCCCTCCCGGGCGTCCGCTCGCAGGGCTCTGGGAATTTCCCGGCGGCAAGATCAACGCGGGCGAAGATCCGGAGACCGCGTTGATCCGCGAGCTTCTGGAGGAACTCGGCATCGAGATCGCCAGAGCCGACCTCGAGCCGCTCACTTTCGCGAGCCACGCTTACCCCGAATTCCACCTCTTGATGCCGCTTTATCTCTGCAAGCGTTGGCGAGGCGACATCGTTGCTCAGGAGAACCAGGAGCTTCTGTGGCTGAAGCCTGACGAGCTTCACCACTACGACATGCCTCCTGCCGACGAGCCACTCAAGACCACCCTTGCTAAATTGCTCTGACAACCATCCCGTCATGGCCGGGCTTGTGCCGGTCATCCACGATTGAAGCAGTTCAGTCGCCCTTCCGTTTTGAAGGGAATGAGGCTTTGTCACCGGTGGAATGCTCGGTCGTATGCAGCGCGTCGGCGAGGCGTTGCGCTGCGCTTCCCGGCCTAAGCGGCTTCTGCTGGCTCGGGTCAGGCGCCCAACCAGAGAGATAGACGATCTCGAACGTCGCGCTTACCCGACCCTCAGGCGTCGCGTGTCGCTCGCGATAGACAGCTTCGGCACGCGCAAGCGTCTTACGTGACAGAGGCGCCTTGCTGCGCGCCAGCAGAACATTGCCGCCGCCAAGCGCGCGCACTTCGCGCATCAGCTCGCGCGGCGAGGGATAGATCACGGTCAGGCTTTCTGCATCGGCAACAGGCAGTGCAAAGCCCGCCCGCTGCAACAGCGCCCCATAGTCCCTGACGTCCGAGAAAGGAGACACGCGCGGGCTCGCGCCGCCTTCGATCTCTGCTTCTGCCTGAAGCAGGGCCTGGCGCAGCTCAATCAGTGCGCGGGCGCCGAGCAACGCCGCCATGAACAGGCCATCGGGCTTGAGCGCGCGTCTTATTTGGATTAGCGCGCCGGGCAGGTCGTTGACGCGATGCAGCGCGAGCCCCGAGACGACCAGATTGAGGCTCGCGTCTTTCAGCGGCAACAGGTCCTCGTCGCAGACGAGGGATGGCCGCGGACAAAGCTCGGCAAAGGCGAACACGCTTTCGGCATAGATCACCTCGCGCACAGACTTGAGTTCGGTGAGCCTTCGCCCGAGCAGCCCATGATAAGCACCAAGGTCGAGCGCAAGCGGGAAGGGGCGAAGCATGAGCTCGACGCGCTCGGCAATCTCGCGTGCGGCATGGGCGAGCAGGAATTCCCGCGCCTCGATCTCGTGCGCGAAGCGGGCGCGGCGCTCGCGCAGCAGCTTGCGGTCGAACAGGAGGCCGTCGTCACTCATGGAGTCAACCGCTTGCGCTCTTCCAACGGTGGCACTCCCGGCTCTATCATGGCGCTCATGAGGGGGGTTGAGCTTAGCGCAGAGGCGGACCCGTTGCGTGCCGTGCATTCGGCTTGGGCTAACCCGGTGCGCTCCCTGCTCGGCCAAGTCGCGGACCTCCTCCTGCCGCCGGTCTGCATCTCGTGCCGCACGCGTATCGGCAGCCATGGGCTGCTCTGCGGCCCCTGCTTTGCCAAGATCGACTTCATCGCGCCTCCGATCTGCGCGCGGCTCGGCGTGCCCCTGCCATACGACGCCGGCGAGCCGCTCCTCTCCGCAGCCGCCATCGCCAAGCCACCAGTTTACGACCGGGCGCGCGCCGCCGCGCGCTATTCGGCCACCATGCGCGAGTTGATCCAGAGCTTCAAATATCGGGATCGCCACGAGGGTCTGCCATTGTTCGGGCTTTGGCTCAAAAAGGCCGGGGCCGAGCTTCTTGCCGACGCCGATTTGATCGTGCCGGTGCCGCTTTATCGCGCGCGGCTATGGTGGCGGCGGTTCAATCAGTCGGCCATGCTTGCGTACAGCGTAGGTCGGCTCGCTCGCGTCCCGGTCGATTGCTTCGTGCTCGCACGGGTGCGGCGAACGCAAAGCCAAGTTGGCCTTTCCGCCGACCAGCGGCGCAGGAATGTCGCCGGCGCCTTCAGGGTGGCGCAGGCGCGGGCCGACCGCGTCAAGGGCAAGAACATCGTGGTGGTTGACGACGTGATCACGACGGGAGCCACGGCCGAGGCCTGCGCCCGGGCGCTCAAGCGGGCAGGGGCCGCTCATGTGGATGTGCTCGCTCTCGCCCGAGCCGTCGAGCCAGCCGCCTTCCTGCTTTAGAATGCCTACAAAAAGCCTTGCGCGGAGCCGGTTAAGCGCCCAGTTACCCTGCTGAGATTTATTGAGCTTTCCGAGGCAACGAAGCATGTCGAGAATTCTCCTCTACACCACGCAGTTCTGCGGCTATTGCCGGGCAGCCAAGAACCTGCTGCGCGCCAAGGGCCTTGACTATGAGGAGGTCGATGTCGGCTTCGACCCCGCCAAGCGCACCGACATGGTCGAGCGCGCCGGCGGCCGGCGCACGGTGCCGCAGATCTTCATCCACGGCCGTCATGTTGGCGGCTATGACGAGCTCGCGGCGCTCGAGCGCGAGGGCAAGCTCAACGATTGGCTCGCCAACCTGCTGGAGTCATCGGCGTCAGGGGAGCTAGCTGGCGCTTCGGAGCCATGAGCGGTCAAGCTACGAGACGCTTCCGCGCCGGCCTGGTGCAACTCCGCTCAGGCCGGGAAATTGCGCCGAATCTCGACAAGGCTGAAGCTCTGATCAGGCGCGCGGTCAAGGGCGGGGCACAATACGTGCAGACGCCGGAGAACACCGGCATCATGGAGCTCAAGCCCGAACTCGTGCTCGCGGCGGCCGAGCGCGAAGGCAAGAGCGCTCCGCTCGCCTGGGCCAAGGCCCTCGCGCGGGAGCTTCAAGTCTGGCTCCATATCGGCTCGATTGCCATCAAGCTCGACCAGGCGCGGGTCGCGAACCGCTCCTATCTGCTCGACCCCCACGGCCGCATCGCTGCGCGTTACGACAAGCTGCATATGTTCGACGTTGATCTTGCCGGCGGCGAGAGCTACCGCGAGTCGCAATATTTCCGCCCTGGCGCTAAGGCGGTTGTTGCCGACTTGCCGTTCGGCAGGCTGGGCTTGAGCATCTGCTACGATCTTCGCTTCCCGTCGCTCTACCGCACGCTCGCCGTGGCCGGCGCCGAGCTCATCGCCATCCCCGCCGCCTTCACTAAGCAGACAGGACAGGCGCATTGGCATGTGTTGACCCGTGCGCGCGCCATCGAGACTGGCGCCTTCGTGCTTGCCGCGACGCAAGGCGGACTGCACGAGAACGGGCGTTCGACCTTCGGCCACAGCATCATCGTCTCGCCCTGGGGCGAGGTGCTTGCCGAAGCAGGCGAGGAGCCCGGCGTGATCTTTGCCGATATGGACCTCGCCGCATCGGAAGAAGCACGGGCGCGCATTCCAGCCATCAAGCATGGTCGCGACTTCGAGATCGAGGTGGCTGGCGAGGGGGTCGAGCGGGCAAGGAGAGAGGCGTCATGATCCGCTACGCGCTCGCCTGCGATCAGGGTCACGAGTTTGACGCATGGTTCGGGTCGATCAGCTCCTATGACGAGCAGATTGAAGCTCGCGCCGTGATCTGTCCCTCTTGCGGCAGCGCTGAGGTGCATAAGGCGCCGATGGCACCAGCCGTCAAGAAGCGGAAGGCTGAGCCATCCGCGGCGCGCGCTGAGGGCGAGCGCCGGCGAACCTACGCCTTCCTCAAGGACCTCAAGGCGCATCTCAAGGCGAATGCCGAACATGTCGGGCCTGCTTTTCCAGAGGAGGCGCGCAAGATGCACTATGGCGAGACCGAGGCGCGCAGCATCTATGGCGAGGCGACCGTAGCGGAAGCCAAGGCGCTCAAGGACGAGGGCATTCCCGCGCTGCCACTGCCGCCGTTGCCCGACGACCAAAATTAACCTCGGCCATGTCAGCCATAAAATTTTATGGTACAATCCCCATATCATGGCCGCGGAGCCGAGCTTCGAGTGGGACGAGGAGAAGAAACCGCGTCAATCAAGACAAATACGGCGTAGCGTTCGAAATGGCACAGCTCGCCTTCCTGGATGAGCACCGCGTCATCGCTGAAGACTTGAGTCATAGCCGTGGAGACGAGCAACGCTATTACTGCTTCGGAATGGTGGATGATGGCGTCATGACCGTGCGGTTCACGTGGCGTGAGGGGCGGATTCGGATCTTTGGCGCCGGCTATTGGCGCAAGGGCAGAGCAATTTATGAGCGAGAGAACGAGACGCTATACAGAAGGTGAAATCGGCGACCTTAAGGTGGTTGAGGATTTTCTCCCGCCCCCGGCTGAGCTTGTCTTACGCGAGGACAATGTGAAGGTTACGCTCGCCTTGAGCCGCCGCAGCGTTGACTTCTTCAAGGAGGAGGCTGGAAAGGCCCGCGTTCCCTATCAGCGCATGATCAGGGCGCTGGTGGATGCTTATGCCGAGAGCGCTGGGAAAACGGGAAGGCGTAAAACCAAAGGTTGAGGTAACCTCTTATTGGGAGGCTTCGCGTACAAATTCCCGCGAGATGCCCTGGTAAAGCCGCGAAGGGTCTCTATCTTATATGCAGCCGGGCGTTGGTTTCTGCGCAACCAGGGGCACCAAATGCACCTCTCAAGTTTCTCCCGACTTCCGAAATATGCCTTAGGCTTCGTCGCCGCCCCTCTTCTGGCGCTCGTGCTCGCATTTCCCGCGGCTGCTCAGAACGGGACTGTTCAGACCGGCACTTCCCCCAATGCGCCGGCGGCAGCCGCGCCGCAGACTTCACAAGCAAAGCCGGATACTCCAGCCGAGCCTAAGTCCGAAGGGACTGCCGCCGGGCAACAGTCTAAGCCCGAAGACGCTGCTACTGCTCAGCAGCCCAAGTCAGAAGGCACCGCCGCCGCGCAGCCGAAGCCCGCGGCTCCTCCCCCGCCAAAGCCGGCCGATTGGGCCAAGCACGAGGCTGCCAGCGCCGATTTTCAGGCCGGATCGAAGATCTTGATCAATATCGACAAGTCGCGGCAGGAGATGACGGTCTTCGTCGACGGCGTCGAGCGCTATAGCTGGCCGGTCTCAACCGGCAAGCCGGGCTACGCCACCCCTTCGGGGAACTACACGCCTACGTCGATGAATGAGATCTGGTACAGCAAGCAGTGGGACAACTCTCCCATGCCGCATTCCATCTTCTACATGAAGGACGGACACGCCATTCACGGTACCCACGAGGTGAAGAATCTCGGCAAGCCGGCCTCGCATGGCTGCGTACGGCTTTCACCTGAGAATGCGCTCACGCTCTATTCCATGGTCGAGAAGACGGGGATGGAGAACGTCCAGGTGGTGCTGAACGGCGAGACGCCTGGCGGTGAATACAAGGTGGCGAGTCCTGACCGGCGTTATGGTCCTGGGCCTGGCTGGTTCATCCCCGGCGACAATTATTATGCCCAGCAGGAGCCGCCGCGCCGCCGTCGCGGCCTGTTCGGACGTTGGTTCCAGCCCGATTATGGGCCGCAGGGCTATGCTGCACCTCCGGGTTATCAGCGCGGCTATCGCTACGGCTATTAGATCTGCATCAGCTGGCCCGGATAGCCGTCGCGAAGTAGTTCACGTCGGTATCGCGCGAGAGACTCCACTCGTCGGCGAGCGGGTTATAGACCATGCCTGTCGTGTCAGTGAGCGTGAGGCCGGCATGCTCTAAGGCCGCCTTGAGCTCATCGGGCCTGACGAAGCGATCCCAATTGTGGGTGCCAAGCGGCAGCCAGCGAAGAATGAACTCCGCCCCGATGATGGCAAGCGCATAGGCTTTAAGCGTGCGGTTCAGTGTGGACAGCACCATAACGCCGCCCGGTTTCACCAGCCTCGCAACGAGCTTGAGAAACGCCGGCACGTCCGGCACGTGCTCCACCACTTCGAGCAGCAGCACGGCGTCGAAGCTCACGCCCTTGGCTGCGATCTCCTCGGCGGTCGCAGCGCGATAGTCGACTTTGACTCGTGCGCCCTCAGCATGGGCCTTGGCCGCCTCGATGTTTTCCGGCGCCGGATCGATTCCGGTGACCGAGGCGCCTAACCTTGCGAGCGGCTCAGACACCAGCCCGCCCCCACAGCCGATATCCAGCACTGAAAGCCCCGACAGACTTAGTGGTCCCTTGGGATCGCGCCCGAATTTCCGGCAGAGCTGGTCGCGGATATAGGTGAGCCGCACAGGATTGATGCGATGCAGCGGCTTGAATGGTCCCTTGGCATCCCACCAGTCGCCAGCGAGCTTTGCGAAACGCTCGACTTCCTCCCGGTCCAGCGTGGAACTCTGATTATTGGCCATGCCGACCATGGCTCCCCCTCGTCCTGCTCTGTCAAGCCCACGCGTCGCCCGAGGCCATTGCGGGGCAGGGCCCTACTCAGTATGAAAGACCGCAATTTCCCGGCCGGTCCCCAAAGGGCCGGCCCTCTTGTTGTGTGGCGGCAGCCCTGATCGTGGGGCCCGCTTTGGGAGGACTCTTGTCCCTGTTGGTGCTCAAATTCGGCGGGACGTCGGTCGCCGATATCGACCGCATTCGCAATGTCGCCGCGCATGTGAAGCGCGAGGTCGATGCCGGCCACGCTATCGCCGTCGTGGTCTCGGCCATGGCCGGCCACACCAACCAGCTCGTCGCTTGGGTCGAGCAGGCCTGGGGCTTCAAAGAGCGCAAGAATAACGGCAGCGAGGCTTCAGCCCACTATGACGGCCGCGAATATGACGCCGTGGTGTCCTCAGGCGAGCAGGTCACCTCGGGTTTGCTTGCGCTCGTGCTTCAGTCGCTTGGGCTGAACGCGAGGTCCTGGCAGGGTTGGCAGATCCCCCTCCATACCGACGCCGCGCACCGCGCGGCCCGGATCACCGGGCTTGATATCGATGAGCTCAAGACCCGGATGCTGGAGGGCGAGGTGGCAGTGATCGCCGGATTCCAAGGGATTGCTCCCGGCAACCGCATCTCGACGCTTGGCCGCGGCGGCTCCGATACGAGCGCGGTCGCGCTTGCCGCGGCGCTTTCCGCCGACCGCTGCGACATCTATACCGATGTAGACGGCGTCTACACCACCGACCCCAGGGTCGTGCCGAAGGCCCATCGGCTCGACAAAATCTCCTACGAGGAGATGCTGGAAATGGCCTCGCAAGGAGCCAAGGTGCTGCAGACCCGCTCGGTCGAGCTCGCCATGCAGAAGGGCGTGCGGGTACTGGTGCGCTCAAGTTTCGACGCCCCTGACCTGAAGGGTAAGGGGAATGCGCTTGGAACCCTCGTTTGCCATGAGGATGAGATCGTGGAGCAGAACGTCGTCAGTGGAATTGCCTACGCAAGAGACGAGGCCAAGGTCACCCTGCTCAAGGTCGCCGATAAGCCTGGCGTCGCAGCGCAAGTGTTCGTTCCGCTGGCGGAGGCCAATATAAATGTCGATATGATCGTTCAGAACGTGTCCGAGGACGGAAAATATACCGACATGACTTTCACGGTGCAAAGCGCGGACCTCGACCGCGCGCTCGAAGTCTTGCGCAAGGCCAAGGATCACATCGGCTATTTTGACTTGCGCGGCTCAACCGACATCGCCAAG
>JBKPSQ010000184.1:0-14794 GCA_046735075.1 Pseudomonadota bacterium
CACCACTAAGACCGAAGGCGGTCCGGAGCTTTATCCGGTCCTGCCACTACGCGACATCGTCGTTTTTCCCTACATGATCGTGCCCCTCTTCGTGGGCCGCGAGAAGTCCATTGCCGCGCTTGAAGAGGTGATGCGCGCGGACAAGCAAATCCTACTTGTCGCGCAGAAGAACGCGAGCGACGACGAGCCCACGACCGATGGCATCTATGCCATGGGCACGCTCGCCTCTGTGCTCCAGCTCCTGAAGCTGCCTGACGGCACGGTGAAGGTGCTAGTCGAAGGCACGCGCCGCGCTGCTATCAAGCGCTATACCGAAAACGAGAGCTATTTCGAGGCTGAGATCGACCGGGTCGAAGAGATGCTCGGTGCCGAGGACGAAATCGAGGCACTCTCGCGCTCCGTCGTGTCTCAGTTCGAGAGCTATGTGAAGCTCAACAAGAAGATTTCGCCCGAGGTGCTCGGTACTGCGAGCCAGATCGAGGACTATTCCAAGCTCGCCGATACCATCGCCTCGCATCTCGCGATCAAGATCGCCGAGAAGCAGCAGATCCTCGAGATCACCTCGGTCTCCGAGCGGCTCGAGCGCGTCTTCACGCTGATGGAGAGCGAGATCTCGGTGCTCCAGGTCGAGCGCAAGATCAGGAGCCGCGTCAAGCGTCAGATGGAGAAGACGCAGCGCGAGTACTACCTGAACGAGCAGATGAAGGCGATCCAGAAGGAGCTCGGCGACAGCGAGGAAGGCCGCGACGATCTCGCCGAGATCGAGCAGAAGATCGAGAAGACCAAGCTGTCACGCGAAGCGCGCGAGAAGGCGCTCGGTGAGCTCAAGAAGCTCCGCCAGATGAGCCCGATGTCGGCCGAGGCGACCGTCGTGCGCAATTATCTCGACTGGCTGCTCACCATTCCGTGGGGCGTTAAAGGCAAAATCAAGCGTGATTTGGACGAGGCGCAGAAGATCCTCGACGAGGATCATTATGGCTTAGAGAGGGTCAAGGACCGTATCGTCGAGTATCTCGCCGTGCAGAACCGGACCAACCAGCTCAAAGGCCCGATCCTTTGCTTAGTCGGCCCTCCGGGTGTCGGCAAGACGTCGCTCGGCAAGTCCATGGCGCGTGCCACGGGCCGTGAGTTCGTGCGCATGAGCCTTGGCGGTGTCAGAGACGAGGCCGAGATCAGGGGCCACCGCCGCACCTATATCGGCTCAATGCCCGGCAAGGTGATCCAGTCGATGCGGAAGGCAAAGAAGATCAATCCGCTGTTCCTGCTCGACGAAGTCGACAAGATGGGCGCCGATTTCCGAGGCGATCCGGCGTCGGCCTTGCTCGAAGTGCTCGACCCTGAGCAGAACCACACCTTCAACGATCACTATCTTGAGGTGGATTACGACCTGTCGAACGTGATGTTCGTCACCACGGCCAACACGCTCAACATTCCACCGGCCTTGATGGACCGCATGGAGATCATTCGCCTCGCGGGCTACACCGAGGACGAGAAGACGGAGATCGCACGGCGGCACCTCATTCCCGCCCAAACCAAAGGGCACGGCCTTGAGCCGGAGGAATGGAGCCTAGACGATGATGCTCTGAAGGAGATCATCCGCCGCTACACGCGCGAGGCCGGCGTTCGTAACCTCGAGCGTGAGATCGCCAAGCTCGCCCGGAAATCGGTGAAGGAGCTGCTGACCACCAAGAAGAAGTCCATCAAGGTGACGACCAAGAACCTCGAGGACTATCTCGGCGTGCCGAAATTCCGGTACGGCGAGGCTGAGCTCGAGGATCAGGTCGGCGTTGTCACTGGCCTCGCTTGGACGGAAGTCGGCGGCGAGCTGCTCACAGTGGAAGGCGTGATGATGCCGGGCAAGGGCAAGATGACCGTGACCGGCAATTTGCGGGATGTCATGAAGGAATCGATCCAGGCCGCCAACGCCTATGTGCGTTCGCGCGCCGTCGATTTCGGCATCGAGCCACCTCTGTTCGAGAAGCGCGACATTCACGTGCACGTGCCCGAGGGTGCAACTCCCAAGGATGGGCCGTCCGCAGGCGTCGCGATGGTGACCGCCATCGTCTCGCTGATGACCGGCATTCCGGTGAAGCGCGAGGTTGCCATGACCGGCGAGATCACGCTCCGCGGGCGCGTGCTGCCAATTGGCGGGCTCAAGGAGAAGCTCCTTGCGGCGCTCAGAGCCGGCATCAAAACGGTGATCATCCCTGACGAAAACGCCAAGGATCTCACAGAGATACCTGACGAGCTGAAGAACGCTCTGGATATCCGCACGGTCTCACGCATGGAGGAAGTGCTGAAGATCGCCTTCACCCGTTTGCCCCAGCCGATCGTGTGGGAGGAGGAGCGCGAGGAGGAGGCCCAAGTCGTTCCGCCTAAGGACGAAGGCCTGCCTGGCGTCACGGCACATTAAAACCGCGCAAATCGGCGGTTTTTGCCGTTGGTTTGCCTCATTTCAATGGTCCGGCTCGACCCACCGAGTCGGACCATTTTTGTTGATTTTCCGGGTTTTTTGCGCCAGTCATACACCACTTATTTGTGAATCGGAGCGTAGCCCAGAAGCGGCCTCGAGGGCGAAATCCCCTGCGATTGGGGCCGATCGAAAGGATGGAAACCCGTGAACAAAGCTGAGCTCGTCGCCCAGGTGGCGAAGGAATCTGATCTGTCGAAGGACTCGGCCGAGAAGGCCGTTGACGCGACGTTCAAGAACATCGAGAGAGCCTTGAAGGGCGGAGACACCGTGCGCATCGTTGGTTTTGGCAATTTCCAAGTGGCGCATCGGAAGGCCTCAACGGGGCGCAACCCGCGCACTGGTGCCGAGGTGCAAATCCCGGCCTCGCGTGTGCCGAAGTTCCGCGCCGGCAAGGCGCTCAAAGAGGCCTGCAACAGCTAGGCCTTGAGTTGACGAATTCTAGAGGCGAAGCCTCGTAACTGGCGGGGCTTCGCCTTATTGTTTGTAGTGGGCCTCAAGGGCGGTTAGCTCAGCTGGAAGAGCGCCTGGTTTACACCCAGGAGGTCGGCAGTTCGAGCCTGTCACCGCCCACCATCCTTGCTTCGCCTATCTGCAAAGACGAGCATATCGAACGTGCAGATAGAGATTGAGGACGAGCGGCCGTCAGCTTGACTTGGCATCACCGCTCGCTTAACTCACCCCTTAGACGAGGCCGTATGCCTCAACGCCCGCGGGGGCGTAGCTCAGTCGGTTAGAGCGTCGGCCTGTCACGCCGAAGGTCGCGGGTTCGAGCCCCGTCGCTCCCGCCACTCTCGCTTCAAGAGATCGGCGAAAACCTTATGGGCCAATTACTTCAGACCTATCTGCCGCTCGTCATCTTTATCGGCATCGCGTTTTTCATCAGCAGTGCCCTCTTACTCTCGCCATTTCTGATTGCGGTGCGAAGGCCGGATCCCGAAAAAGTCTCGGCCTATGAATGCGGCTTTGATGCTTTTGATGATGCGCGCATGAAATTCGACGTGCGTTTCTACCTCGTGTCACTCTTGTTCATTATCTTCGATCTTGAGATCGCATTCCTGTTTCCGTGGGCCGTGGCCTTCAAGGAGGTTGGGGCCCTCGGCTTCTGGGCCGTGATGCTGTTCCTCGCCGTTTTGACCATTGGCTTCATCTATGAGTGGCGGAAAGGCGCGCTCGAATGGGATTGATGCCTGAGCGCAATCTTGAGCAGGAAGGCCGCAGCGGAGGCCTGATGACCCCCGAGGCGACGAGCTTCGGCCTGTTTTCTGACGAGCTCGCCGACAAAGGCTTTCTGCTGACGACTGCCGACGAGCTCATCAACTGGGCCCGCACCGGTTCGCTGATGTGGATGACCTTCGGGCTCGCCTGCTGCGCCGTCGAAATGATGCAGGCGTCCATGCCGCGTTACGACCTTGAGCGCTTCGGCTTTGCCCCGCGCGGAAGCCCGCGGCAGTCCGACGTAATGATTGTGGCGGGCACGCTCTGCAACAAAATGGCTCCGGCACTGCGCAAGGTCTACGACCAGATGCCCGAGCCCCGTTATGTCATTTCCATGGGATCATGCGCCAATGGCGGCGGTTACTATCACTATTCCTACTCGGTTGTGCGCGGATGCGACCGGATCGTGCCTGTCGATATCTATGTCCCAGGCTGCCCGCCGACGGCCGAAGCTCTCGTCTATGGCGTGCTTCTCCTGCAAAAGAAGATCAGGCGAACCGGAACCATCGAGCGCTGATTGGTCCGTTCCCGTCGTGGAGCTTTGATGGACGAAGCCTCCTTTAACAAGCTCGCTGTTTACCTTGGCGGTCGCCTTGGGCCAAAGCTCAAGGGCTCCGAAATTGCACTGGGCGAGCTTACCATCGAGGTCGAGCGGGACGTCGTCTCCGACGTCATGAGCGTGTTGCGCGACGACCCGCTGTGCCGTTTCGGCTGTTTGATCGATATTTGCGGGGTCGATTACCCGGAACGCGAGGAACGCTTCGACGTCGTCTACCACCTGCTCAGCCCTTGGTTGAACCATCGCATCCGCGTGCGCACCAAGACCGATGCCTCGCGCCCGGTGCCGAGCATTGTCGGCGTCTTTCCTGCGGCCGATTGGTTCGAGCGCGAGGCTTATGACCTCTATGGCATCCTGTTTGCCGGACATCCTGATCTTCGCCGCATTCTCACTGACTACGGCTTCCAGGGCTTTCCTCTTCGGAAGGACTTCCCGCTCACGGGCTTTATCGAGCTCCGATACGACGATGAGCTGAAGCGCGTGGTCTACGAGCCCGTCAATCTCCAGCAGGAATACCGGAGCTTCGACTTTCTGAGCCCATGGGAAGGCGTGGATACTGCGATTCCCGGCGACGAGAAGGCGGGCGAAGCCCGCGACCGAGGCGAAAAGTCATGAAACCGTCGCTCAAGCCCGGTCTCAAGCACCACTTCTCGTATCGCGTGCCGGAGACCAAGACCGTGCCGCATCTCTATCGTGAGGCCCCGCAACTCCAGGCGATGCCGGAGGTTTTTGCCACCGGTTTTATGGTCGGACTGATGGAATGGACCTGCGTGCAGCTACTTGAGCCGCACCTCGATGCTGGCGAAGGCAGCCTCGGCACACATGTCGATGTTTCGCACAAGTCAGCGACCCCGCCGGGAATGACTGTGACCGTGGAAGCCGAGTGCATTGAGGTGAGGGGGCCGCGCGCCCGCTTCAAGCTCACCGCCCACGACGGGGTGGACGAGATCGGCGTGGGCACCCATGAGCGCTTCATTGTGTCGTGGGATCGCTTCAATCGCGGCGTCGCAGCCAAGCTCGCCAAAGCTCAATCCAAAGTGGACGCTTGATGTCAGAGACCAAGGTGTACCCAGCCGAAGCCGATACCGGCAAACGGGACGGTGACGATCGCAAATTCACCATCAATTTCGGTCCGCAGCATCCGGCCGCCCACGGCGTGCTGCGCCTCGTGCTCGAGCTCGATGGCGAAGTGGTCGAGCGCGTCGATCCACATATCGGGCTGCTTCACCGCGGCACCGAGAAGCTGATCGAGTACAAAACCTACCTCCAGGCGCTGCCTTATTTCGATCGGCTTGACTATGTCGCGCCGATGAACCAGGAGCACGCCTTCGCACTGGCAGTGGAGAGGCTGGTCGGCGTCACCGTGCCGAAACGGGCACAGCTTATCCGCGTGCTCTATTCCGAGATCGGCCGCCTACTTTCGCATCTTCTCAACGTCACGACCCAAGCCATGGACGTGGGCGCGCTCACGCCGCCGCTCTGGGGCTTCGAGCAGCGCGAGAAGCTGATGGTGTTCTATGAGCGCGCATCGGGTGCACGCATGCATGCCGCCTATTTCCGTCCCGGGGGTGTGCACCAGGACCTTCCGCCTGAGCTTGTCGCCGATATCTATGCCTTCTGCGATCCGTTCCTCAAAGTCTGCGAGGACATCGAGGGCCTGCTCACCGAAAACCGCATCTTCAAGCAGCGCAATGTGGACATCGGCGTAGTGACTCAAGAGCAGGCTTGGGCTCACGGTTTCTCCGGCGTGATGGTGCGCGGTTCAGGCGCGGCATGGGACCTGCGCAAGTCGCAACCCTACGAGTGCTACGACGAGCTCGAATTCGATGTTCCCATCGGCAAGCACGGCGACTGCTACGACCGCTATCTCGTCCGCATGGAGGAGATGCGCCAGTCGGTGCGTATCATGAAGCAGTGCTGCGAGCGGCTGACGACGGAGCTTGGCCCCGTCACCGTCGAAAATCACAAGATGGTGCCACCCAAGCGCGCAGTGATGAAAAGCTCGATGGAAGCTCTGATTCATCACTTCAAGCTGTATACCGAGGGCTATCACGTGCCGAAGGGCGAGGTTTACGCAGCCGTCGAAGCGCCGAAGGGCGAGTTCGGCGTCTATCTCGTGTCTGATGGGTCGAACCGGCCCTATCGCTGCAAGATCAGGGCCCCGAGCTTTGTGCACCTCCAGGCCATGGATTTCCTGTGCCATGGCCATATGCTCGCCGACGTCTCGGCCGTGCTCGGATCGATCGACATCGTGTTTGGGGAAGTTGACAGGTGAGGCGCAGGAATTGGCCGCTGCTCCCTGGTTTTCCAGGATCGAGAGCCCATGTGGGAACAGTGCTGACCGTCATTCCGCAGCGCAACATAGAGTGCTAAGAGTCCCCCCTCTTAGCTGGGAAATCCTGACCGCGGGAAGAGAAAAAGAAACGAGGCTATGAGCGTCCGCCGCCTTGCCGCCGAGCAGCCCGAGGGCTTCGCCTTCACGCCGAAAAACCTTGAATGGGCGGAGGCCCAAATCAAGAAATATCCGGAAGGCCGCGAAGCATCGGCCGTGCTTCCAATCCTGTGGCGCGCACAAGAGCAGATGGGCGGCTGGCTGCCCGAGCCTGCGCTCCGCTACGTGGCTGACATGCTCGGCATGGCCTATATCCGCGTGTATGAGATCGCGACCTTTTACACCATGTTCAATTTGGCGCCGGTAGGCCGCTACTACGTGCAAGTTTGCGGCACGACGCCGTGTTGGCTCAGAGGTGCTGACGCAATCAAGGATACCTGCCGCAGACTGATCGGAGAGCCGGGCCACGTCACGCCTGATGGGCTC
This sequence comes from Pseudomonadota bacterium, assembly GCA_046735075.1. GTDB lineage: Bacteria > Pseudomonadota > Alphaproteobacteria > Rhizobiales > Methyloligellaceae > Methyloceanibacter. Next base: position 7,066 of record JBKPSQ010000184.1, read on the forward strand.
TTCTCCTGGACCGAGGTCGAGTGTCTCGGCGCCTGTGTCAACGCACCAATGGCTCAGATCAACAAGGACTACTACGAGGATCTGACGCCCGAGAGTCTCGAGTGGATTCTGGTGAACCTCAAGGCCGGACGGAAGGTCGAGCCGGGACCGCAGAATGGCCGGCAAGCCTCTGCTCCGCTCGGCGGCCCAACGACGCTCACCGATCCCAGGCTCTACCAAAACAAGGAACCTGAGAAGGAAGATGCGCTGGTCAGTGCGGCGGTCACGGATCGCGAAGCCAAGCGACCAGGCGAGGCCGCAAGTCAGCGCGAGGCGTCGGTACCGAAACGGCCGCTCGGCTCAGGCCGTAAGCCGAGGTCCAAGTGATGCTGCAAGACAAGGACCGCATCTTCAAGAATCTCTATGGGCTGCATTCTTGGCGGCTCAAGGCGGCGCGTGCCCGCGGCGCGTGGGACGGCACCAAGACGATGATCGAGAAGGGCCATGAAGCAATCATTGAGGAGGTGAAGGCATCAGGGCTGCGCGGTCGCGGTGGCGCCGGCTTCCCCACCGGACTGAAGTGGTCGTTCATGCCGACCAAGTCGGATGGCCGCCCGAGCTATCTCGTCATCAATGCCGACGAGTCTGAGCCCGGCACCTGCAAGGACCGGGACATCATGCGGCACGATCCGCACCTCTTGATCGAGGGCGCGCTGCTGGCAAGTTTCGCCATGCGGGCCCATGTCTCCTACATCTACATTCGCGGCGAGTTCATCCGCGAGCGCGAGATCCTGCAGGCTGCCATCGATGATGCCTACGACGCGAAGCTGATCGGCCAAAACAACGTCAACGATTGGGATTTCGAGCTGTATCTGCACCACGGGGCAGGGGCCTATATCTGCGGTGAGGAAACGGCGCTGCTCGAAAGCCTCGAAGGCAAGAAGGGCATGCCGCGGCTGAAACCCCCGTTCCCGGCCAATGTCGGTCTCTACGGCGCGCCGACTACCGTCAACAATGTCGAGACCATTGCTGTAGTGCCCGACATCTTGCGCCGCGGGGCAACCTGGTTTGCCTCGCTCGGCCGGCCGAACAACACCGGCACCAAGCTGTTCTGCCTCTCTGGCCATGTGAACACGCCGTGCAACGTCGAGGAGGAGATGGGCATCGAGCTCCGCGAGCTGATCGACCATTACGGTGGCGGCGTGCGCGGCGGCTGGGACAATCTACTTGCCGTAATTCCTGGTGGCTCGTCGGTGCCGTGCATCCCGGCAAGCCAGTGCGAAAACCTGCCGATGGATTTCGACAGCCTCAAAGCGCTGAAGACCGGCCTGGGCACTGCCGCAGTCATCGTCATGGACAAATCCACCGACATCATCCGTGCCATCTCGCGCCTTTCCTATTTCTACAAACATGAATCCTGCGGCCAGTGCACGCCCTGCCGCGAAGGCACCGGCTGGATGTGGCGCGTGCTCGAGCGCATGGCCCGAGGCGAAGCTGAGATTGCCGAGATCGATATGTTGCTTAATGTCAGCTACCAGGTCGAAGGCCACACCATTTGCGCGCTTGGGGATGCAGCGGCGTGGCCGGTGCAGGGGCTCATCCGCCATTTCCGCCATGTGATCGAAGCGCGCATCGACGCAGGCGCCACGCGTCCCATTGGTCCCTCGGTTCCCGTGGCAGCGGAGTAGGAGATGCATGCAGTGGTTATGGGACAATGCCGCAACGCTCGCCAACGTGGTGATGGCGTTGTCGGCCATCGCCGCGCTGATCTACGCCCATTTGTCGATCACCGAAGCCCGCAGGGCCGAGCTTCGCGGCAACGCCAATGAGTTGTGGAGAGAAACGCTGAGACTGGCCTTCGATAACCCCAAACTCTCGGATCCGACCTTGCACCTCGCCGACTTCAACTATGACACGCTCACCATCGACGGCAGCAAGGAGCTCTTCCAGAAATACGAGCTGTTCGTGGACAACATCCTCTATGCGAGCGATGAGATTTTGACGGCGAGCCCGACCAAGGAATGGGAGAGGGCGGTGCGGGCCCAACTTCAGACGCATCGTTCCTACCTGCAATCGGCACATTTCCGCCAGTCGGGCTACCTCGACCTGTATACACCGAGGTTCCGCGCGTTCGTCGCAGAGGCCTTGCACGATGCCTAAGCTGATCATCGACGGCAAAGAATACGAGATGCCGAATGGCATCACCCTGATCCAGGCGTGCGAGATTGCCGGCATCGAGATACCGCGCTTCTGCTATCACGAGCGCCTGTCGATCGCCGGCAATTGCCGCATGTGCCTGATCGAGGTGGCTGGCATGCCGAAGCCGGTCGCCTCTTGCGCCATGAGCGTGAATGACCTGAGGCCTGCGCGTGATGGCACGCCACCGACTCTCATTACCGACTCCGAGACCGTGAAGAAGGCGCGCGAGGGCGTGCTCGAGTTCTTGCTGATCAACCATCCGCTCGATTGCCCGATCTGCGACCAGGGCGGCGAATGCGATTTGCAGGATCAGACCATGGCCTATGGCTTCGACGCGAGCCGCTTCCAAGACAACAAGCGCGCGGTCGAGGAGAAATATCTCGGGCCTCTGATCGACACCTACATGAACCGCTGCATTCACTGCACGCGTTGCATCCGCTTCATGACCGAAGTGGCGGGCGTCCAGGAGCTCGGCGCCATCGGCCGTGGTGAGGATATGGAAATCACCACCTATCTCGAGCGCGGCATGTTCTCGAATCTATCGGGGAATGTTGTCGACCTCTGTCCCGTAGGTGCGCTGACCTCCAAGCCTTACGCCTTCGTGGCGCGGCCATGGGAACTGACCAAAACACCGTCGATCGATGTCATGGATGCGCAGGGCAGCGCCATCAGAGTCGATGCGCGCGGGCGCGAGGTGCTGCGCATCCTGCCGCGCGAGAACGACGCCATCAACGAGGAGTGGATCTCGGACAAGGCGCGCCACGTGTGGGATGGCTTGCGCACGCAGAGGCTTGATCGCCCCTATGTCAGGCGAAACGGCAGGCTCGAACCTGCAAGCTGGGACGAGGCCTTCAGGTTGGTTGCCGAAAAGCTGAAAGGGCTGGAGGGCAAGCGCTTCGGGGCAATTGCTGGCGATCTTGCCGGTTGCGAGGAGATGTTCGCATTGAAGCTGCTCGCCGAGCAGCTTGGATCTCCGAATATCGATTGCCGCCAGGATGGCGCCAAGCTCGATCCTGGTCTCGGCCGCGCGACTTATATCTTCAACTCCACCATCGAGGGCATCGACCAGGCCGACGGCTTCCTGCTCGTCGGGACCAACCCGCGCCACGAGGCGCCGGTGTTGAATGCGCGCATCCTGAGCCGCATCCGGCAGAGCCAGGCGCGCTTACCGGTCGGGCTGATCGGCGAAGAGGCCGATCTCACCTATGCCTACGACTATCTCGGCGCGGGCCCAGAGACTCTGGCCAAAGTCGCCGATGGATCTCATTCCTTCTTGAAGAAGCTCGAAGGCGCCGAACGTCCCATGTTGATCTTGGGGCAGGCAGCACTCACCCGCCCGGACGCCTCGGCGGTACTCGCTCTTGCCGCAAAGGTTGCGGCGGCAATGGGCGCGATCAAGGCCGGCTGGAATGGCTTCAACGTTCTGCACCACGCGGCCGCGCGGGTCGGCGGGCTCGACATCGGCTTTGTTCCTCAGGATGGCCTCGACGTGGAAGGAATACTCGAGGCAGCGTCCACCGGAAATCTCGATGTCGTTTATCTGCTCGGAGCCGACGAGATCGACATGGAGCGGCTGGGAGGCGCGTTCGTCATCTATCAGGGCAGCCATGGTGATGCCGGCGCGCATCGTGCCGATGTGATCCTTCCTGGCGCGGCTTATACCGAGAAAAGCGCAATCTATGTGAATACCGAGGGCCGGCCACAAATGACGGCACGCGCGGTGTTCCCGCCCGGCGAGGCGCGCGAGGACTGGAAGGTCATCCGAGCGCTATCGGGCGTTCTCCGCCAACCGTTGCCATTCGACAGCCTGACGGAGCTTCGCGCCAAGCTCTTCGAAGCACACCCGCGTCTTGCCCTGCTCGGTTTGATTGAAGCTGCCGACGGTGGCGCGATAGAGCGGCTTGCTCAGAAACCCGCGAGAGCGGGCAAGGATCGCTTCGACCACGCCGTCGACGACTACTACCTCACTAACCCGATTGCGCGCGCGTCGGCCATCATGGCGAATTTGAGCGCCATTCACGCGGGCGTAGACGACAAGGCGACCGGCACCGATGGCTGAGTTCTGGTCGAGTTACGGATTGCCGTTCACGCTCATCGTGGCGCAGAGCCTCGCGATCCTCATCACTCTGCTCATCATCGTCGCCTTCCTGCTCTACGCCGACCGCAAGGTGTGGGCTGCGGTGCAGATGCGGCGCGGACCTAATGTGGTTGGCCCATGGGGCCTGCTTCAGTCCTTCGCCGACCTTCTGAAGTTCGTGTTCAAGGAGCCCGTGATTCCGGCTGGCGCCAACAAGGGCATCTTCTTGCTGGCGCCGCTCGTTACCGCGGGGCTGGCGTTGTCGGCCTGGGCCGTCATTCCCGTCGCCAAAGGCTGGGAGGTCGCCAACATCAATGTCGGCGTCCTTTACATCTTTGCCATCTCGAGCTTGCAGGTCTACGGCGTGATCATGGCCGGCTGGGCGTCGAACTCGAAATACGCCTTTCTTGCTGCGCTCCGATCTGCCGCGCAGATGGTCTCCTACGAAGTCTCGATCGGCTTCGTCATCATCACCGTGCTGCTCTGTGCTGGCTCGCTCAATCTCACCGACATCGTGAAGGCGCAGGATGGCCCATTTGGGGTATTCGGCTGGTATTGGCTGCCGCTTTTGCCAATGTTCGTGGTGTTTTTCGTTTCCATGCTGGCGGAGACGAACCGCCCGCCTTTCGATCTGCTGGAGGCGGAGTCGGAACTCGTGGCGGGCTTCATGGTCGAATACTCGTCCACGCCCTATATGCTTTTCATGCTCGGCGAATATGTCGCCGTGGTGCTGTTGTGCGGCCTTGGCACGGTCCTATTCCTGGGCGGTTGGCTGCCACCGTTTCCGGTGCCGCCCTTCACCTGGATTCCTGGCGTGATATGGTTTGTTTTGAAGGTCTGCTTCTTGTTTTTTCTGGTCGCCATGGTGAAAGCCATGGTGCCGCGTTATCGCTACGATCAACTAATGCGGCTTGGCTGGAAGGTGTTCCTGCCTTTGTCGCTTGCGATGGTGGTCATCGTAGCTCTGGTCTTGCAACTCTGGCAGCGCGCAACCTGAGAGGAGAGCCGGCGTGAAACGCCTGGCCGAATCGGCGAAATCCCTGTTGCTGATGGAATTTCTGTCAGCCTTTTGGCTCGCCCTGAAATATTTCGTCGGACCGAAGGCGACGCTGAATTATCCCTACGAGGGTGGGCCGCTTTCGCCGCGCTTCCGCGGTGAGCATGCGCTCAGGCGTTATCCCAACGGCGAGGAACGCTGCATTGCCTGCAAATTGTGCGAAGCGATTTGCCCGGCGCAGGCCATCACCATCGAGGCCGGCCCCCGGCGCAACGATGGTACCCGCCGTACTACCCGTTACGATATCGACATGGTGAAATGCATTTATTGCGGTTTCTGCCAGGAGGCCTGTCCGGTCGACGCAATCGTGGAGGGGCCTAACTTCGAGTTTTCCACCGAGACGCGCGAGGAGCTCTATTACGACAAGGAGAAGCTGCTTGCGAACGGCGATCGTTGGGAGCGGGAAATCGCCAAGAACCTAGCGCTCGATGCACCTTACAGGTGAAGGTCCGGTGAGCTATTCTGCCGAACTGTCCATTGTCATGCCCGGCCTAGTGCCGGGCATCCACGTTTTGCAGGCTTGAGGCCGGCAGAGATCGTGGCTGGCCGGAGCCACCGGCCATGACATCAATCATGAAGTGACGAAAATGGCCGAATGCTGAGCGCGCTGTTCTTCTATCTGTTTGCCATCGTGTGCGTGGGCTCCGCCTTCATGGTGATTGCCGTGAAGAATCCGGTCCATGCCGTGCTGTTCCTGATTCTCGCCTTTTTCAATGCCGCCGGTCTATTTGTGCAGCTCGGGGCCGAATTCCTGGCGATGATCCTAGTAGTGGTTTATGTCGGCGCCGTGCTCGTGCTGTTTCTGTTCGTCGTGATGATGCTCGACGTCGATTTTGCCGAGCTCCGGGCGGGCTTCCTCAAATATCTACCGATCGGCGCAACCATCGGCCTACTTCTCCTCGTCGAGCTTGTGCTGATAGTCGGTGCCTGGGTTACGGCGCCCGATATCACCGTGCAATCACCCACGCCGCCACTTGCACAAGTGAGCAACACCGAGGCGCTCGGCCAGATTCTTTACACGCGCTACGTTTACTTGTTCGAGGCGGCGGGGCTCATCCTGCTCGTCGCTATGGTCGGCGCCATAGTGCTCACGCTCCACCACAAACGTGATGTCCGCCGGCAGTCGGTCTCAGAGCAAGTCGGGCGCACCCGCGAGAAGTCGGTTGAGCTCGTGCATGTCGAGTCGGGGAGGGGACTGTCGTGACCATCGGCCTGTCGCATTACCTCACCGTCGCCGCGATCCTGTTCACGCTCGGCATTTTCGGCATCTTCCTCAATCGCAAGAACGTCATCGTGATTCTGATGAGCATCGAGCTGATGCTGCTCGCGGTGAACATCAACCTCGTCGCTTTCTCGGCCTTCCACAACGATCTGGTAGGTCAGGTCTTCGCGCTGATCGTGCTGACGGTCGCTGCGGCAGAGGCGGCCATTGGACTTGCTATCGTGGTGGTCTATTTCCGCAACCGCGGCACAATCGACGTCGCCGAGATCGATCTTCTGAAGGGTTGAGCCCCAAACACCGATGTCCAGCCCTGCAGACACGTCAGCTCCCGAGGACTGCAAGATCTCCGCTTGGGAGCTCGCCGAGAATGCCGACAACGTTCTTCACAGCCGGATACAGTCGTATCTCATTGCGCAGACATTTCTCGTCACCGCCTATGCCACCCTGCTCACTGTGGCTTACAGCACGGAGATCGTCTTCCTGGCGCGCGTCATCGCTCTCTTGGTGACGATCTTGGGGTTCCTGATTTCCCACGAGATGCAAAAGAAGATGCGGTCGATATTGGCGAGGCTCTGCTTTTTGATGGAATTCGAGCTGATCAAGGACCCCGTCTACAAACAATACATCACTGCTGGAGGGACGTCTGACCTGAGGGCCGCAACCAGGAATGAATTCGTCGAGCAAATCCCCATCCTGGTTCAGTGGTTTTGGACCGTCACCTTCGTGCTCACCCTGTTCTTTTTCGCCATGGAACTGGTGAAGTAGCGCGATGTATCAAGCCATCCTTTTTCTCCCGCTGCTTGGCGCCATCTTTGCCGGCTTCTTCGGCCGTTTTGCCGGCGCACGCGCATCTGAAGTCGTCACCACGACACTAGTCCTGGTGACAGCGCTTCTCTCCTGGATCGCCTTCTATCAGGTCGCTTTGCAGGGTCAGGAAGTGCGCATCGAGCTGCTGCGCTTTGTCGAGTCGGGCGCGCTCAAATCGATGTGGTCGCTCCGCATCGACACGCTCACGGCCGTGATGCTGGTGGTGGTCACTAACGTCTCAGGTCTCGTGCATCTGTATTCCATCGGTTACATGGAGGACGATCCGAGTCGGCCGCGCTTCTTCGCCTATCTCTCGCTGTTCACCTTTGCCATGCTGGCGTTGGTCACGGCCGACGATTTCCTTCAGCTGTTCTTCGGCTGGGAGGGC